>JBEBYB010000006.1:0-69078 GCA_040391295.1 Phenylobacterium sp. | reverse complement strand
CGGCGAACTTCCACCACGCGGTGGACAAGCTGATGAGCTGCTTCGAGGCTCGGGCTCAGGCGCTCTACGGTCGATAGGCCAACAACCACCTCTCAAGTTCACCGGGCATCTTGTCCCGGTGATCCATACACGTGATCGGCCCAGGCAAATCCCGGACGACGGAGTCTATGGATGGCCGGCGCAAGAGGCCGGCCATGACGATAAGGGGGAAGGCGGCCCCTAGATCATCCGGTCGCGCAGGGCCTGCAGCGCCGAGCGCATCGCCATTTCCTGAACCTCGGCGCGGGTCTCGCCGTCGAATAGCTCGGCCCGGTGCATCAGCGCCTGGTTTGAGCGCGCGGTGGCGATGTGAACCGTGCCGACCGGCTTCATCGGTGTGCCGCCGCCGGGGCCGGCCACGCCGGTGACCGCAACGGCGACGTGGGCGTTGGACGCCTCCAGGGCGCCTTCGGCCATCATCCGCGCCACCGGTTCGGACACCGCGCCGAGGTCAGCGATCAGGTCGCCGGGGACGCCCAGCATCTCTTGCTTGGCGCGGTTCGTATAGACGACGAAGCCGCGCTCGAAGACGTCCGAAGCGCCGGGGATCGCACAGATGGCGGCCGCTACGAGACCGCCTGTGCAGCTTTCCGCCGTGACGATCCGCAAGGAGCGTTGCCGCGCCTCGTCGATCAGCAACCGCGCGAGGGTTTCGACTTCCAGGGAAAACATAGCGCGACTCCGACAGGCTCTAGGCAACGACAGGCGCAGACCACAACATCGCGCGCACCCGACACACAACCCGATTCGAGATCATGAGCACGTTAGAAGGGGCCGAGCGGCCCGCCGCCTCGATCTCGCCGGCGCTGTTCGCCGTGACCATCTTCGCCAGCGCGGGGCTGGTCTTCATGGTCCAGCCGATGGTCGCCAAGCTGGTCTTGCCCCTGTTGGGCGGCAGTCCGTCGGTCTGGAACACCTCCATCGCTTTCTTCCAGACGGCGTTGCTGGCCGGCTATGGCTACGCGCACCTCCTGCAGAAGGTCAGTTCGGTTCGCACCCAGGCGATCATCCATCTGGGAATGCTGCTGGCGGCCGCCCTGGTCTTGCCGCTGCATGTCAGCGGCCTGGTTGGCGAGCCGTCCTCCAACCATCCCTCGCTCTGGCTGCTGGGGGTGCTGACGCTGTCGGTCGGCGCGCCGTTCGCGGTGCTCTCGGCGACCGCACCGCTGGTCCAGGCCTGGCATGCGCGGACTATCCACGCCGAGACCGGCGCGGAGCCCTATGTCCTCTATGCCGCGTCCAACATGGGCAGCCTGCTGGCGTTGCTCGCCTATCCCGCGCTCGTCGAGCCCTTGGCGACGTTGCGGGGACAGACCTTCGGATGGACCCTTGGCTACGGCGGCTTCATCCTGCTGATGGCGACGCTGGCCCTGTTTGTCTCGCGGGCCCGCGCCGCGGCCATCGAGGGACCAGCCTCCGACGCCGGCCCGGCGCCGACCTGGAAGCAGCGCGCCGTCTGGGTCGCCCTGGCCGCGATCCCGTCCAGCCTGATGCTGGGGGTTACGACCCACATCACCACCGACGTGGCGTCCGCGCCGTTTCTGTGGGTGATTCCGCTGGCGCTCTATCTGGCCACCTTCATCATCGCCTTCTCGGAAAAGCCGATCATCTCACGCGAGATGACGCTGCTCCTGCAGGCCGCGGCCATCGCCGCCTGCGTGGTGATCCTGCCGTTCAGGCAGACTAACCTCATGGTGCAGGTCTTCGTGCACCTGGCGGCGTTTTTCCTTACCGCCCTGATGTGCCACCAGGCGATGGTCGCCCGCCGCCCCAACCCGGCGCATCTGACCGAGTTCTATCTGTGGATGTCGTTCGGCGGGGTGGTCGGCGGATCCTTCAACGCCTTTGTCGCCCCGGTGATCTTCACCAATGTCTGGGAGTACCCGCTGGTCCTGGCGCTGGCCTGTCTGGTGCGGCCCGGGATCGGACCGGTGGAGCCGTGGCGCTGGGCGACGTTCGCACTTGGGGTGATGGCCGCCTGCATCGCGCCGGTCGTCGCTCTCTTCTGGGGAGCCGATGACGGCCCGGGCTTGATCATCAGGCTGCTGCTCGGCGGAGCAGCGGTTTGCGCCTTCCTTGTCCGACGCCAGATGATCGTGTTCTTCGGCCTGATCATCGTGTTGTCGCTGGCGGCCGAAGCGGTCGGCGACCGGGTTGATGTCCGCAACAGCTGGCGCAGCTTCTTCGGCGTGGTGCGGCAGTCTGAGATGCCGGTTCCTGGCATGAAGGGGCAGGTGAAGATGCTGTCGCACGGCACCACCCTGCACGGCGCCCAGGCGCAGCATCCGGACTATGAGTGCCGGCCGTTGGTCTATTATGCGCCGGAGACCCCGATCGGACAGGTGTTCACGCGCCGCTCGGATGAGGCGAGGCCGCTGAGGATCGGCGCGGTCGGCCTCGGCACCGGAGCGGTGGCGGCCTACACCCGGCCAGGCGATGCGCTGACCTTCTTCGAGATCGATCCGATGGTGATCAAGATCGCCACCGATCCCAAGCACTTCAGTTACACGACCAAGTGCGCCAAGGGGGCGATCGACTATGTACTAGGCGACGCCCGGCTGACCCTGGCCAAGCAGCCGAACGAGACCTTCGACGTCCTGTTGATCGACGCTTTCTCGTCCGACGCGGTGCCCGCCCACCTGCTGACGGTCGAGGCCATGAAGGGCTATCTCGCCAAGCTGAAGCCCGACGGGGTGCTGATCCTTCACCTCTCCAACCGGAACCTGGAACTGCGCGGTCCCGCCATGGCGGTGGCCGAGGTGGCGGGCGGCTATTCGCTGATCCAGAGGCACAGCGCCGCCAAGGGCAGCCCGCCGCTGTGGGAGTCCGCCGAGGACGCCATGATCGTCACCCGGCAACTCAGCGCGCTCGCGCCCTATGAGGCCGACACGCGCTGGGAGGCGACCAATCCGACGCTCGCCCGGCCGTGGACCGACGACTACATGAACCTTGTCGGCGCGCTCTACGCGCAGATGAAGGAGCGCTACACCTGGCTTCCGTAAGGCGTCAGGCCGGGGTGTCGACCAGGACGACGGCCTGAGCCAGCAGGCCCTCTTGGCGCCCGGTGAAGCCCATGCCCTCGGTGGTGGTGGCCTTCACGCTGACCCGGTCGAGGGGCAGGTTCATCAAATCGGCCAGTCGCTGACGCATGGCGTCGCGATGCGGCCGGATCTTCGGGCGCTCGCAGACCAGGGTCACGTCGGCGTTGAGGATGCGCCCGCCGCGCGCTGCGACCAGTTCGACGGCGTGGATCAGGAAGCGGTCGGAGGCCGCGCCCTTCCATTGCGGGTCGCTGGGCGGGAAGTGCTCCCCGATATCGCCGTCGCCGATCGCGCCCAGTATGGCGTCGGTCAGGGCATGGAGGCCCGCGTCGGCGTCGGAATGGCCGATCAGGGTCTGGTCGTGATCGATCTTCACGCCGCACAGCCAGACGGCGTCGCCCGGGCCCCAGCGATGGGCGTCGACGCCTTGGCCGATGCGGGTGATCCGCGATGTGGCGGCGAGACGCTCGGCCATGGCGAAATCCTCCGGATAGGTCAACTTCATCAGAATGGGATCGCCCGGCGTCATCACCACCCGTCCGCCGGCTCGTTCGACCACGGCGGCGTCGTCCGTGGGTTCGGCGTCGGCGGGCCATGCCGCGTAGGCCTCGCGCAGGGTGGCGAGACGGAAGGCTTGCGGCGTCTGGGCTCGCCACAGCCCGTCACGCGAGACCGTCGCCTCGATGGCGCCGGCGCCGCGCTTGAGGGTGTCGGCCACCGGCAGGGCCGGGACCGCGCCGTCGGCGGAGGCGAGGGCGGCCAGCAGCGGTTCGATATGGGCGCGGGTTACGAAGGGGCGGGCGGCGTCGTGGATCAGCACGGGGGTCTGCGCAGCGGCGGTGAGCGCGGCCAGGCCGGCCTGAACCGACAGCGCCCGTGTCGCGCCGCCCGGGACGGCGCGTGCGTTTGCCGTTCCGGCAAGGAGCGTAGCGGCCTCGGTGACCCGTTCGGCCGCGGCGACAACGACGATCTCGCTCGCGCCGGCTGCCACGAGAGCCTCGATGGACCAGCTCAGAATCGAGCGGCCGCCCAAGCTGCGCCAGGGTTTGGGAGCGCCGGGTCCAGCGCGGGTGCTTGCGCCTGCGGCGACGATGACGGCTGAAAAAGTCATGCGGCTTGTTTAGGGCTCGTGCCCGGCGTGTCCAGGCTTTACGGCTCGGCACAATTTGCCTAAAAGACGGGCTATGCGAGTGATTATAAAATGAGCAATTCGCTTACGGTCGGGAATGTGGATGTCGGCGGCCGCGCGTGGCTCGCGCCGATGACCGGCGTATCCGATCTGCCGTTCCGCAAGGCGGCGAGCAAGCTGGGCGCGGCCTATGTCGCCACCGAGATGGTCGCCTGCGACGAGTTCGCCAAGGGACGCCCCGATGTGGTTCGGCGTGCGGCGGTGGGCGAGGGACTGCCGCTGATGGTGGTGCAGTTGGTCGGTCACGATCCGGCGCATATCGCGCAGGGCGCGCGCCTTGCGGCCAAGGCCGGGGCGCAGATCATCGATCTGAACTTCGGCTGCCCCGCCAAGGAGGTCACCGGCGTGCTCTCCGGCTCGGCCCTGATGCGCGATCCCGAACTGGCCGAGCGCCTGATCGCTGCGGCGGTGGACGCTGTCGATGTCCCGGTGACGGTGAAGATGCGGCTCGGCTGGGATGAGGCCTCGAAGAACGCGCCCGACATTGCTTCGCGGGCGCAGGCTCGCGGCGCCCAGGCGGTGACCATCCATGGCCGGACCCGCTCGCAATTCTACAAGGACGCCGCCGATTGGAGCGCGGTGCGTCCGGTCAAGGACGCGGTGTCTATCCCGGTGATCGTCAACGGCGACATCGTCTGCGGCGACAGCGCCCGGCGCGCCCTGGCGTCGTCCGGCGCCGACGCGGTGATGGTGGGGCGCGGGCTCTATGGGCGTCCCTGGATCGCCGCCCAGATCGAGGCCGAACTGGCGGGGCGGGCGTTCGTGGAGCCCGATGTCGAGGCGCGGCTGACCATCGCTCTGGACCATTTCCGCGACAGCCTGAAGTTCTACGGCGACCGCCTCGGCCTGCGCATCTTCCGCAAGCATCTGGCGGCCTATGTCGAGAACGCCCCCTGGCCTGGCGACGCGCAGGCCCGGCGCGCCGCCCGATCGGCCCTGTGCCGCCTGGACGATGCCGGCGAGGTCGAGGCCGGCTTGACGGCGCTGTGGCGCAATCCCGATGCGAAGCTGGCGGCATGAACAACCAGAACCGCGCGCTTCCGTCGGACGCCATACTCGAGGCGCTGAAGGCCGCGGCCTTCGACCTCTCGCCGGAACCGGCGTTGGTGGTTGATCCGAGCGGGGCGCTGGTGGCGGTCAATGAGGCGGCCGAAGCCCTGTTCGGCCAGGGGCTCGGCCTGCTGATGCGCGGGCGGTTCGCCGCCGCCCTGCCGCCGGGCTCGGCCCTTGTGTCCTTGCTGGACCGCGCCGTGGAAGAAGGCGTCAGGGTCCGCGAGCGCGGCGTGGAGATCAGCCTGTTTGGTCACCCCTCGTTCGAGGCGGACGGCGCGGCCGCTCCGTTGGGCGACGGTTCGATCCTGCTCACGCTTCACGTCAAGGGGCGCGCGCTGGGCGGCGAGCGGACCGGCGCCGAGCAGGCCGGCCTGCGGACCATCGTCGGCCTGGGCCATATGCTGGCTCACGAGATCAAGAACCCGCTGGCCGGGATTCGCGGCGCCGCCCAGTTGCTGAAGTCGAGCGCCGGGGCTGAAGACGCGCCGCTGGCTCAGTTGATCGTCGACGAGACCGACCGCGTCCGCCGCCTGGTGGACCGGATGGAGGCCTTCTCCGACGACGCGCCGCCCGATTGCCGGCCGGTCAACATCCACTTGGTCCTCGACCGGGTGAAGGCCTTGGCGGCCAACGGCGTCGCCGACGGCCTGCAACTCAGCGACCATTACGACCCTTCTCTGCCGCCGGCGCTGGGGGACGAGGATCAATTGATCCAGATCTTCCTGAATCTGGTGAAGAACGCCGCCGAGGCGGCTCATTCACGCGGCGACGGCCGGGGGGCGATCACGGTTCGCACCGCCTATCGCCACGGGGTGAAGGTCCGCGCCGCCAAGGGGCAAGTCCTGCGGGGCGCGCCGCTGGAGATCAGAGTCCAGGATAATGGTCCCGGGGTTCCGGCCCACATTCGCGAAAGCCTGTTTCAGCCGTTTGTCAGCACCAAGAGTCATGGGGCCGGTCTTGGCCTGGCGCTGGTGGCCAAGCTCGTGGCCGGCCACGGCGGCCTGATCGATTTCGAATCTGAACCTGGCCGCACCACCTTCCGCGTGCTGCTGCCGATCGCGTCTGAAGAGGATATGCCGGCATGAATGCTACCGCCAACGCCAGCAAGAAAATCCTGATCGCCGATGACGACGCCTCGATCCGGCTGGTGTTGAGCCAGGCCTTCACCCGGCTGGGCTACCAGGTCCGCGCCACCGGCAACGCCACCACCCTCCTGAAATGGGTGTCGGACGGGGAGGGCGATCTGGTCGTCACCGACGTGGTGATGCCCGACGAAAACGTGTTCGACGTGCTGCCGCGCATCCGTAAGGAGCGGCCCAAGCTGCCGGTCATCGTGATGAGCGCGCAGAACACCTTGCTGACGGCGGTCAGCGCCGCCGAGGTCGGCGCCTTCGAATACATCTCCAAGCCCTTCGATCTGGACGACATGACCGCCGCTGCGCGCCGGGCCCTGTCGCGGCCGGCCGACGCCGAGGCCTCGAAGGCCCAGGCTCGCGCGGTGCGCGACGAACGCTTGCCGCTGATCGGCCGCTCGGGGCCGATGCAGGACGTCTATCGCACGATCGCCCGGCTGGTCGGCGCGGACCTGACGGTGCTGATCCTGGGGGAGAGCGGAACCGGCAAGGAGTTGGTCGCGCGCGCCCTGCACGACATGGGCCGTCGCAAGGACGGCAAGTTCGTGGTGATCAACCTGGCCGCGGTGCCACGCGAACGGGTCGAGGCCGAACTGTTCGGCCGCGACGACGGCGACTACGGCAAGTTGGTGGACGCCGACGGCGGCACTCTGTTTCTGGACGAAATCGGCGACATGCCGCTGGACGCCCAGACCCGCCTGCTGCGGGTGATCGACGGATCGGAGCAGTCGATCAATCCCCGGACCGGCCGGCCGCCGAATGTGCGGGTCATCGCGGCGACCAATCGCGATTTGCGGGCCTTGATTCAGCAGGGCCTGTTCCGCGAGGACCTGTTCTTCCGCCTCAATGTCGCGCCGCTGCGCCTGCCGCCGCTGCGTGACCGCACCGACGACATTCCGGACCTGGCGCGGGCCTTCCTGCTGCGCGCCAACCGCGAGGGGCTGCCGTCCAAGACCATCGACGCCGCGGCGCTGGAGCGCCTGAAGCTGCACGCCTGGCCCGGCAACGTGCGCGAGTTGGAGAACCTGATCCGCCGGATCTGCGCGCTCTATGCCGAGGACCTGATCAGCGCCCGGATCGTCGAGCGCGAACTGGCCGACCATCAGCCGGTGATCCCCGGGCAGGAGGGGCCGGTCACCTTGGCCGCCCTGGTCGAGCGCCACCTGGGCGGCTACTTCGCCGAGCAGCCCGACGGGATACCGCCGATCGGCCTCTATGATCGGGTGTTGGAGGAGGTGGAGCGCCCTCTCATCCAGCTCACCCTTACGGCCACCCGCGGCAATCAGGTCCGCGCCGCCGAGATCCTGGGCCTCAACCGCAACACCCTGCGCAAGAAGATCCAGGACCTCGGGGTCGAGATGAGCCGGGGCCGCCGCTAGGTTCGAGCAGCGGCCCTGACACATTCTAGCTCGTCATCACCGGGCTATTGTCCCGGTGATCCATACACGCGGACCGCTCAGGCAAGTCGTCGACCTTGGTGTCTATGGATGGCCGACACAAGAGGTCGGCCATGACGAACTATGGGGGGAGCTAGACGGTGCCGATCTTAGCCGTCGTCGTGGTCGCGATGCCGACTTTGGCTCGTCGACGAGCCTCGACCGCCATGGCCAGTTCCTCCAGCACCTCGACCGAGGTGTCCCAGTCGATGCAGCCGTCGGTGATGCTCTGACCGTAGGTCAGCGCTTGGCCGGCTACGAGGTCCTGGCGGCCGGCGACCAGATGGCTTTCGATCATCACTCCGACGATGCGCTGGTCGCCAGCCGCGACCTGACTGGCGACGTCACGGGCGACGGCCGGCTGGTTCTCCGGCTTCTTGAGGCTGTTGGCGTGACTGACATCGATGACCAGGTTCTGCGGCAGCCCGCTGGAAGCGAGTTCGGCGCAGGCTGCGGCGACGCCGGCGGCGTCATAGTTCGGGGTCTTGCCGCCGCGCAGGACGACGTGGCTGTCGACATTACCTCGGGTGGCCGCAATCGAGGCGCGGCCATCCTTGCCGACCGCCAGGAAATGGTGCGGCTGGCTGGCGGCTTTGACGGCGTCGACGGCGATGCGCAGGTTCCCGTCCGTGCCGTTCTTGAAACCGACCGGGCAGGAGAGGCCGGACGCCATCTCTCGGTGGATCTGGCTCTCGGTGGTTCGCGCGCCGATCGCGCCCCAGCTGACCAGGTCGGCCATGTACTGCGGCGTGATGACGTCCAGGAATTCCACCGCGGCCGGCAGGCCAAGCTCGCCCACCTCGATCAGCAGCTTGCGCGCCAGGGGCAGGCCCTCGTCGATGCGGAAGGTGCCGTCCAGGTGCGGGTCATTGATCAAGCCCTTCCAGCCGACCGTGGTGCGGGGCTTCTCGAAATAGACCCGCATGACGATCTCGAGCGTCCCGGTGAACCGGGCGCGCTGGGCGGCCAGGCGCCGCGCATAGTCCATCGCCGCGACGGGGTCGTGGATCGAACAAGGGCCGATCACGACGATCAGGCGATCGTCCTGGCCATGAAGGATGCCATGCATCGCGAGCCGGGCGCTGGCCACGGTCGCTGAAGCGGTCGCGCCGGCCGGCAGGCAAGCCATCACCTCGGCCGGCGTGTCGAGGGGCTTGATGTCTAGGATGCGAAGGTCGTCGGTTAGGTCTGGCACGGGTGCGCTCCAGGAAAAGCGTCACGCGGCGGCATAAAAAAAGCCGCCAGGTGACTGGCGGCTGTTGGGTCTCGGACTACGACAGGACGGTCCTGTCGTGCGATCCCCTTCCTCCGCCAGCGGCATCGGAATAGCTAAAATACCAAAACGAATATTGGCTGGCCGAGGGGATCATCCCCTCATAGATAGCGCGCCAAAACCGGCTTGTCATCACATCTGGTTTCACTGACGCTTCTGCGCCACATCTCTGTTGAATTCTGGTCACGGTTTTCGCTAGGGTCACCCGATCATGGCGTCCCAAGTTCACGATGGCGGAACTGAAGTGGAGCCCGCCGCGCGGATATGGCGGGCGTTGCAGTCGCGCTATGTGCTCGGCGGCGGATATGCGCTGGCTGCGCTGCTGACGGCGGTGGCGATTTCGCTGGCGGCCTCGCCGCCCGAGACCGGCCCCCTGGCCCCGGCCTCCAAGAATATCCTGGCGATTCTGGCGTTCAATCTGGTGCTGATCCTGGCGCTGGCCGCCCAGGTCGGCTTCCGGATCATGGGGATGCTGAAGGCGCGCTCGAGCGATCCGGCGGCGCGGCTCCATCTTCGATTCGTGACCCTGTTCGCCCTGGCGGCGGTCGCGCCCGCGATGGTCGTGGCGCTGTTCTATACGGTGCTGGTCAATCGAGGCGTCGAGAACTGGTTCTCCGAGCGGGTGCAGACGGTGGTGGAGAACGCCGCGACGGTGATGCGCTCCTATGTCGAGGACCAGACGCGGTTCGTTGAAGAGCACGTGTTCCTGATGGCGCAGGATCTGAACCGTGCGGCGCCGGCGCTGCAGGCCAGTCCCGTCACCTTCGGTCACTTCCTGGGCTTACAGGCCTCCTATCACGCCTTTCCGGCCGCCTATCTGATCGACCGCGAGGGTCGCATTCTGGCGCGGGCCGAGGCGGTCGATGCGCCGAAATTCCTGGCGCCGCCGCTGGCGAGTTTCGCGGCCGCGGACGAGGACGCGGTGATCTATGTCTCCACCGACCTGACGCGGGCGCTCTACAAGCTGTCGGCCTATCCGGACGCCTATCTCTATATCACCCGACCGGTCCAGCAGGGGATCGTCAGCCAGCTTCAAGACGCTTCGAACTCGGTCACCGCCTATCGCGAGGCGGCCGAAAGTCGACAACGAATTCAACGCGTTTTTGCGCTTTCCTACATGGAAACCGCCATGCTGGTTCTGGTCGGCGCGGTATGGCTCGGCATGGGCGCGGCCAGCGCTATTTCGGCGCCGGTCGGGCGTCTGGTGGTCGCCGCCGGGCGTGTTGCGAGCGGAGACTTGAACGTCAGGGTCGACGCGGATCGTGACCCCGAGGAATTGGCGGTCTTGTCCCGTGCTTTCAATAGTATGACGCACGATCTTCAGGCTCAACAAGAAGCGTTGAAGCGGGCCGGCGACGAGGCCGAGGAGCGTCGGCAGTTTATCGAGACGGTGCTGTCGGAAGTGTCGGCCGGGGTTATCGGCCTGGACGCCGACGGCCGGGTCTCGGCGATCAATCGCCAGGCCGCCGCGTTGTTGGGCCTGGTCTCTGGCCAGGTTCATGGCCGCAAGCTCTCGGAGGTTGCGCCTGAACTGGTGATCATCGCCGAGCATGGCGATATCGCCGGTGAGGCCGAGGAGGAAGTGGACGTCGTCCGCTCTCGCGAGACGCATCGGCTGCGGGTCCGGGCCAGCCGCTCTGAAGGCGGGTTGGTGCTGACCTTCGACGACATCACCCGCCTGGTCTCGGCCCAGCGGAACGCCGCCTGGCGCGACGTGGCGCGGCGGATCGCCCATGAGATCAAGAACCCGCTGACGCCCATCCAGCTGTCGGCCGAGCGTCTGCGGCGCAAGTTCCGCAAGGACGTGGCGGATGAAGACCTGGAAATCTTCGATCGTTGCACGGACACCATCGTGCGGCAGGTCGACGGGATCGGCCGGATGGTGGACGAGTTCTCGTCCTTCGCCCGTATGCCCGCGCCCAAGTTCGCCGCGCAGGACGGCGCTGAGCTGGTCCGGGCCGCCGTGTTCGCCCAGCGCGTGGCGAGTCCCGGCATCTCTGTCGAACTGGCCGATCCGGTGCCGGAAGCGACCGTGATCGCCGACGGCCGCATGCTGACCCAGGCCCTGACCAATGTGCTGAAGAACGCCGCCGAGGCGGTCTCGGCCCGGACCGCGGTCTCGCCCAAGCCGAAGGGCAGGATCGTCACGCGTCTGATCTGCGACGAACAGGGCGTGCAGATCGAGGTCGAGGACAACGGGGTGGGCTTGCCCGATAAGGACCGCGATCGCCTGACCGAGCCCTATGTGACCACCCGGGAAAAAGGCACGGGGCTGGGTTTGGCCATCGTGAAACGTATCCTCGAAGATCATGGGGGCGAACTGATTCTGACCGATGCGGTTCAGGGGCAGGGCGCTCGGGCGATCTTGAAACTACCGACGGCGGACAAGGCGAAAGCCTTGCCCGACACCGAGCTGGCGCCTGGCGCGGCTCAAGACGCAGGAGTGATATGATGGCGGCTGACGTTCTTGTGGTCGACGACGAGGCTGATATCCGCGAGTTGGTGGCCGGCATCCTGTCGGACGAAGGCTATGCGGTGCGCACGGCGAACGACTCCGAAAGCGCCTTGGCGGCCGTGAAGTCGCGTAAACCGGCCCTGCTGATCCTCGATATCTGGATGCAGGGCGGTGGGATGGACGGTTTGGAGTTGCTTGACTTGGTCAAGGAACTCGACGCCGACATTCCGGTGATCATGATTTCGGGCCACGGCAATATCGAAACCGCCGTCAGCGCCATCAAGCGCGGCGCCTATGAGTTTCTCGAAAAGCCGTTCAAATCCGACCGGCTGTTGCTTTGCGTCGAGCGGGCGCTGGAGACCAGCAACCTGAAGCGCGAGAACCGGCGGCTGCGGGCTCAGACGATCCAGCCGGACGGCCTGATCGGCAAGTCGGTCGTCACCCAGCAACTGCGCGGCCTGATCGGCAAGCTGGCCTCGGCCAACAGCCGGGTGCTGATCGCAGGGCCTCCCGGATCGGGCAAGGAGACGGTGGCGCGGTTGATCCATGGCGCTAGTCCGCGCGCCCGCAACGAGTTCGTGGCGATCAGCGCCGCGGGCATGACGCCCGAACGGGTCGACTCCGAACTGTTCGGCGAAGAGCTTGAGGGCGGCCGGCCGGCCAAGATCGGCGTGTTCGAGCGCGCCCACGGCGGCACGCTCTATCTGGACGAAGTTGCCGACATGCCGCGTGAAACCCAGAGCCGCATCCTGCGGGTCCTGGTCGAGCAACGCTTCCGGCGGGTGGGCGGCGACGCCGACGTCCAGGTCGATGTCCGGGTGGTCTCGTCCACCTGCCGCGACCTGCGTGAGGAGATCACCGCCGGCCGCTTCCGCGAGGATCTGTTCCACCGCCTGAACGTGGTGCCGGTGAGCGTCCCGGGCCTAGCCGAGCGCCGCGAGGATATCCCAGAGCTAATCGAGTACTTCATCACCCGGATTTGCGAGGCGACCGGCATGTCGCGCCGCCGGCTGGCCGACGACGCCTTGGCGACGCTGCAGGTTCGCGCCTGGCCGGGTAATCTCAGCCAGCTTCGCAACAATGTGGAGCGAATGCTGATCCTGGCGGCCGGCGATCCCAGCGAGGCGATCACCGCCGACATGCTGCCGGGCGACGCCGCGATCTCCGACCAACCCTCGAACCTGGGCGCGGAGAAGATCATCGCCCTGCCGCTGCGCGAGGCGCGCGAGGTGTTCGAGCGCGAGTACCTGAACGCTCAGATGCTGCGCTTCTCGGGCAATATCTCGCGGACGGCGGCCTTCATCGGCATGGAGCGTTCGGCGCTGCACCGCAAACTCAAGTCGCTGGGCCTCTCGGGCGCCCGGCCGTTGGAAGAAGAGGACGCGTAAGTTGGGGCGTATCGCCTATGTGAACGGCCAGTTCGTTCGGCACGACCAGGCTGTGGTCCACATCGAGGACCGCGGCTATCAACTGGCCGACGCGGTCTATGAGGTCTGGGCCCTTTTCGGCGGCAAGCTGGCCGACCCGGAGGGACATTTCGCGCGTCTCGAGCGCAGCCTTGGCGAACTGCGCATTCCGATGCCGATGAGCCGCGAGGCGCTGACCATCGTGCTACGCGAGGCCGTGCGTCAGAACCGCGTCCGCGAAGGCCTAGTCTATCTGCAGGTCGGACGCGGGGTCGCGACTCGCGGCCACGCCTTCCCCGATGAGCCGGTGGCGCCGAGCATCGTGATCACGGTGTCGGCCGTCGATCGCGTCGCGACCGAGGCCAAGGCCGCGAAGGGCGTAAAGGTCATCACCACGCCGGAGAACCGCTGGGGCCGGTGCGACATAAAGACCGTCGGCCTGTTGCCGAACGCGCTCGCCAAGCAGGCGGCCAAGGAGCGTGGCGCGGCCGAGGCTTGGTTCGTCGATGACCTCGGCTTCGTCACCGAAGGATCATCCTCGAACGCCTGGATCGTGGACGCCGACGGCACGCTGCGGACCCGCGACACCAACGCCAACATACTGCGGGGCGTCACCCGCTACACCTTGCTGGACGTGCTCCGGGACGAGGGCGTGAAGGTCGATGAGCGGCCCTTCACCGCGGCCGAAGCGCTGGCCGCCAAGGAGGCTTTCATCACCGGCGCCGGCAGTCTGGTGCTGCCCGTGATCGCCGTCGACGACAAACCTGTTGGGGATGGCGTGGTCGGACCGGTGGCGATGAAGCTCCGGCGCCTCTATATCGAGCGGGCGAGGGCCACGGCCATCTGACTGACAGGCGCGATTGCGCCCGTGATGCGGGTCGGTCTAGCCTCACTCGTGTGTGTGGGGGGTGTCTTACCCCCCGAACCAGAACAAAGGGCGACAAGCCATGTCCAACAATGAAAAGAAACAAAACCTTCAGGACACGTTCCTGAACAGCGTCCGTAAATCGAAGACGCCGCTGACCATCTTCCTTGTGAACGGCGTCAAGCTTCAGGGCGTCGTGAGCTGGTTCGACAATTTCTGTGTGCTGCTGCGCCGGGACGGCCAGTCGCAACTGGTCTACAAGCACGCTATCTCCACCATCATGCCGGCTCAACCTGTTCAGTTGTATGAGCCTGCGGAAGACGAGGCGGATTGACCTCGAAGTTGATCGACCGTGAAGCGCCGGCTCAAAAGGCGCTTGTCATCCATCCCGAGCGTGACGCCCGCGGCTCGCCCCGGAGCGCCAAGGCGCGCTTGGACGAGGCCGTGGGGCTCGCCGAGGCCCTTGATCTCGAAATCCGCGACGCGATCACCGCGCCGTTGCGCAAACGCACCCCCGCCACCCTGTTCGGCAGCGGCAAGGTCATCGAGATCGGGGAGCTTTGCTTCCAGCTCGACGTGGATGTCGCCGTCGTCGATGACGCCCTGACGCCCGTCCAGCAGCGCAATCTGGAGAAGGCCTGGCAGGTCAAGGTGATGGACCGTACCGGCATGATCCTCGAGATCTTCGCCCGCCGCGCCCGGACCCGCGAAGGCATCCTGCAGGTCGAACTGGCCAGGCTCTCCTACGAGCGCTCGCGCCTGGTTCGCACCTGGACCCACCTTGAACGCCAACGCGGCGGTTTCGGGGTGATGGGCGGTCCTGGCGAAACCCAGATCGAAACCGACCGTCGGCTGTTGGCCGAGAAGATCAGCAAGCTGAAGCGCGAGTTGGTCGAGGTGCGCCGCACGCGCAACCTCCAGCGTGGCGCGCGCCAGCGCCACCCGTTCCCGGCCGTGGCCCTGGTCGGCTACACCAACGCCGGCAAGTCGACGCTGTTCAACCGGCTGACCAACGCCGAGGTGGTGGCCGAGGACATGCTGTTCGCTACGCTCGATCCGACGCTGCGAATGCTGAACTTGCCTGACGGCCGGCCGGCGATCCTGTCGGACACGGTGGGCTTCATCTCCGATCTGCCGCACGAACTGGTCGAGTCGTTCCGCGCCACCCTTGAGGAGGTGAAGGAGGCCGACGTCATCTTGCATGTCCGCGACATCGCCAGCGAAAACAGCGACGCAGAGGCCGCCGACGTGCGCGCCGTGCTGTCACGCCTGGGGATCGAGGTCGCCGACCGCAATTTCGTCGAGGTCTGGAACAAGGCCGACCTGGTCGACGAGGAAACCCGCGAGCATCTGCAGGGCGACGCGCGGCGTTCGAACCCGCCGGCGGTCCTGGTGTCGGCGGTCAGCGGGGAGGGCTGCGAGGCCCTGCTCGAAGCCGTCGCTCGCCTGGTGGACGATGCGCCGCCGGTCTCGGTCTATGCGACGCCGGCCCAGGGCGCGGCGGTGGCCTGGCTCTACCGGCATGGCCGGGTGCTGGACCGGATCGAAGATGACGAAGGCGGTGTGCGGCTCGCCGTTCGCCTGGAGCCGCAAGCCCTGGGGCAGTTCGAGCAACTGTTCCCGAAGGTTGATCTGAGCCCGCTATAGGCCCCTCGATAGCTCGTCATGGTTGGGATCACCTCCAGCCATGACGACCATCGGGTGGTGCGTTAGCCGGCTTTCTCAGCCGCCTTCGCCGCGTCCCACAGCGCATCCATCTCGGCCAGATCGGAGTCGCCTGGCGTCTTGCCGCCGGCGGCCAGCTCGGCCTCGATGAACTGAAAGCGCCGCGCGAACTTGGCGTTGGTGGAGCGCAGGGCGTCCTCCGGCTCGATGTCGAGCTTACGAGCCAGATTGGCGCAGACAAACAGGATGTCGCCCAGCTCATCGCGCATCTTGGCCTTGTCGTCAGCCGCGATCTCGGCTTCCAACTCGGCGGTCTCCTCGCGCAGCTTGTCGAAGATAAGGGAGACGTCGGGCCAGTCGAAGCCGACGCGGGCGGCGCGCGCGGTCAGCTTCACCGCTCGGGTCAGGGCAGGCAGACCGGTCGGGACGTCGTCCAGCAAGCTCTTGTTCTTGCCCTTGGTCGCCCGCTCCTGGGCCTTGATGACTTCCCAGGCCTGGGTCTGTTCGGCGCTGGTGCGCTGGCTCTCGGGGCCGAAGACGTGCGGATGGCGGCGGATCATCTTCTCGGAAATGGCGTTGGCCACGTCGTCGAAGGCGAAGGCGCCTTGCTCCTCGCCCATCCGGCTATGGAAGACGACCTGCAGCAGCAGATCGCCCAGTTCCTCGCGCAGGTCGGAGAGATCGCCGCGCTCGATGGCGTCGGCGACCTCATAGGCTTCCTCGACCGTATAGGGCGCGATGGTCGCGAAGGTCTGTTCCAGATCCCAGGCGCAACCGGTCTGTGGGTCGCGCAACCTCGCCATGATGGCGATCAGTCGGTCGATGGGCTTCTCGTCATTCGGCGGGGCGGACAGCGGCATTGATTTCTTTGGTCAGCAGGGGGGCGGAGCCCATTTCGGGCGCGGCCTCGGCGAGGCCGGGCTCCTTCATATCGCGCGCCGCCAGGCCCGCGCGAATCTCGGCATGGCGTTCAGCGGTCAGCGGGAAGCCCCAGACGATGAAGCTGGCGATGATCGACATGGCCGCCGGGACCGCAGCGAAGAGGATCGCCAGACCTTGCAGGCCGGTGTCGACGCCCTGGCCCTTGGGGTCGAAACCCATCAACTGAAGGAGGGGGAAGGTGATGAAGATCGCCGCGGCCGAACCGATCTTCACCGTGCCGGAGAGGATCGCATAGAGCAGGCCGGTGCGGTCGACGCCGCTGGCCAGCCGCTCTTCATCGCCAATATCGGCCATCATGGCGCGGAGCAGAAAAGCGCCGGCGGCGAAGGGAACGCCGATCATGAACATCAGGACGGCAGCCGGGATCATCGCGCCCTGCGGGATCATCAGCGAGCACATGGTCAGGCCCGCATAGACGACGCCGGAGACGGCCAAGGCCTTGTGCTTGGAGATCTTGTACGAAAGCCACGTCCACAGCGGCGCGCCGACCAGGCCGCCGATGAAGTAGATCAGCAGCAGCAGGCTGGCCTCGGCGTGGCTGAAGCCCTTCACCCGGCCGAAAAAGAAGAAGAACAGCGCGCCGGTGATCGCCGGGCCGGTGCCGATCAACAGATCGGCGACCAGAATGCGGACCACCGATGGGCGCTTGAAGAGCGCAAGATATTCTCGGAAGCCGGATTTCTTGACCTCGGAGACCACCTGCGGCTCAGGCACCTTCCACAGGGCGAGCGCGACCGTGATGGGCATCAGGATGACGATGAACCAGCCCATGGCCTGCACGCCCGAGCCGTGCCCCTTGAAGCCCAGTAGGGGGAGCAGGGCCGGAAGGGTGAGCACCAGGATCATGCCGACCACGTTGCCAGCCTGCCACCAGCCATAGATTCTTGATCGCTGGTCGTACTGCGGCGAGAGCACCGCGGCCCAGGCCAGCTGCGACAGGCCGGCGATCGAGACGCCGGCATAGACCACCAGCAGCCAGAGCCAGAGGTAGAGGCTGCTGACCCCGGGCTTGGCCATGAACAACATGTAGGAGGCCAGCATCAGGATCGGCGCGCTGATGGCGAACCACAGCTTGAACCGCCCGAAGCGCGAACGGGTGCGGTCCATCACGCCGCCGATATAGGGGTCGAAGGCCATGTCGAGCAGGCGCACCGCCCCGAAGGCCGCGCCGACCGAGGCCAGGCTGAGGCCCAGCTGATTCGTGTAATATTCGGGAAGATAGACCACGAGCGGCAGGCCCAGGCCCGCCAGCGGGAGACAAGGGGCGGCGAGCGCCGCCAAAGTCCAGTTGGAACGCCGGTCCGCCTGCGCGGTCATCTCACTCTTCCCCTAATACGCCCGGCTTACAAACGCTCCGGTGGGCGGCGTGGATCAGACAGCGCGGCGTTCTGTGAGGCAAGGCCTATCGGCGTTATCGGCGCGCGTAGGCGTCGCCGCGGCCGAGCTGGAACGCGAACCGATCGATGGCGCGCTCGGCGTCCGACCAGGTCGTGGAGGCGCGGGCCTGGCGGATGTCGCTTTCGTACCAATTGTAGCGAACCGGCGTGACGTGGCCGTCGACCGAGATCGCCTGGCCCTCTATGGCCGCGCCGCCGACGCCGAAGCTCTCCATGGAGAGGCCTGGTCGGTCGCCGAGTTGTTTGAAAGTCGGCCGGTTCGGCTGTGCATCGACGAGCGTCAGCTCGACCCGGCCGCCGGCCAGCACGCCTGTTCGCCGCAGTTCGCGTTCGACGTCCTTCTTCAACTCGTCGGCCAGGCGCTGGACGTCCCGGACGCCGTAGTCCTCGACGGCCTTCTTCTGGAGTTCGGGGCTGAGTTTAACCTCAACGCTCGAGACGGTGGACAGCGGATCGGCGGCGTTGGCGGACCCGGCTAACGCCAGGGTCGCGAAGGTGGCGAGAAGCAAGGCGCGCATGGCGATCTCCAGGTCCAGGGGGACAGATGGCCCTTAGATGGGAAGCGATTTCCAAGCTTGCAAAGTCTCGTCGGAGCGTGACCGTAGTGTGGCGGCGCCCGAGCGGACCGGGCTTGACCCGGGCCGGGCGGCGCCCAAGTCTGCGCCCCGGGGCGGGTGAGATAGTTCAACGGTCCAATGGAGACGATCAGTGGCGCATAAGTTTGAAATCTACAAAGACAAGGCTGGCGAGTTTCGGGTTCGCTTCAAGTACAATAGCGAAGTGATCTTCGCGACCGAGGGCTATACGTCCAAGGCCAGCGCCCAGAAGGCGATCGAGTCCATCAAGAAGAACGGTCCGGAAGCCCCGACCGAAGACAACTCCTAAGCTGGTACGGCCGCCAGGCGCGCGAGTTCATCGCGCGCCTGGGCGGTAATCTCGAACGATCGGACCCGCGCGGCGTGGTCGTAGATCTGCGCGGTGACCATCAGTTCATCGGCGCCAGTGCGCTTGACGAAGTCCGCCAGACCTTGGCGAACGCGCTCGGCCGAACCGACAATCGAACAGCTCAGGCTCTGGCGCAGCATCGGGCCGCCGATCTCATCCAATTGACGATGCGGATCATCGACGGGGCGCGGCAACGGACCCGGACGTCCCTGACCCAGATTGATGAAGGCCTGCTTCAGCGAGGTGAAGAGCCGTTCGGCCTCTTCGTCGGTCTCGGCCGCGGTGACGTTGACGCCCAGCATCACATAGGGCTTGGCCAGATGCTCGGAGGGCCGGAACTGGCTGCGATAAATGGCTAGCGCGCTCTCAAGCTGGCTGGGCGCGAAGTGCGAGGCGAAGGCATAGGGCAGGCCGAGCGCTGCGGCGAGCTGCGCGCCATAGGTGCTGGAGCCCAGGATCCAGAAATCGACGTCGAGACCAGCCCCCGGCACCGCCTGGATCTGTTGGCCCGGCTGCGCCGGCTTGAAGTAGTCCATCAACTCGATGACATCGCGCGGGAACTGGTCGATGTCGCCCGCGAGGTTGCGACGTAACGCGCGCGCCGTCGCCTGATCCGAACCTGGCGCGCGGCCAAGGCCCAGGTCTATGCGGCCCGGATAGAGCGCGGCCAAGGTCCCGAACTGCTCGGCGATCACCAGCGGCGCGTGATTCGGCAGCATCACGCCGCCGGCGCCGACGCGGATCGTCGAGGTGCCGCCCGCGACATGGCCGATGACCACGGCGGTGGCGGCGCTCGCCACCCCGGTCATGTTGTGGTGCTCGGCCAGCCAATAGCGACGGTAGCCGAGCCGCTCGGCGTGTTGCGCCAAGTCACGGGTGTTGCGGAGGGATTGGGCCGCATCGCCGCCTTCGACGATGGGCGACAAGTCTAGAACCGAGAGATCAACCATCAGCGCCATATAGGCGCTCCAAGACCGAAGGCGAGGGGCGCTGGTCCTGGAAGTCCGATCATCGTCCCTGTGTGACGCTTACAGGCTGCTCCACCACGCCGGTGTTCCCGGTCTCGGGGTTGGTCGCGATGACGCGCAAGCGATAGGCGCCAGCCTTCGGCGCCGGCAGTCTTCCGGCGAAGGTCGACGGCTTTCCGGCGTAGGCGAGCGTGGTGGTGGAGAGAGTTTCGCCGCCGTTCAACAGGGTCGCTTGCACGTCGTACTTGGCGGCGTCCCAGAGGCCGCCGGGCTCGATCGGGCAACCGCACATCAAGGTGACCTTGGCGTCGATCTTCAGGCCGCCGGCCTCGACGCTCCAGGCCGGCTCGACGACGAGGCCGGGAAACT
This sequence comes from Phenylobacterium sp., assembly GCA_040391295.1. Classification (GTDB taxonomy): domain Bacteria; phylum Pseudomonadota; class Alphaproteobacteria; order Caulobacterales; family Caulobacteraceae; genus Phenylobacterium. The sequence goes on along the minus strand of JBEBYB010000006.1, from coordinate 48,902 downwards.
CCAGCAGCCAGCCGTCGCCGGTCAGCGGTTGGCCGGGCAGCAGCCACTTCATGGACGTGACGGTGATCTGGGCGTGAGGTTTGCCGAGAGGACCCACGGCCTCGACCTTGACCAGGGTCGGGCGATCCAGGTTTAGCGTCGTCCGGAACGCGGCGGCGTCGGGCGTGGAGAGGACGGCGCCGCGTTGGCGCGGGGCGACCATGATCCTCTGGGTGTCGCCGGTCGTGCCGGTGATCAGCCCCTTGGCCAGTTCGTGGCCGGTGACAGCGTCGGTGAGGGTGACCTGAACGCCGCCCATGCCGTCGCCGATGAACTTGGCGTCCTTGCTGAGCGCCCGCACGACGACGTCGACCGGTTCGGCTTGCACAGCGCTGGAAATGGCCAAGGCGAGGAGTGCGGCGGCTATCGCGGCCGGGATGCGATTCATTTGAAATTCCTCTCCGACGCCCAGAAGCTTCGGGCCAAGGCTAGCGAGCGGGGCGCCGCTTGACCATCAACACAACGATCAAATAGGCCGCGGCTCGGCATTCGTCAGGGCGTGTTCTTGCCTCAGCCGTGCCATAGGCTGGCGCGCGCCCTTGAATCGGCGCGGTCGAGAAGAGGGTTTTCGTGAGCACGCGTGGTTCCAGGATCTTCCCGGTGCTGCTCTCGGGCGGGACGGGCGCACGGCTGTGGCCGGCGTCGCGCGAGAGCCATCCAAAGCAATTGTTGTCGCTGACGGAAGACCTGACGCTGCTCCAATCGGCCGCCGCGCGGGTGTCGGACCCGGCACGGTTTGAGCCGCTGATCGTCGTCGCTAACGCCGAACACCGCTTTACGATCGCCGAGCAGCTTCGCCTGATCGGGGCGAAGGAGCCGCTCATCGCCTTGGAGCCGACCGGCCGCAACACCGCCGCGCCGACTGCGGTGGCGGCCTTGCTCGCCCGCGATCTGGACCCAGCGGCGTTGATCCTGGTCATGCCGGCCGACCATGTCGTGCGCGACACCGCCAAATTCCTGGCGGCGGTGGACCAGGCCGCGGGGATCGCGGCGCGCGGCTTTGTGGTGCTGTTCGGTGTTGTCCCGACTTCGCCGATCCCTGATTACGGCTACATCCGGCCAGGGGCGGCGTTGGAGAGCGACCCCGACGCCTATCGCGTCGAGCAGTTTATCGAAAAGCCCAGCCCGATCACCGCAGAGGCGATGCTGAAAGGCGGCGGGCACCTCTGGAACAGCGGCCTGTTGCTGGCGCCGGCTCAGTTGGTGATCGACGAATTGGAACGCCATGAACCGGGCGTTCTGCTGGCGGCGAAACGAGCGCTGGAGGACGCGCGGCGCGACCTGGACTTTGTACGGTTGGACGAAGCCGCCTTCGAGGCCGGACCCTCGATTTCCCTGGACCACGCCCTGACCGAGCGGACCGACCGGCTGATAGTGGTCAAGGCCCAGTTCGATTGGACCGACGTCGGGGCCTGGTCGGCGCTCTGGGCGTTTGGCGAGAAGACCGCTGACGGGAACGTGCTGATCGGCGAGGCCTTCGCCGAGGCGACGACCAACTCCTATGTCCGCAGCGAGGGGCCGCTGGTGGCCACGCTGGGGGTCCGTGACCTGATCGTGGTGGCGACTCCGGACGCCGTGCTGGTCGCTGATCGCGGCTCGGAACAAGATGTGGGGCGTATCGTCGAACTGCTGCGCGCCGCCGGCCGCGAGCCGGCCACTCAGGCGCGGCAGGTGCGCCGGCCGTGGGGCTGGTATGAGAGCGTCGTCAGCGGCGAGGGTTTTCAGGTCAAGCGGATCACCGTCGCGCCGGGCTGCAAGCTGTCGCTGCAGAGCCACGCCCATCGCGCCGAACATTGGGTGGTCGTCAGCGGCGTCGCCCTGGCCACCATCGGGGACGAGGAAGTCCTGGTCCGGGCCAATGAGTCCGTTTTCATCCCGCAGGGCGCGCGCCACCGGTTGGCCAATCCCGGAGACCAGCCGCTCAGCGTGATCGAGGTTCAATCGGGCGGCTATCTCGGCGAGGATGACATCGTCCGTTTCGAGGACGACTACGCGCGGACCTAAGAGGCGAGGGCGGCCGGCGCGTCGTGGTCGGCCGCACAGTGATTATGGTCGCTCAGCACCTCGATCACCCGGCAATCGGAGACCCTGCCCTGGCAGGCCGCGGACACGACCCTTTGGAGTTCGCCGCGCAGGGCCTGCAGCCTGGAAATCTTGCTGTCGACGGCGGCCAGTTGTTCGGCGGCGAGGATGTTGGCCTGCTCGCAAGACTGGTCTGGGTTGTCGGAGAGCTGCAGCAGGGTGCGGATGGCGTCGACCGCAAAGCCGAGCTGGCGAGCATGCTTGATGAAGGCCAGGCGGCTCAAGGTCTGCTCGTCGTAGATCCGGCGATCGTTGGAACCCCGCAGCGGCTGCGGCAGCAGGCCGATCTGCTCGTAGAAGCGGATCGTAGTGACCTTGACGTCCGTCGCCTTGGCGAGGGCGCCGATGGAGAGGGCTTGCATGGGATGGCGTCCTGTTCGGGCGCTGAAAATAGGCGCTTGATCCTCTAGTGGCTAGAGGATGCAAGGTGGCGACATGTCCAGCTGCTCCTCATCTGAAAACACAGCGTCCGAGTCGTCCGCCGGTGGAGGCTGTTGCGGTCACACGGTGGTTTTCGACGGGGCGTCCGTCGGTTATCGCCGCGCCCTGATGGGCGTCATCGCGATCAACCTCGTAGGCTTCGCTGTTGTCGCGGTCGGCGGCCTGATGGCCGGCTCGGCATCGCTGACAGCCAACACCCTGGATTTCGCGGCCGACGCGGCGACCTACGCGCTAAGCCTCTGGGCCATCGGCAAAAGCGTGCAGGTGCGGGCCGGCGCGGCCCTGATCAAGAGCGGCAGTTTGGCGCTCATGGCGGCGGGGATTTTGGGGTTCGCAATCTGGCGCGCGGTGAGCGGAGCCATGCCGGAAGCGGGCGTGATCTCCGGGCTGGGTCTGTTCGGGGCCGCCGCCAACCTGCTCGCCGCCCTGCTGCTGATCCGCTATCGGAACGGCGACGCTAATGTGCGCTCGGTCTGGCTCTGCACGCGCAACGACATGATTCAGTGCCTGGCGGTCGCGGCGACGGGTGTGGCGGTCGCGGTGACCGGATCGCGCTGGCCTGACCTCGTGGTCGGGGTTTTCCTGGCGGGGGTCTTCCTCCGCTCGGCCTGGCAAATCACCGTGCAAGCGCGGCAGGAGCTTGGGGAGGCCAAGGCGCCGTCTGAAAACCGTGATTTTGTAACGCATTCCCGCTCGCCACACGCGCAGCTATAGAGGCGTCGATGTCGGGTTTCGAAACATGGTGGCGCAAGCTTGGCGGTCTGGTGACCGTCTGCCTGCTCGCGACCCTATTGGCCGGCCCGACCTTCGACGCCTTTCTCTGCAAGGAAGATAGCGGCGCGGTCGCGGTGACCGGGGCGCCCCATGACATGGTGCTCTCGGTCCGCGATCATCAGGACGACAACCATTCAGGCGGGGCCGCCGCGGTCTGCCCGCACGGGCATTGTCACCACGGGGTCGGGTTTGGTGCGGCTGCATTTGCCGCTGGCATGCATCTTACGACCTCCGGCGAGGCCCATCTGACGCCGCCGCCCTCGCGGCACGCGTCCTTGGCGCCTTCGGGCCTGGAACGACCTCCTCGCGGCTGACGGACCGCACGCGCGCCTGCGCGTCTCATCCGTCATCACGCGAGGATTTTCATGACTTCCCACCATAGCCGCGGGCTGCTTCGTGCGGCTTTGATCGGCGTATCGGCTGTCGCGCTTAGCGGCGGCGCGGCCTTGGCCGATCCCGCGCCACCTTATTCCGAACTGCTCCGGCAGGCGCAGACCGCCGCGCCGCGCTTGGCCGAGGCCCGCGCCGAGGTCGCTCGGGCGACCGGCCTGGCCCGCCAGGCCGGAGCGCGCCTCAATCCGACTATCGGCGTTGAAATTGAGAACTTCTCCGGTTCGGGCCCCTACAAGGGTTCGAACCTCGCCGAGGTGACCGCCTCGGTCGAACAGACCCTGGAACTGGGCGGCAAGCGGCCGGCCCGCGTCGCCGTGGGCCGAGCCGAGGTTGAAGCCGCCAGGCTCCGGGCCGCCGAGGCCGGCGCTCAGTTCGCCTATGACCTGGCCATCGCCTATGCCGGGGCCGAAGCGGCGGACCGGCGCGTCCAACTCGCCACCGAAGCGCTGAGCCTGGCCGAGGACGACGCCCGGGTGGCGCGCGCGCTGGTCGAGGCTGGCCGCGAGGCCGACCTGCGCCGGGTCCAGGCGCTGGCGGGCGTCCAGGCCGCGCGCGCCGACCTGGCCGAAGCGCGCGCCGCCCGCGCCACGGCCTTTGGCGGCCTGACCGCGCTCTCGGGCGCGTCGAGCCCGATCAGCTCGATTCCCGCCGGCTTGTTGGCGCAAGCTGACCGTAGCGTTTCGGGCGCCGCGCCCGACCCCTTGGCGAGCCCCAGCTATCTGGCGGCCCAGGCTGATCGCGAGGCTGCGGCCCGAAGGATCAGGGTCGAACAGGCCCTGGCGACGCCGGATCTGTCGGTCTCGGTCGGGTTTCGCAAATTCCAGGAGGACGACTCCACGGCCATGGTCGCCGGGCTCTCGGCGCCGTTCCCGCTGTTCGATCGCAATCGCGGCAATATCAGCGCAGCCCAGGCCGAGCTGAGCGCGGCCGAGGCGCGCCTGGAAGCCGCCAGGTTGGACGCCCAGGCGCAGGCCATGGCCGGTGTCGCACGTATCGACGCGACCGACAGCCGGCTGCTCGCGGCCCGCGAAGGCGAGCGCACGGCCGACGAGGCCTATCGCCTGACCCGCATCGGATATGAGGCCGGCAAGCTGGCCCTGGTCGAGTTGCTAAACGCCCGCCGCGCGCTCGCTGACGCGCGCGCCCAGACCCTGGACGCAGCCGTGGAGCGCTTGAGCGCCCAGGCCGCCCTCGCACGGCTGCAAGGCCGCGCTCCGTTCGGAGAACAACCGTGAATAAAGACAAGTCCCGTCTCTATGGCGGCGCTGCGGCGGCGATCCTGATCGCGGGCGTCGGAGGGTTTGGTCTGGCCAAGATAACCGCCGGGATCGGCGCTACCGCCGCCGTGGCGGGCGAACATGCGGAAGATGAGCACACGGAAGGCGAAGCCGAAGTTCTTGAGATGACGCCTGAAGCGATCGCCGCCGCCGGAATCCTGGTTCAGCCGGTGTCGGTCGGCGGCTTTGCGGGCGAGGTCCTGGCGCAAGGCGCTGTCGCCGCGACGCCGGGCGGTGAAGCGGTGCTGACGGCCCGGGCCGCAGGCGCGGTGACGCAGATCTTCAAGCGGCTTGGCGATCCCGTTCGGGCCGGGGAGGCCCTCGCTGTCGTCGAAAGCCGGGAGGCCGCGCAGATCGCCGCGGACCGCACCGTCGCCTCGGCTCGCGCCACTCTGGCCCAGACGACGCTAGCCCGCGAACGCCGTCTGTTCGAGCAACGTGTCTCCGCCCGCCAGGACTATGAGCTGGCGCAGGCCGAGGCTGCGGCCGCCAATGCTGAGGCGCGCCGTGCGCAGGTCGCCGCCGGAGCGGCGAACGTCACCGCCGATGGTCGCGGCGTCGTCGTCGCCAGTCCGATCTCCGGACGGGTCACGGCGACGTCCTTGAGCCTGGGCGCCTTCGTCCAGCCTGAAACCGAGCTGTTCCGCATCACCGATCCGAAGTTGGTTCACGTCGAGGCCTCGATCAGCGGCATGGACGCGCCGAGGATCGCGCCCGGCGACCGGGTGGTTGTCGAAACCGCCGATGGCCGCACGCTTGAGGGCAAGGTCCGCTCGATCACCCCGGGCCTCAACCCCGAGACGCGGGCGGCGGCCGCGATCGTGGATGTATCGCCCGACGGCCTGCAGCCGGGACAGCCGGTCCGGGCTCGGATCATTCCAACCGCGGCGGCCGCCTCCAAGGCCATCGTGGTTCCGGACGAGGCGGTGCAGAGCCTTGGAGGCCGTGACGTGGTCTTCGTGCGAACCGCCAAAGGCTTCGAGGCGCGGCCAGTGACCATCGGCCAACGCGGCGCCGGCCGAGCCGAGGTCGTCAGCGGCCTGACGGGCGGTCAGTCCATCGCGGCCCGCAACGCCTTCCTGCTCAAGGCTGAGTTGGGCAAGGGCGAAGGCGAGGCGCACTAGTCATGATCTCAGGTCTCATGGCCCTATCCGTCCGGGCGCGCTGGGCGGTCATCTTCATCATCGCGATTCTGTCCGGGATCGGGGTCTGGCAACTGTCGAAACTGCCGATCGACGCCGTGCCCGACATCACCAACAACCAGGTGCAGATCAACACCACTGATCCGAGCCTCTCGCCCATCGAGATCGAGAAGCGGGTGACCTTCCCGGTGGAGACGGCGCTGGCCGGCATCCCCGGACTGGAGTCCACGCGCTCGGTGTCGCGCAATGGGTTCTCGCAGGTGACGGCGGTCTTCAAGGACGACGTCGATCTCTACTTCGCCCGCCAGCAGGTCAGCGAACGACTGGCCCAGGCGCGTGATGAACTGCCCGAGGGCGTGCAGCCACAGATCGGTCCGGTCACCACCGGGCTGGGCGAAGTCTTCATGTACACCGTCGACTTCGCCAATCCGGGTGGGAAGGGCGCGCCGGTCAAGGACGGCCAGACCGGCTGGCAGTCGGACGGCAGCTTCCTCACTCCGGAGGGCGAGCGGCTCACCGACGACATCGCGCGCAGCGCCTATCTGCGGACGGTGCAGGACTGGATCATCAGTCCCCAGCTGCGGACCGTGCCCGGCGTGGCCGGCATCGACTCGATCGGCGGATTCCAGAAGCACTATCTGGTCGAGCCCGATCCGGTGAAGCTCAGCGCCTACGGCGTTTCGTTCTCCGAACTGGCCAAGGCTTTGGAAGCTGCGAACCTCTCGGTCGGGGCCAACTTCCTGGAGCGGGGCGGCGAAGCCTATCTTGTCCGCGCCGACGCCCGCATTCGTTCGATCAACGAGATATCCGACGCGGTCATCGCCACCCGCGGCGGGGTTCCAGTACGGGTCAGGGATGTGGCCGCCGTCAGGATCGGCGGCGAATTGCGGACCGGCGCGGCCAGTATGGACGGCCACGAGGTGGTGATCGGCACCGCCCTGATGCTGATCGGCGAGAACAGCCGCACCGTCGCCAAGGCGGTCGGCGAGAAGCTGGAGACCATCGAAAAATCGTTGCCGGTCGGGGTGAAGGTTACGCCGGCCCTAGACCGTTCGAAGCTGGTCAACGCCACGATTGCGACCGTGCAGCGAAACCTCTTCGAGGGCGCCCTGCTGGTCGCCATCGCGCTGTTCTTCCTGCTCGGCAACGTCCGCGCCGCGCTGATCGCCGTGCTGATCATTCCGATCTCGTTCTTGATGACCGGGATGGGGATGAACGTGCTGGGGGTCTCGGGCAACCTGATGAGCCTGGGGGCGCTCGATTTCGGCCTGATCGTCGACGGGGCGGTGATCATCATCGAGAACTGTCTGCGCCGACTGGCCGAGCGTCAGCATCGCGAGGGCAGGTTGCTCGACCTGGGTGAGCGGCTGGAAGAGACCATGCTGGCCTCGCAGGAGATGATCCGGCCTACGGTCTATGGCCAGGGGATCATCTTCCTGGTCTTCGCGCCGCTGCTGACGTTCACCGGCGTTGAGGGCAAGACCTTCGCGCCGATGGCCATCACTCTGATGTTGGCCCTGGCGGCGGCCTTTGTACTGTCGCTGACCTTCGTGCCGGCGATGATCGCTCTGCTCATCCGGGGCAAGGTCGCCGAGAAAGAGGTCTGGGCCATCGCCAGGATCAAGCAGCACTACGAACCGGTCCTGCGCCAGACGGTAGCGCGGCCATGGCCCTTCATCGGCGCGGCGGCGGGCGTCTTCGTCCTGGCCGGGGCGACCTTCACCTTCCTGGGGCAGGAGTTCATGCCCCAACTCGATGAGCAGAATCTGGCCCTGGCCTCGCAGAGGGTTCCATCGACCTCGCTCGAACAGTCCGTGCGAATGCAGCGGGGCGTCGAACGGGCGATCACCAGCCTGCCGGAGGTGGACTATATGTTCTCCAAGACCGGCACGGCCGAGGTCGCCACCGATCCGATGCCGCCGAACATCTCCGACGGCTTCGTGATGCTCAAACCGCAGAAGGCGTGGCCGAAGGGCGTCAACACCAAGGAGGACGTGATCGCCCGCGTCGAGGCCAAGGCCAACGCGCTGATCGGCCAGGGCTATGAGCTCAGCCAGCCGATCGAACTGCGCTTCAACGAACTGATCGGCGGTGTTCGCGGCGATGTCGCGGTGAAGATCTATGGCGACGACCTCGACCAGATGAGCGCCACCGGCGCCCGTATCGCGGCGGCGCTGCAATCGACGCCAGGCGCAGCCGACGTTCGGGTCGAGCAGGTGACCGGCGCCCCGACCCTCGACGTGCAGTTCGATCGCGCGGCGATCGGGCGGTTCGGGCTGACGGTGGAGGAGGTGGCCGACACCGTCGCCGCCGCCATGGCCGGACGCGAGGCCGGCCTGTTGTTCGAAGGCGACCGTCGGTTCGACGTCGTCGTGAGGGTTCCCCAGGCCAGTCGCAATGACCTGGACGCCCTGGGGGCGCTCCCGGTCATGCTGCCGCAAGAACCAGGTCAGGTTCGTCGGTCGGTGCCGCTCAGCCAGTTGGCGCGCTTCAACCACGCCGAGGGGCTGAACCAGATCAGCCGGGAAGGCGGCAAGCGCCGCGTGGTCGTCCAGGCCAATGTTCGGGGCCGCGACGTGGGCTCCTTCGTCACGCAGGCGCGTCCGAAGGTCGAGTCCGTGGCCTTGCCGCCGGGCACCTGGATCGAGTGGGGCGGTCAGTTCCAGAACCTGCAGGCCGCCTCCCAGCGGTTGGCGATCGTCGTGCCGATCTGCTTTGCGGCGGTCTTCGCGCTGCTCTATCTGGCGCTTGGCGGCTTTGCTCCGGCGCTTGCGGTGTTCATCGCCGTACCTCTGGGGCTCAGCGGGGGCGTCTTCGCCCTGGCGATGTCGGGGATCAACTTTTCGGTCTCGGCCGCCGTCGGCTTCATCGTGCTGGCGGGGGTGGCCGTCCTGAACGGCCTCGTCGTGATGACCAGCATCCGCCAGCGTCTGGCTGAGGGCGTGGCGCTCGGCCAAGCGATTATCGAGGGGGCGATGGAGAAGGTCCGGCCGGTCGTGATGACGGGCATGGTGCCGGCCATCGGCTTCATTCCGATGGCCGTGGCCACAGGAACCGGAGCAGAGGTGCAGAAGCCTCTGGCCATGGTGGTGATCGGCGGCCTGATCACCGCGACCGCCCTGACCTTGCTGGTGCTGCCGGCGATCACCCAGGTCGTGCTGGAGATCGCGGCGCGTTGGCGCCGCGTGGACGCCGGGCCGGTCTTGGCCCCGGCCGAATAGGAAGCCTGAGACCCGGCGCCTTATGGCGCCGGGTCAACCTTGATCACTCGGCGGCCAGCGAGGTCCGCGACCGAGTCTTGCGTTCGCCGATGTAACCCAGGGTGGTTGCATGATGGACGGCTTGCGAGCGCCCGGCGACGCCCATCTTGTCGGCCGCATTGCGCATGTGGAACCGAACGGTCGGCGTCGAGATCTTCATGATCTCCCCGATGTCGGCGTCGGTCTTGCCGTCGGCGGCCCACTTCAGACACTGGATCTCGCGCCGGGTCAGCCGGACCTCCGCGGAGGCGGCCGCGACGCCGAGGTCATGGTAGGCGGCGAGCATCTTCAAGGTGAGGGCATGAAGGCCAGCCGCCTCGCGCGCGAACGTCGGGCGGATGTCGAAGGCGTCGGGTGAAGCCCACACCACCGCGCCGATAATCCCGCCCGGCAAGTGGGCCGGCGCCACGATCGCGGTGCCGACGGGGCGCTCGGACGCTTGCGCGACCTCAATCCGTTCAAGGCGTGCGGCGGGCCGCCACGTCCCGAACCGGCCGTCTGCGAAAAAGAACGGTTCGGCCGTGTAGCGGGCCCCGAAAACAAAAGACGAGCGGAGGGCGAAACCGCGATCTTTCCAATAATGCAGGCCGGGATCCAGCCATTCGAAAAGGGTTTCGGCAAGCGGTCGCCCATCGGCGCCGAGCATCGGTTCGGGGTCGCCGACATCGGCGCTGACGGCGATGTAGGGCAGGCCGATCTTCAGGCCCTCGTCACGGACCCGGACGGCCAGGGCCTGGACCAGTTCCTGCTCGACCTGGGCTGTCGTGCTCGTCATGCGCCGGCCAATCTCCTGATCGCGGAGGCGATCCTATCACTTTCGCTAGCTTGTCGTTCCCGACGGGGTTGCGCAACCATCGGTGCAGCGTGGCGCAAGATCGCCGCGACATAACAAGCCGCCAATCAAGGGCGGCGCTGGGAGGGACGATGAAACATATGATGCGCAACGCCTCATGGGCGATTTTGGCGGCTGCCTGCGCGGCGGGGCCAGCTGTCGCCCAGGATGCCGGCATGGTCGCCGAACTGGTGGTCACCGCCCAGAAACGCGAGCAGAATCTGCAAGACGTGCCCGTCGTCGTCACGACGTTGCCGCAGCGCCAGTTGCAGGACGCCGGCGTTCGCGACATCAAGGATCTTCAGGTCCTGGCTCCCGGCCTCAGTGTCACCTCATCGACCAGCGAGGCTCAGACCTCCGCGCGAATCCGCGGTGTCGGCACCATCGGCGACAATCCGGGCCTGGAATCGTCGGTCGGCACGGTCATCGACGGCGTCTATCGCTCGCGCAGCAGCGTCGCCTTCGGCGATCTTGGCGAGCTCGAACGGGTCGAAATCCTGAAGGGTCCGCAGGGCACGCTGTTTGGCAAGAACACCTCGGCCGGCGTCATCAACGTCATCACCAAGCCGCCGTCATTTGAGTTCGGGGCCGACGCCGAGCTGACCTTCGGCAACTACGGCGCGCGTGGCCTGTCGGCCAGCGTGACCGGCCCGATCGCCGGCGATCTGATGGCTGGCCGCCTCTATGTCGCCAAGCGCGAGCGTGACGGCTTCGCCGACGTCCTGGTCGGCGCGGGACCCCGGACGCGGACGGACGACACCGACCAGAACTACTACACCGTGCGGGGCCAGTTGCTGATCGCCCCCACCGACGCCGTGGTCGTGAAGGTGTTGGCTGACCTGTCAGAGCGTGACGAGCACTGCTGCGTCAACTTCGTCACCGTCGCGGGTCCAACCGCGCCGCTGGTTGACGCCCTGGCCGCCGACAATGGCGTGATCCGCCCGCCCAATCCCTTTGACCGCGTGGCGAACGCCAACCGCGACATGGGCTCCAAGATCAGCGACCGGGGCGTTTCGGCTCAGCTCGACTGGGACATCAACGAGAATATCTCGCTGACCTCGATCACCGCCTATCGCGAGTGGCGGGCCGAGAACGGCTCGGACATCGATTTCTCCTCGGCCGACATCTGGTATCGCGACACCGACGGTTCGAGTTTCAGCCAGATCAAGACGCTGTCGCAGGAACTGCGGCTGGCGGGTGCGACCGAGAAGGTGAACTGGCTGGTCGGCTTCTTCTATTCCGACGAAGCCTTGCGGGCCCGGTCCGCCACAACGTTCGGCAGCGCCTATGAGCCATATTTCAGCCTTCTGCTCTCGCAGGGAGCCAATCCGACCTTGGTCTCGGCGCTGACGGGCCTGCCGCCCGGCACGAACTTCCCGGCCGGCCAGGGGCCGCGCGACAGCTTCGACCACAGCTCCAAGGGCTGGGCGCTGTTCACCAACAACAGCTGGAAGGTGACTGACGCCCTCGAGCTGACGCTGGGCCTGCGCTACTCCGACGATGAGAAGACCGTCGACAGCCACTACACCAACTCGGTTCCCGCGGCGGCCTGCGCGGCGGCCATCGCCCGGCCGATTCCGCCGCAAGCTCGCTCCGCGCTCTGCGCGCCGCACTCCGACCCCGCCTTTGACAATGCGACCACCCACCAGAAGCAGGGCGAGGGCCGTTGGGGCGGTACGTTGAAGGCCGCCTACCGGTTCAACGAGGGGATCATGGCCTATGCGTCCTACGCCGAGGGCTTCAAGAGCGGCGGCTTCAATCTGGATCGCTCGCGCCGCGCCATCGGGGTGATCGACCCGGACACCAGTTTCCCGGCCGAGACGGTGACCAGCTACGAACTTGGCGTGAAGACCAACACGCTTGGTTACGGGCTGGTGGCCAACGCCACGATCTTCCACCAGACCTTTGAGGATTTCCAGCTCAACACCTATACGGGGATCAGCTGGCTGGTGGCCTCGATCCCGGAAGTCGTCTCGCGCGGGGTCGACTTCGACCTGATGTGGCGCACGCCGCTCAAGGGCCTCAGCTTCACCGGCGGGGTGACCTACGCTGAAACCCAGTTCGGGGACTTTGTCCCACCGCCCGGCGTTTCACCGCGCCTGCCGAACACCCGCCTGTCATACGCCCCGCTGTGGTCGGGCGCCGGGACGGTCAGCTATGAGACCCCGATCAGCGATAATCTGGAGTTCCGCGCCAGCATCTCGGCCAAGTACACCTCGGAGTACAACACCGGTTCGAACCTCGATCCGCTGAAGTCTCAGAAGCCGATGACCCTGGTCAATGCACGGGTCGTGCTGGGCTCGCCCGACAAGCGCTGGTCGGCTGAACTGTGGTCGCAGAACCTGACCAACGAGGACTATCACCAGGTGGTCGTGGACCAGCCGCTGCAGACCGGGACATTCGCCACCTTCCTGGCCCCGCCGCGGACCTATGGCCTCACCTTGAGGGCTAAGTTCTAGGGGGCGGCCGGTGAACCTCGATCTCACAAATGAGGAGTTGGCGTTTCGCGACGAGGTGCGCGCCTTCCTCGACGCCTCGCTGACCCCGGAACTGCGTGAGGTCGGGCGCCGGGCGACCAGCGTCTTCACCGACAAGCGCCACAGCCTGCCCTGGCAGAAGATCCTGCATGCCAGGGGTTGGGCCGCGCCCAGTTGGCCCGTCGAATACGGCGGGCCAGGCTGGGATGTGATGCAGCGGCATATCTTCGCCGCCGAGTGCGCGCGGGCCGGGGCGCCGGGCCTCGCGCCCATGGGCCTGCGGATGGTCGGACCGGTGATCATGGGCTTCGGCACGCCCGAGCAGAAGGCGCACTACCTGCCACGGATCCTCTCGGGCGAGGACTATTGGTGCCAGGGCTATTCGGAGCCTCAGGCCGGCTCGGACCTGGCGGCGCTCGGGCTGCGGGCGGTGCGCGACGGCGACGACTACGTGCTGTCGGGCTCCAAGCTGTGGACCACCCACGCCCATTGGGCCAACCGCATGTTCTGCCTGGTCCGGACCGACACCACCGGCAAACCGCAGGCGGGGATCACCTTCTTGCTGCTGGACATGTCCACGCCGGGCATTCGTGTTCGCCCGATCATCACCCTGGCCGGCGAGCACGAGGTCAACGAAGTGTTCTTCGAAGATGTTCGGGTCCCGGTCTCCGGCCGGGTCGGCGAAGAGAACAAGGGCTGGACGGTCGCCAAATACTTGCTGGAGTTCGAGCGGGGCGGCAGTTCGGCGCCGGGGCTCCAGGTCATGCTTGAACGGGTGCGCGACCTAGCCTGGGAGGCTGGGCTCCTGACCGAGGCGGCCTTCCGCGCCAAGCTGATGGCGGCGGAGATCGCGGTGACCGCCATCGAAATCGCCGAGCAGCGAACCCTGGCCGCCCTGGCGTCCGGGGCCAATCCTGGACCTGCGTCCTCGATGCTGAAGGCGCAGGGGGCCGAGGCCCTGCAGATGGTCGATGAACTGGCGCTGGAAACGGCGGGATTCTACGGCGGGGCCGACCAACCCGACGCCCGGCAGCCAGGTTCGAACGTTCCGCCCATAGGACCGGCAGGCGCTTTGACGGCCATGCCGCGATACCTGAACGACCGAGCCGCCACGATCTATGGCGGCTCGAACGAGATCCAGCGGGACATCATCGCCCGCCTGGTGTTGGGCCTTTGAGAAGGGACGCCTGATGGCATTGGCCACGACAGAACAACCCGACCAGACCATCGACTTCGAGGCCATGAGGACCTTGGCCGACGTGCCGCGTTATCACGCCCAGCGGCGGCCTGCGGCGACGGCGCTGGTGTTCGAGGGACGAGAAACCAGCTTCGCCGAGTTCGACCGGCGGACCAACCAGGCGGCCCAAGCCCTGCTCGCCGAGGGGCTCAAGAAGGGCGACCGCATCGCCTATCTGGGCAAGAACAGCGACCACTATTTCGAGCTGCTGTTCGGCGCGACCAAGATCGGGGTGGTGATGGCCCCGATCGGGTGGCGTCTCGCACCGCCGGAGGTCGCCTACATCGCCGGCGACGCCGAGGCGAAGATGCTGTTCGTTGGTCCCGAGGTCGTGAATTGCGCGATCCAGATCGCCCCCGAACTCCCAGGCGTGAAGATCGTGGCTATGGAGCCGGGGCCGCCCGGCTGGCCGAGTTTTGAAGCCTGGCGCGACGCTCAGTCGGCGCAGGACCCGCAATGGCCCCTCGATGAGCACGAGGTCGCCGTCCAACTTTATACATCGGGTACGACCGGGCGGCCGAAAGGGGCGATGCTGAGCCACCTGAACATCCTGGGCGGGCGCCGCAAGGCGGCCGAGGCCGAGATGGCGTGGAACCGCTGGGGGCCGGACGACATCAGCCTGGTGGCCATGCCCGTTGGGCACATCGGCGGCACGGGCTGGGGGATTGTCGGGCTGGTCAATGGCGCCAAGGGCGTGGTGGCGCGCGAGTTCGACCCGACCAAAGTGCTCGATTTCATCGAGCGGGACGGTATCTCCAAGATGTTCATGGTGCCGGCGGCGCTGCAAATCGTGGTGCGTCAGCCGCGCGCGCGGGAGGTTGACTACAGCCGCCTCAAATACATCCTCTATGGTGCCAGCCCGATCCCGCTGGATCTGCTGCGCGAGTGCATGGAGATCTTCGGCTGCGGCTTCTGCCAGCAGTACGGGATGACCGAGACCTGCGGCACCATCGTCTATCTGCCGCCGGAGGACCACGATCCGAACGGGGCGCCGCGAATGCGCGCCGCCGGCCTGCCGATGCCCGGTGTCGAGCTGAAGGTCGTCGACGAGGCTGGGACAAGCCTGCCGCCCAACACGGTCGGCGAGGTGGCGGTGCGCTCGGTCTCCAACATGGCGGGCTATTGGCGCTTGCCCGAGGCCACGGCCGCCACGGTCGGCGACGACGGGTGGTTGCGGACGGGCGACGCCGGCTATCTGGACGAGGACGGCTATCTCTTCATCCATGACCGGGTGAAGGACATGATCATCTCCGGCGCTGAAAATATCTATCCGGCCGAGGTGGAGAGCGCGGTCTACGGACACCCGGACGTGGCCGAGGTCGCGGTGATCGGGGTGCCCGACGACGTCTGGGGCGAAGCTGTGAAGGCTATTGTGGTCTTGAAGCCTGGGACGACGCCCGATCCTGAGGGTATCATCGCCTTCGCACGTTCACGCATTGCAGCGTTCAAGTCCCCCAAGAGCATCGACTTCATCGAGGTCCTGCCCCGCAATGCCTCGGGCAAAATCCTGCGGCGGGAGTTGCGGGAGCCGTATTGGGCAGGGCGGGCTCGGCGCGTAAACTAAGGTCAAATCCGAAGATCGAGGACATGGCGCTCCTGCGCGGGCTCGGTCGCGCGCAGGTCTTCGGTCCAGCAGGCGGTCCTATAGAGTCGCCCATGGGCTTCCACCCCGCGCCGCATGGGCGGGCCAAGCGCGAGCAGCGCCGCGCCAGGGGCCTTTGAGGTCGCGTGAAGAGGCGGTGGAAACTGCATCACCTGGCCTGTTGAGACGAAGGTGGCCCCACGCCATGCGCGCGCGGGGCCGGGTCGAGGAGAGATCAGGCGTCGCCCGATCCGCCCGGCGCTACGGGGGGCGCTGCGCCGGGTCCGAATAATGAAAGTCCGCTTCGCGGGCCTGACGATCAGGTCTTCGCCCGAGTGGGCGCGGCGATTGACCCTAGGCTCGCCTGGCGGCGGCCTCAACACGGCGGAGCGGTGGGGGAGCCCAGGTGCCGTCCAGCGCCGGCCCCCGGGGACCATGCAGCCGGAGAACGACGGCGAACTCCCCGGAGGGCGAGGGAAGCCAGTTGGCGGCCAGGCCTGACGAGGGCGGCGTATGCTGGATCAGCAAGGCCAACTCCCCATTGGGTTCCGGCTGCAACCGATCATGGTCGCCAAGGGCGTAGCGATGCAGCAGAAGTTCGCCGTGTGGCGGACGGTTGTGGAGCGACAACGACCAGAAAGCCTCGACAGGGGGCTGTCCGTCTGGCGCAAAACGGCATTCGTAGCGCTCGGCGCCGCTGAGGGGCCGACCGTCGTGATCGGTCTCGCAGATCAGATGCATGATGCTGTCAGGGGCCGGAGCACCAAGACCCGCCATCGCCGCGCCGGCGCGGTCCAGAGGGCCGAAGTGTGGAGCGGGGGCGTACAACAGACCCCAACCGCCAACCGGGTGCGCGGGCTTGGCGGCATGTTTGATTCTGGCGAGCCCATCGGCCAGCCCGCGGACGACAGCCTGGTATTCCTTGCTGTCATGCGGCGGCGGGACGTAGGGCCGGCCCGGCGTCACGCCGACCTGCTCCAAGGCCTTAAGGTCGCCCTCCGTTCGCGCATGGGGGTGACGTGCGAGCAGCACCGCCAGGCGATGAAGGAATATCTCAGGCGGCAGGTTGGCGATCGCTTCGATCGAGGCCCTTGCCGGCGGCTCCAGGATCGGCGGCGCGAAGGTCGGTGGCGGGTTGGCCTCATCGTAGGATTTGATCCGCTGGCCGGCGAGGAGGGCGTGGGCCGCCTCGCGGTCGGCGATGCTGTCCGCCGCCAGTCGGGTGACCAGCCACACGGCGTCGGTCGCGGCCCGTAGCACCGTCAGGCTAGGCTTGAGTTCGTCCCGCCGCCGGGGGCCGGCGATGATCAGGCTTTGGCCCTCGACGTGATCCTGCAGCACCTTAAGACCGGGCACCGCGTCTCCCCAGGCGTCGACCAGGGTTAGGGTCAGGCGCCGTTTGCCCACCGGGGGCAGCATGACGACCATCGGGCCAGCCGACAGGTCGATCCAGGCGCTGGACTGCACCAGACGAGGATCGCCGCCGCCAAGCCCGGGCGCCACGTCGGCGGCGTCGTCGGGCAGGTGCAGGACCTGATTGGCGCCGACCGGGTGGGCGCGCCGAACCAGATCGACCAAGACGAGCGGAAAGCCGAACACGAAAGCGTCGGCGGCGATCCTGCGAACTTCGTGCGGTGCGAGTTTGTGGTCAAAGTCGGTCAAGACGGGAGCCTCCCGTTGACGCACACTTCCAGCGGCCGGACGGTCAAGCCATCCGGTCAAACCCCTGCCTCCCACGCTGGGCGACGGGAGTAGACGGTCAGGTTACGGCCGGTTGGGCCCGTTTCGCGCGACTAGCGCAAGGCTGCGTTGACCCTGGCGAGCGCCGCGGCCCCAGGCGTCAACTCGCGCTCGGTGAGGGTGTTGAGCGGGGCCTCGACCGTGCCGAGGTTTTCATGCAGGTCGCGGGCCTCGGGATCCAGGAATAGCAGGCCGGTGACGATCTCGCCGAGCGCCTGGCGGGACTGGAGATAGGCGAGCGCTCCGACGCGGTCGGAAGGATCGTAGTGCTCGGCCAGCTTGTGCAGTTGCAGGATGGAGCCGTCGTGCTGGGTGACCGGTACGGTCTCGCCTGGCCGGTAGTCGACGGTGATGGTGTCGCGATGTGGGATGACGTCCATCTGGTTCACCGCCTCGTTGTGCTCGCGGACATAGTCGTAGGACTTGGTGGAGCCGGCGTGGTTGTTGAACTGCACGCAGGGGCTAACGCAGTCGATGAAGGCCGCGCCGCGATGGCTCAGCGCCGCCTTGATCAGCGGGACGAGCTGGGCCTTGTCGCCGGAGAACGAGCGGGCCACGAAGGTGGCGCCCATTTGCAGCGCCAGGCTGACCAGGTCGATGCCGGCGTCGTGGTTGATCACGCCCTTCTTGGACTTCGAACCCTTGTCCGACGTCGCGGAGAACTGGCCCTTGGTCAGGCCGTAAACCCCGTTGTTCTCGACGATGTAGAGCATGTTCACGCCGCGCCGGATCGAGTGGGCGAACTGGCCAAGCCCGATCGAGGCCGAGTCCCCGTCGCCCGAGACGCCCAGATAGATCAGGTCGCGATTGGCGAGGTTGGCGCCGGTCAGCACTGAGGGCATGCGGCCGTGCACGGTGTTGAAGCCGTGGGAGTTGCCGAGGAAATAGTCCGGGGTCTTTGACGAGCAGCCGATCCCCGACAGCTTGGCGATCCGGTGCGGCGGCAGGTCCAGTTCGTAGCAGGCCTGGATGATCGCGGCCGAGATCGAGTCGTGGCCGCAGCCGGCGCAGAGGGTGGAGACCGAACCCTCGTAGTCGCGCCGGGTGAAGCCCAGCGCGTTGGGCTTAAGTAGAGGGTGATGCAGCTGGGGCTTGGTGATGTAGGTCATTCGGCGGCCTCGTGGATCGGCGTCCGGTCGGCCATCAACCCTTGCACCGTGCTGGCGATGAAGCGGGCGGTGATCGGGGTGCCGTCGTAGTGCAGGACGGCGGTGAGGCGCGATGGATCGACGTCGCCCTCGTTGATCAGCAGCGAGCGGAGTTGACCGTCACGGTTCTGTTCGATCACGAAGATTCGGTCGTGGGCGGCGATGAAGGCGAACACCTCGTCGGGGAAGGGGAAGGCGCGGACACGCAGGGCGTCGAGGTGCAGGCCGCGGTGCTCCAGGTCGTCCAGCGCCTCGTGGACGGCCGGGGTGCTGGAGCCGAAGAAGATCACCCCGTCGCGGGTGGCGCGTTTGGCGTCGCGGCGGATGGGGGCGGGGACCAGACTGCGCGCGGTGTCGAACTTGCGCAGCAGCCGCTCCATGTTGCCGACATAGACCGAGCCCTCCTCACTGTAGCGGGCGTAAGGATTGCGCGAGGTGCCGCGGGTGAAATAGCCGCCCTTGGTCGGGTGGGTGCCGGGATAGGTGCGGTAGGCGATACCGTCGCCGTCGACCTCCAGATACCGGCCAAAGTCGCGCCCGGCCTCAAGGTCGTCATAGGTCATGACCTTGCCGCGATCGAGCTTGCGCTCATCGTCCCATTCGAAGGGCTTGGTCAGCCACTCGTTCATGCCGATATCGAGGTCGAGCATGACGAAGATCGTGGTCTGCAGCCGGTCGGCGAGATCGAAGGCCAGGCTGCCCATCTCAAAGCACTCGCCCGGGTCGGCCGGCAGCAGCAGCGGGTGCTTGGAGTCTCCGTGCCCGGCATAGGCGGCCGCGAGCAGGTCGGCCTGCTGGGTCCGGGTCGGCATGCCGGTCGAGGGACCCCCGCGCTGAACGTCGAAGATCACCGCCGGAATTTCAGCGAAATAGGAGAGGCCGATGAACTCGGTCATCAGTGAGATGCCGGGGCCGGACGTGGCGGTGAACGCTCGCGCGCCGTTCCAGCCGGCGCCGATGACGATGCCTATGGACGCGATCTCGTCCTCGGCCTGGACGATGGCGTAACGGGCCTTGTCGGTGCCGGGCTCGATGCGCAGGTCCTCGCAATAGCCGGTGAAGGCTTCGGCCAGCGAGGTCGAGGGCGTGATCGGATACCAGGCGCAGACGCTAGCTCCGCCATAGACGGCGCCCAGGGCGGCGGCGGCGTTGCCCTCCACATAGATCCGGTCGCCGATCTGGTCGGCGCGGCGAACGCGCAGGCGCAGAGGTTTAAGGTTTTCGGCGACGTAGTCGCGGCCCATATGCAGGGCCGCGATGTTGGCGGCGATCAGCCGATCTCGACCGGCGAACTGTTCGGCCAGCAGGGTCTCGATAACGCCGAGCTCGATGTCCAGCAGGGCGGCGAGCGCGCCGACATAGATGATGTTCTTGAACAGCTGTCGCTCGCGCGGCAGTTGGTAGGCCGCGTTGCATATGGCGGTCAGCGGCACGCCGACCACGGTGATGTCGTCGCGGAACTTGGACGGCGGCAGCGGTTTCGTGGAGTCGTAGAAGAGGTAGCCGCCCGGCTCGATCTCGGCGACGTCGCGATCCCAGGTCTGCGGGTTCATCGCGACCATCAGGTCCACGCCGCCCCGGCGGCCCAGGTGACCGGCCTCGGTGATCCGCACCTCGAACCAGGTGGGCAGGCCCTGGATGTTCGACGGGAAGATGTTGCGGGCCGCGACCGGCACCCCCATCCGCAGGATCGCCTTGGCGAACATGCCGTTGGCGCTCGCCGATCCAGACCCGTTTACGTTCGCGAACTTGACGACGAAGTCGTTGAGCGCCTCTAGCGGCATGATCCCCCCGCGTGGGTCATTTCCAACAGGAACTTCTGCATGTCCCAGGCCCCGGTCGGGCAACGCTCGGCGCAGAGGCCGCAGTGCAGGCAGACGTCCTCGTCCTTCACCATCACCCGGCCGGTCTTGAGTTCTCCCGAGACCATCAGGGCCTGATCGGCGTTGAGCGCCGGGGCGCTGAGGCGACTGCGCAGGTCCTCCTCGTCGCCGTTTGGCGTGAAGGTGATGCAGTCCACCGGGCAGATATCGACGCAGGCGTCGCACTCGATGCAGGCGGCCTCGGCGAACACGGTCTGGACGTCGCAGTTGAGGCAGCGCTGGGTCTCGCGGTAGGCCATCTCACGGGCGAAGCCGAGTTCGACCTCAAGCCGCACATCCTTCAGCGCCTCGGCCTTGCCGCGCAGCGGCACCTTGTAGCGGCCGTCATTGGCCGGATCGTTGTCATAGCTCCACTCGTGGATGCCCATCTTCTGGCTGACCAGGGTGGTCATGGGCGGCGGGCGTATGGCCACGTCCTCGCCTTTGCAGAACTGGTCGATGGAGATCGCCGCATCGTGGCCGTGCGCCACGGCCCAGATGATGTTCTTCGGGCCAAAGGCCGCGTCGCCCCCGAAAAAGACGTTCGACGCCGTGGACTGGAAGGAGAGGGGATCGACCTGGGGCATGCCCCATTCGTCGAACTGCAGGCCGATGTCCCGCTCGATCCAAGGGAAGGCGTTCTCCTGCCCAACCGCGATCAGGATGTCGTCGCATTCGAAATGCTGGTCGGGTTCGCCTGACGGGACCAGCTTGCGCCGCCCCTTGTCGTCGAACTCGGGGCGGACCTTCTGGAAGGTGACGCCGGTCAGTTTGCCGTTTTCGTGGGTGAAGGCCTTAGGGACCAGATAGTTGAGGATCGGGATATCCTCGTGGATCGCGTCTTCCTTTTCCCAAGGCGAGGCTTTCATTTCCTCGAAGCCGGAACGGACGATGACCTTGACGTCCTCGCCGCCCAGCCGGCGCGAGGTCCGGCAGCAGTCCATGGCGGTGTTGCCGCCGCCGAGCACGATGACCCGCTTGCCGATCTTGTCGACGTGTTCGAACGAGACGTTGGAGAGCCAGTCGATGCCGATGTGGATATTGGCTGCGGCCTCCTGCCGGCCCGGCAGGTCCAGGTCGCGGCCGCGCGGCGCGCCGGAGCCGACGAAGACGGCGTCATAGCCCTCGGCCAGCAGGGCTTTCAGGCTGTCGATGCGTTCGCCCAGCCGGACCTCCATCCCCAGGCCGGTGATGTAGCCGACCTCCTCGTCGATGACTTCTTCGGGTAGGCGGAAGCGGGGGATCTGGCTGCGGATCATACCGCCGGACTTGGTCTCGCCGTCGAACAGGGTCAGTTCGTACCCCAGAGGGGCGAGGTCGCGGGCGACGGTGAGAGAAGCCGGGCCGGCGCCCACCAGGGCGATCCGCTTGCCGTTCGACACCGCCAGCGGCGCGGGCAGCCTGGCCGTGATGTCGCCCTTGTTGTCGGCGGCGACGCGCTTCAACCGGCAGATGGCGACCGGCTCGTCTTCAACCCGGCCGCGCCGGCAGGCGGGTTCGCAAGGGCGGTCGCAGGTCCGCCCGAGAATCCCCGGAAAGACGTTCGACTTCCAGTTGACCATGTAGGCGTCGGAGTATCGGCCTTCGGCGATCAGGCGTATATATTCTGGAACCGGCGTGTGGGCAGGACATGCCCACTGGCAATCGACAACTTTATGAAAGTAGTCAGGCCCCTCGGTACTGGTGCGCTGCACAACGGCTTCCTTCCACAGACGCCGTTCTCTCGCGGATGCGCAGACGAGGGCCAATAAAAGCAGGCTTGCCTACCGCGACGCAGCGTTCTGAAAGGATGGTAGGACCGGTTCGGACCGTCAGCCAATACATTTCTTGGCCAGAATGATCGCCTGGCTTGCATTTCGGTAACTGATTGTCACTTCGCGGCGACACTTGGATGCCCGGTTGGCGACGGGCGCGCTCCGACGCGCGCGCGTCCCGGCCTCAGCCGGCGGCGAGTTCGGCCTTACGGTCGCGACGCCGGCGCTGCAGGATGTGCTCGGTATAGCCGTTCGGCTGCGCCCGGCCCTCGAAGACCAGTTCCAGCGCGGCTTGATAGGCGATGCTGGCGGCCGGATCGGTCGCCATCGTCTGGTAGAGCGGATCGCTGGCGTTCTGGCCGTCGACGACCTTGGCCATGCGGCCGAAGGTTTCGCGGACCTGTTCTTCGGTGCAGATCCCGTGGTGCAGCCAGTTGGCGATGTGCTGGCTGGAGATCCGCAGGGTCGCGCGGTCCTCCATCAGGCCCACATCGTGGATGTCCGGGACCTTCGAACAGCCGACGCCCTGGTCGATCCAGCGGACCACATAGCCAAGGATGCCCTGGGCGTTGTTGTTCAGCTCTTCCTGGATGTCGGCGGCGTTCCAGTTCGAATGGGCCAGCGGCGGGGTGAGCAGGTCGTCCAGGCCGGTGGCGCCGGCCGTGCTCATCGACGCCTGAAGCGCCGGCACGTCGACTTCGTGGTAATGCAGCGCGTGCAGCACGGCGGCGGTGGGCGAGGGGACCCAGGCGGTGTTGGCGCCGGCCTTGGGGTGGCCGATCTTGGCGGCCATCATGGCCTGCATCATGTCGGGCGCCGCCCACATGCCCTTGCCGATCTGGGCGCGGCCGGGGAAGCCGGCGGCCAGGCCGATCTCGACGTTGCGCTTCTCATAGGCCGGCAGCCAGGGCTCGGCCTTGATGGCGTCCTTGCGAACGATCGGGCCGGCTTCCATGGCGGTGTGAATCTCGTCGCCGGTGCGGTCGAGGAAGCCGGTGTTGATGAACACGATCCGGTCCCGCGCGGCGTGGATGCAGGCCGCCAGGTTGGCGCTGGTGCGGCGCTCTTCATCCATCACGCCGAGCTTGACG
Source organism: Phenylobacterium sp. (assembly GCA_040391295.1). Classification (GTDB taxonomy): domain Bacteria; phylum Pseudomonadota; class Alphaproteobacteria; order Caulobacterales; family Caulobacteraceae; genus Phenylobacterium. Next base: position 25,771 of record JBEBYB010000006.1, on the reverse strand, counting down.
GTGTTGCGCTCCAGGCCCAGCGCGTCCTCGACCAGGTCGAACAGGCGCACGGCCAGGGCGACTTCGTCAGGGCCGTGCATCTTCGGCTTCACGACATAGACCGAGCCGGCCGGACTGTTGAGGCGGCCGCCCTTCAGGTCATGCAGCGCGGCGGTGACGGTGATCAGGGCGTCGACGGCGGTCTCGAAGACCGGCTGGCCGTTGTAGCGCACGGCGTCCGTCGTCATGTGGTGGCCGACATTGCGCACCAGCATCAGGCTGCGCCCGCGTAGTGTCAGGTCGCCGCCGCTCGCGGCGCTGTAGCGCCGATCATCGTCCAGGCGGCGAGTCTCGGTGCGGCCGCCCTTGGCGAAGCTGGCCGAGAGGTCGCCGCGCATCAGGCCCAGCCAGTTGCGATAGACGCCGGCCTTATCCTCAGCGTCCACCGCCGCGACCGAGTCTTCGCAGTCCTGGATAGTGGTGAGCGCCGCCTCGACCAGCACGTCGGCGACGCCGGCGGCGTCGTCCTTGCCGATCGAATGCTGACGGTCGATCTGGATCTCGAGATGCAGGCTGTTGTGACGCAGCAGGACGCCGTCAGGGGCTTCCGCGCCGCCGCGCCAGCCGATGAACTGGGCCGGGGTCGCGAGGGTCGCGCTCCGGCCATTGCTCAGGGCGACGACGAGCGCGCTGTTCACCACGGTGTAGGAGGTCGCGTCCACGTGGGAGCCGGTCGAGAGCGGCGCGACGCGGTCGAGGAAGGCGCGCGCAAAAGCGATGACCTTGTCGCCGCGCTCGGTGTCATAGCCCTTGGCGCCGGTCGGCGGAGCCAGGGCGTCGGTGCCATAGAGCGCGTCATAGAGGCTGCCCCAGCGCGCGTTCGCCGCGTTCAGGGCAAACCGGCCGTTCGAAACTGGCACGACGAGCTGCGGTCCGGCCAGCTTTGCGATCTCCGGGTCGACGTTCGTCGTCGTAATCTGGAAGGCCGCGGGTTCAGGCAGAAGATAGCCGATTTCACGGAGGAAGGCGATCTGCTCAGCCACATCCACCGGGCGGCCGCGACGTTCACTCCACCACGCATCTATTTGAGTTTGCAAGCTATCACGCTTGGCCAACAGCTCGGTGTTGCGCGGCGTGAAATCCGCCAGGATCTGCTCCAGCGCCGCCCAGAATGCGGCGGGATCTACACCGGTTCCCGGCAGCAGTTCGCCCTCCACAAAGGCGTGCAGGATGTTGTCGACCGTGAGGGCGTTGCTGATGTCCATTTGCGTACTGGGCTCTCAATAAAAGCGTCCTACAGCCCGCCGCGCCGGCGACGGACCAATCGTGCAGGGGGCTTTACTGCACGGAAGCGCGTCGCTTTGAAGCCCCTAATCTGCGTCAGGCGAGTTCGGCCCCGTCTGTTTCGCGACGGTCAGCTGTCCGAAAACCCGAACGGCGCACTGGTGCGGCGGATGTCGTCGGAGAGGATCTGGCGGCCGATCGGGGGGGCCGATCGGGCGGTGCATTCGGTGCGGTGACAGAGCCGGCAGGTGACACCGATCGGGGTCGCGGTCTCCGGCCCGAACCCTGGGCGATCCTGGGTGTAGATCAGGCGGTGAGCATGCTCGGCCGCGCAGCCGAGCGCGATGGCGCGCTCCACCTTCAGCGCGCCGTAAGCCCCGCCGCCGGCCGTCACCGTGCGGGCGATCGAGAAGAACCGCTGGCCGTCCGGCAGCTCCAGCCACTGGGTGACGATCTCGCGCGGGGTCTTGAACGCCTGGTGCACCGACCACAGCGGGCAGCCGCCGCCGTGGCGGGCGAACGGGAAGCCCGCGCCGTCGAGCCGCTTGGAGACGTTGCCGGCCGGATCGACCCGGATGAAGAAGAACGGCACGCGTTCCTGGCCAGGCTTCTGCAGGGTGGTCAGCCGGTGGGCGGTCTGCTCGAAGCTGGCGCTGAACTGGCGCCCCAGGGCCTCGACGTCGTAACGCCGCGCCTCGGCCGCCTTGGCGAAGGCGGTGTAGGGCATCAACAGGGCGGCGGCGGCGTAGCTGGCCAGGGCGCGCCGGGTCAGGCGCTCGCCGCTCTCGGTCGCGAACGTGCCCTCGTCGGCGACCGAGTCGATGTCGTCGCGCATCTCCAGATAGGCGAGTTGCAGCGCCAGCTGGAAGAGTTGGCTGGCGGTGTCCAGGCCGTCGTCCAGCAGGATTTCCTTACGGTGTCGGTCGAGCCTGCGGATCGAGCCGACCATCACGTTCGACGGCAGGCGCCGGACCCGCAGGTTGTGACGCGCCTTCAGGTAGCCGACGATGTTGTCATGGTTGCTGACGGCCTGGGCCAGCCGTTCGGCGGCGTCGTCCAGGCTGGGGAAGCTGTTGCGCCGGGCGGCCAGAAACCGCCGCGACTCGGCGACCGGGTCCGGGGCGTCCGAGCCCCGCCCGCCCGTCGCCAGCGCCTCGGCGCCTCGGTCGGCCAGCGCCAACTGCTCCTCCTGATAGGCCGTGTAGAGCCGCAGCAGGGCTTCGGTGATCCCGGGGAAGTTGGTGGTGACGTCGGCGGTCTCCAGGGCGGGGAGGTCGATGTCGGTGAACATCGGGTCCTTCAGGATCGCCTGCAGGCGGACGGCTTCGTCCGAGCCGCCGTCGCCGGCCAAGGCCGCCATGTCCATCTTGTAGGTCTGGGACAGGCGCAGCAGCATCTCGGCGCTGAGCGGGCGATGATTGCGTTCCAGTAGGGCGATGTAGGACGCCGAGACGTCGAGGTCGGCGGCCATGTCGGCCTGGGTGAGGCCGTGGTCGCGACGAAGCCGTCTAAGGCTCGGCCCCACATAGAGGCGGCGTTCCGGCAGCATTTCTAGACTCCGTAGTGTGTAGAGTTCTTACATCACCACAAGGGATGTGTGTAAAGTTTGACATCCGCACCTCGCACCGACTCCACACGCCGCAAATCGCGCTGTACGTCGCCAGCCAAGTACCGGGCCCTCAGTTTCCCCCGGCCGAAAGCGGAAGAGGCACATGTCGTATCAAGACCACATCATTCAGATGAGCCAGCTCATTGAGAGCAAGAAGGGCCCCTGGAGCGGCATCGACGCCGAGTCCGTGGCTCGCATGCGTCTCCAGAACCGTTTCAAGACCGGCCTGGAAATCGCGCGCTACACCGCCGACATCATGCGCAAGGACATGGCCGGCTATGACGCCGACACGTCCAAGTACACTCAGTCGCTGGGCTGCTGGCACGGCTTCATCGGCCAACAAAAGTTGATCTCGATCAAGAAGCACTTCGGCACCACCGATCGCCGCTACCTCTACCTGTCGGGCTGGATGGTCGCCGCCCTGCGTTCGGAATTCGGCCCGCTGCCGGACCAGTCGATGCACGAGAAGACCTCCGTGCCGGCCCTGATCGAAGAGCTGTACACCTTCCTGCGTCAGGCTGACGCCCGTGAGCTCGGCGGCATGTTCCGCGACATCGACGCCGCCCGCGAAGCTGGCGACAAGGCCAAGGAAGCTAAGCTCCTCGAAGCCGTCGACAACTATCAAACCCACGTCGTTCCGGTCATCGCCGACATCGACGCCGGTTTCGGTAACGCCGAAGCGACCTACCTGCTGGCCAAGAAGATGATCGAAGCCGGCGCCTGCGCCCTGCAGATCGAAAACCAGGTGTCCGACGAAAAGCAGTGCGGCCACCAGGACGGCAAGGTCACCGTTCCGCATGACGACTTCCTCGCCAAGGTGCGCGCTTGCCGCTACGCCTTCCTCGAGCTGGGCGTCGAGAACGGCATCATCGTCACCCGCACCGACTCGCTGGGCGCCGGCCTGACCAAGCAGATCGCCGTCAGCCACACTCCGGGCGACCTGGGCGACCAGTACAACAGCTTCCTGGATTGCGAAGAAATCTCGCCGGCCGACCTGAAGAACGGCGACGTGATCATCAACCGCGCCGGCAAGCTGCTGCGTCCGAAGCGTCTGCCGTCGAACCTCTTCCAGTTCCGTGAAGGCACCGGCGAAGACCGTTGCGTCCTGGACAGCATCACCTCGCTGCAAAACGGCGCCGACCTGCTGTGGATCGAAACCGAAAAGCCGCACGTCGAGCAGATCGCCGGCATGATGGATCGCGTTCGCGAAGTGATCCCGGACGCCAAGCTGGTCTACAACAACTCGCCGTCCTTCAACTGGACCCTGAACTTCCGCCAGCAGGTGTTCGACGCCTACCAGGCGGCGGGCAAGGACGTCTCGGCCTATGACCGCGACAAGCTGATGAGCGTTGACTACGACGGCACCGATCTGGCCGACGAAGCCGACGAGCGCATCCGCACCTTCCAGGCTGACGGCGCCAAGCGCGCTGGCATCTTCCACCACCTGATCACGCTGCCGACCTATCACACGGCCGCGCTGTCGACCGACAACCTGGCGAAGGAATACTTCGGTTCGCAAGGCATGCTCGGCTACGTGAAGGGCGTCCAGCGCAAGGAAATCCGCGAGGGTATCGCCTGCGTGAAGCACCAGAACATGTCGGGCTCCGACATGGGTGACGACCACAAGGAATACTTCGCCGGTGAAGCGGCCCTGAAGGCCGGCGGCGCGCACAACACGATGAACCAGTTCGCCTAAATCGAACTGACCATCGACTAGAACGACAGAGCGGCCTGGGGTGCGTACCCCCAGGCCGCTTTCTTTTGGGCGGAACATGTCGAAGGCGAGGGGGCCCGCCGTGGTCCTGGCTATCTGAGCACGATGTCGAGCATCGGGACGAACTGCTGGCCGCTGTGCATGTCGCGTTCGAGCACTCCGCCTTGCGGCTGGCTGCGGGGGATCGAGATCTTGACGACGTTCAGGGTATCGACCTTGAAGCGCCGGACATCCTTCGTCTCGACCCCGTAGAGCGCGGCCACGGCGTCGGCTGAAATCGCCGGATCATCGCTGTGCCGCGCATAGGCCTCGGGACCATCGAAGAAGAGATCGATCGTCACCCAGAATGGTCCTGCGTTCTTGGAACGCACATAGCGGCAGACGTCATTCAGCTTAGGCATCGGCCAGGGCTCCGGTCTGAGTGGCGACGTCCACCCACCGCGTTCGCATCAACTCGAACGGGGAGGCCGTCTCGACCACATGGTTGAGGTGGAACTCGAACACCTGACCCCGCTCGATTTCAGCCGGCGAGAAGGGGAAGGCGTAGCTGGGGAGTTCCTTGCCCTCGCGGACCGGGAAGTGGAAGAACATCGGATTGCAGACCTTGGCGATCTCTGTGGCCAGGGCCTGGGTTGCCGCCGTGGCCACGAACAGCAACCCGATCTCGCGCGGCGGCCTCGTGCCTTCAGGCGGGGTCCGGCCGGAGACCGCGTTCCAGCCATAGGGGCGCAGCGAGATGTCGGCGCCCTGCACCTGCGCGCCTAAGGTGCGCTCGACCTTGCGTCTAAGCGCGTGGGACATGCGGGCGAGGAAGCCGTCCACGTCGACCAGCACCGCCGGGTCCTCGATGCCGACCAACATGACGGTCTGGAACGGCCCGCCGCCGGCCCCTTCCAGCTTCATGGTGTAGGGGGCCGGCTCCCAACGTGAGCCCGTGACCCGGACGCTGCGCTCATCCAGCGCTACATAGTGAGCGTCGGTCACGTCAAGCACGCCGCCTGGCTCAACGAGGCGGAAGGGGTCGCTGTTCTCGTAGAGCATATGGGCCGAGACGGTCTGAGGCGTGCAGCCGTTGGCGGGCGACAACGGGAAGATGCTGAAACCCTCGCGATCGACGCTCATCATCACCCCCGGACTGGTGGGGTTGAGCGTGCACAGCCCGCCGCACTCGGCGATCTTGGCGGCGTGCCAGGCCGCGCCAACGTGTTCGCCGCGCATCAGGGCCACGGCGGCCAGCACCGCAGTGTCGGTCGTCCGGCCACCCAGTACGATGTCGGCCCCCTGTTCCACGGCGGTGATGTAGGGCTCGGGTCCCAGCAGGGCGACGATGTGAGTACAGGCGTCGAGTGCGGCGTCGTCCAGAGCGCCCATCGGCGCGAGCGGGCGGACCGCGCCGGCGGCGACCTTGGCTTTGAGCAGCGCCTTGTCCTGTTCTGAATAGAGGACGGCGATGCGCGGCGACGATCTCTGTTCCCGCGCCAGTTCGACGACGATATCGAGCGTCCAGTCGAGCGCCATGTCGCAGCCAGAGGTGCCGCACGATCCGATCAGCAGCGGAATCCCGGCCTTCTGGCGCGCGCTCATCAGCAGGCCCAGGTCGCGCTTCACCGCTTGGCGGCTGTATTTCGACGTTCCGCTGGCCAGATAGGCGGGGCCGCTGTCGGTCGAACCGGCGTCCAAGGCGATGGCGTGGGGAGCGAGCGCCAGACCCGCCTCTAGTTCATCGGCGCGGACGCCGGATCCCAGCGCGCCGGCCGGGACTAGGATGCGAGTCGGTTGGTGGTCAGGGTGATCGGCCATGCTCCATTCGTAAACCGTGGGTGTTTGGTGTTCCATGGCCTACGTGCAGACGGCCCAGCTTCACGGCGTCCTGGGCGGCGGTAGGCTGAACTTGCTGCGGTCGGCTGGGATGAAGTCGATGCGTTCCACCAACCGCTCCTGGGGCCGGGCCAGCTCGCCGCCGACGGTCTTGGACCTGAACGGAACGAGCACAGGGCCGATCTTGCGATAGTCGGACAGTTCCGTGGTCATGGCCGAGCCGCTAACGTCGTCCACGACCAAGCCGAGCAGACCTGTACCGCGATCGAACCAAAGCTCGCGTGGTTTCCCTCCCGCGGGCTGGATACGCAGCACCTCGAACGAGCGACCTTGGCTTTGCCGCACGCCCAGGTGAACGCTGCGCAGGTCAAAACGGCTGGGATAGAAATAGGCGTAGGCGGCGAAGAAGGCGTCGGAGCGAACCCGCGCCACGACCGCCGGATCGACGGAGCCGGTGATCACGCCATTGGCGAGGATCCGCCATTCGGCCGCGCCATTGTAGGCTTGAACGTGCTTGCCTTCGGCGGTCATGGTTTCGGTGCGTGCGCCATAGCGCAGCGGATCAACCCACTGCTCATAGGACTGGCCGCCGTCCTTACCCACCTCGTGCAGGCCGCGCAGCAGGTTCCAGCCGGAGCCGCCCGACACCGCACGCGCCCGGTCGAGCACGCGTTGCGCAGCCGGAGAGTTCTGGGCCTGGGCGCTGGCGCCGATGCAAAACGCGGCGAGAACGAACGCCACGATAAGCTGGCGCAGGGACGATATCGACATGGCGGGAACCAAACCGCGAAGGTTGTTCAGAATGCGGCCGACCAGGGCCCGATGAAGTAGCAAGATCTTAGCCAAGCCACCGATAACCGACCCCGGGCTCGGTGCCGATCAGAATTGGAGCGGCGGCGTCCGGTTCGATCTTCTGCCTGATCTGCGCCACGACGACCCGCAGGTACTGGACATCCTCGACATGGGCGGGACCCCATACCGCGGTGAGAAGTTGCCGATGGGTGCAGACCTTGCCGCTGCCTTCCACCAACAGGGCCAGCAGGTCGTATTCCTTCGGCGAGAGGCGGATCGCTTGGCCGCTTCTGGTCACCAGCCGCTTGATGAAGTCGATGGTCAGGTCGCCGGCGGTGACGATGGGCTCGGCGCCCTTCTGGCGCAGGCGATGACGCAGGGCCACCCGCAGCCGGGCCAGCAGTTCGCCGACGCCGAACGGCTTTTCCACATAGTCGTCGGCGCCGAGATCGAGGGTGTCGATCTTCTCGGTTTCCTTGTCGCGGGCCGAGAGCACGATGATGGGGCCGTCATAAAAGGCCCGCGCGCGGGTCAGCGCTTCCTTGCCGTCGAAGTCGGGCAGGCCGAGGTCGAGCACCACGGCGTCGGGCGCCTTGCGGGCGATTTCCTTCAAGCCCTCGGCGGCGGTGTCGGCGCGGATCGGCTCGTAGCCCGCCGCTTCCAGGGCGGGCTGCAGGAACCGGTGGATCTGCGGCTCGTCGTCGATGACCAGGATGCGGGGGCGGTTGGCGCTCACAGCATGTGCCCCGGCATGAGCGTTTCCTTGGGCAGGCTGATCAGGATGCGGGTCCCGCGGCCTTCGTGGATGGGGCTGGCGGCGGCGATCCGCCCGCCCATGGCCTCGACGAAACCCTTGGCGATGGCCAGGCCCAGGCCCGCGCCCTTGCCCCGATCGGTGGCTTCTTCCATCCGGCGGAATTTCTCGAACACCCGCTCTAGCTCCGGGGTCGGGATGCCCCGCCCTTCGTCCTCGATGGAGATCACCACATTGCCGCGGTCCTCATAGGCTGCGACCTCGATGGCCGATCCGTCCGGGCTATAGGCGACGGCGTTCTCCAGGATGTTCACAAGGGCCTGCTCCAGCAGCGACGGATCAGCCTTGACCATCGACAACTCGGCGGGGAAGTCGCGCGCCACGGTGCGCTTGTCCAGCCGCCGTTTCACGCGGTCCACCGCCGCGCGCAGGACATCGCGGATATCGACCCAGTCACGGCGGGTGACCAGGGCGCCGCCCTCCAGCCGGGTCATGTCCAACAGGTCGCCGACATAGCGGTTCAGGCGCTCGGCTTCCTCCTGGATGGAGACCAGCAAATCGCGCTGCACCCGGCTGTCGAGGGACTTGCCGTAGTCGAGCAGGGTGGTGACCGAGCCGAGCACCGTGGACAGCGGCGTGCGCAGGTCGTGACTGACTGAGTTGAGCAAGGCCCCGCGCAGGCGGTCGGTACGGCGCAAAGCCTCGGTGTCGGCGGCCTGGGCGGCGAATTCGGCGCGTTCCAGCGCCACCGCACCCTGATCGAGCAGGGCGCTGACGAAACGCTCATTGTCCTCGGCGGCCAGCGCCTTCAGCTCGACCCCAGCCACGCCGGCGCGGGCCTTGACCCCCTGCAGCGGCCGGAAAGTCCAGGCCGAGTTGGGCAGGGTCCCGGTGCCGGCGCCGGCCGGCTCGCCCTTTTCCCAGGCCCAACGGGCGGCGGCCATGTCGCCGGGCGCCAGCACGTCGAGGGGCGGGGAGGCGGCGGTCAGCGCCAGATCGTCGCGCTCGGGGGTCAGGACTACGGCCGCGCCGCTGGTCGCCGCGGCGAGTTGTTCGGCCAGGGCCTGGGCCGCGGTGTCCTGTTTGGCGGCCGAGGATAGCCGGCGGCTGGCGGCCAGCAGCGACGACACCGCCGAAGCCCGGCGGGACACCGCGCGCGCCTGATCGCGAATCCGGCCGGTCAGCCAGCCGGTCGTCAAAGCCACGGCGAAGAACACAGCGAAGGTCAGCACGTCGGCCGGATGACCGATCCGCACGGTCAGGCGCGGCTCCAGGAAGAAGAAATTGTAGGCGAGGGCGCACAGCGTTGCAGCGGTCAGAGCCGGCCAGAGCCCGAAGGCCAGGCCGCTGACCAGCACGCTGAGCATGAAGATCATGGCCAGGTTGGCGGTCTCGGCGACCTGGAACGTGGCGCTCGACAACAGCGTGGCGACGCTGACCAGGGCGATGGCGCCGGCGTGGCCGGCCCAAGGCCAGGACCTGAACGGCGTGCGGGGGCGAGGAGGCGGGGCTTCGGCTTCGGCCCCTTCGGTGACGACGTGCAGGGCCGCGCCCCGCGCCTCTTCCAGCAGGGCGTGAACCAGAGAGCGGCGGAACGGATTGAAACGCGGCCGCGCCGACTTGCCGACCACGATCTGGGTGACGTTGTTGCGCCGGGCATAGTCGAGAACGCTGCTCACCAGATCGTCGCCGGTCAGCATCACCGTGACGCCGCCGAGTTGTTCGGCCAGCTTGAGGGCTTCGTTGAGACGGGCCTGGTCCAAGGCTGGGACGGGCGGGGCATTGGGGCGCTCGACGTGGGCCACGAACCACGGCGCTTCCATCATCATATCCGACAACCGCCGGCCGGTCCGCACCAGGGCCCCGGCGGAGGCGTCAGGGCCCAGAAGGACCAGGATCCGCTCGCCCGCCGCCCAGGGGCCCTCGACCCCGGCCCGCTTCATCGCGCCCAGCAACTGGTCGTCGACGGTCTGGGCCGCGCGGCGCAGGGCCAGTTCGCGCAGGGCCGTCAGGTTCTCAGGCTTGAAGAACCGCTCGGCGGCGATCCGGGCGGTGTCGCCGATATAGACCTTGCCCTCGGCCATCCGCTCGCGAAGCTCGGAGGGCGTAATGTCGATCAGTTCGATTTCGTCGGCGCGCGAGAGGGCCGAGTCCGGAACCGTCTCGCGCTGGCGCACGCCGGTGATCTTCCAGACCACCTCGCGCAGGCTCTCCAGATGCTGGACGTTGAGCGTGGTCCAGACATCGATCCCGGCCGCCAGGATCTCCTCCACGTCCTGCCAGCGCTTGGGATGGCGTGAGCCTGGGGCGTTGGAGTGGGCGTATTCGTCGACCAGCAGCAAGGCCGGCTTACGCTCGAGCGCGCCGTCGAGATCGAACTCCAGCAGCGTGCGCTCGCGATAGTCGATCGGCCGGCGCGCCATGACCTCCAGGCCGCGCAGCAACGATTGGGTCTCGCGCCGGCCATGGGTCTCGACCACCCCGACAACAACGTCGCCGCCCTCCGCCTTTCGGCGGCGAGCGGCGCGCAGCATCTCGAAGGTCTTTCCCACCCCGGGCGACATGCCGAGGAAGACCTTCAGCCGCCCGCGCCCCGGTCTGGCGGTCGCGGCCAGCAGGGCGTCCGGATCGGGTCGGCGAGGTTCGTCCGGGCTCATGAGGCGCGAGGTTGGCGCAACGGATAGCGGGCGTCGAGGGCGAGGTTGGTCTCCAATACGTTCACCCGCGGTTGGCCGAGGACGCCGAAGACGCGGCCCTCGACGTGGGCGGCGAACAACTCACGGACCAGGCGCGGTTCGACACCTCTGGCCTTGGCGACGCGCTCGGCCTGGAGCGCGGCGTATTCCGGCGAGATGTGCGGGTCGAGCCCCGAGCCGGAGGCGGTGACGGCGTCGGCGGGAATCATGCCTCGCCCGTCTTCGGCGCGAATGGCGAGGGCGCTATCCTGGACCCGTTTGGCGAGGTCTTCGTTCAGGGGGCCAAGGTTGGAGCCGGACGAGGCCGACGCGTCATAGCCCTTGGCGCCGGCGGCCGACGGACGGGGGTGCAGGTACTCGGCCTTGGTGAAGTTCTGGCCGATCAGCTCAGACCCCACGACCTTGCCGCCGACGACGGCGAGACTGCCGTTCGCCTGGTTTGGAAAGGCGGCCTGGGCGACGCCGGTGATCAGCATCGGATAGGCTATACCCAGCAGCAGGGTGAAGAAGGCCATCGATACGACGGCGGGGCGGATAAGCGAAAGCATGGCGCAAATCTCCTAGAAGACGGCCTTGACGCCGAGAGCGATCCGGCTGCCATAGAGGTCGCCGAAGCCGTGTTCGTCGGTGTCGTGATAGCGAAGATCGAAGCCGACAACGTCGTTGAGGGCGTAGCTCGCACCGAGGTTCCAGGTCGTATAGTCGCCGTCATAGTCGACGTTCTGACGGCCCACGGCGCCCGAGATCGAGACCTTTTCGGCGACCGGGATCGAGCCGTTGAGTTCGACATAGGTCGCCGGGCCGGTCTTGCCGAAGAAGTCGTCGGAATAGAACACCGCCGCGCCGAGCGTGGCCCGGCCGATCGGCATCGAACCCGCCAACTTCAGTTCGACAAAGTCCTGCTCGGGACCAGGCGGCTGGTTGATGTAGCCGTAATAGAGGACGGCGAGGTCGAGAATGACCGGCCCGACCTGCGGCCTGACCCCGGCATAGAGGTCGAACTCGGCGTCCGTGCCGTCGCCAAAGTCGACGTTCGAGATCCAGGCCCCGGCGTAGCCCAGGCTTCCGACAGTCGTATCGATCCCTGCCGATAACTGCGGGTTCTCGTCGGTCTGGCTGACGCCGCGCCAGACATAGTCGGTGGCGGCGCCGAGGTTGAAGGAAACGTCGAGGTCCTGGGCCGTCGCCTGGCCCGCCGTCATGGCGATCATGGCGGCGACGGTGATCGGGAACACGCGGTACTGAGTCATGAGAGAGGTCCTGGAAGGTTCTTTTTGTGTGCCGAATGCGGGCATGGCGGCTTCCTAGAAGGCGCGGCCGAGGAGGGCGCAGGCGAAGAGGAGGGCGATCAGCCCGCCCGAGATGAGAAGTTCACGCATAATCATCAGGCAAGCCCAAGGCCGGAGACGACGATGTCGATCAGCTTGATGCCGATGAACGGCGCGATCAGCCCGCCCAGGCCGTAGATCAACAGGTTGCGCGACAGGAGCTTGGCCGCGCCGACGGCCCGGTAGCGCACGCCGCGCAGGGCCAGCGGGATCAGCGCCACGATGACCAGGGCGTTGAAGATCACCGCCGAGAGGATCGCGCTTTCTGGGCTGTGCAGGTTCATCACATTGAGCGCGCCGAGCGCCGGCAGGGCGGTCACGAACATCGCCGGGATGATGGCGAAGTACTTGGCCACGTCGTTGGCGATCGAGAAGGTGGTCAGCGCGCCGCGGGTGATCAGCATCTGCTTACCGACCTCGACGATCTCGATGACCTTGGTCGGGTCGCTGTCCAGATCGACCATATTGCCGGCCTCGCGGGCGGCCTGAGCGCCGGTTTGCATCGCCACCCCGACGTCCGATTGCGCCAGGGCCGGGGCGTCGTTGGCCCCGTCGCCGCACATGGCGACCAGGCGGCCCTTGGCCTGTTCCTCGCGGATCAGGCGCAGCTTGTCCTCAGGCGTCGCCTCGGCGAGGAAGTCGTCGACCCCGGCCTCGGAGGCGATGGCGGCGGCGGTCACGGGATTGTCGCCGGTGATCATCACCGTGCGCAGGCCCATCCGGCGCAGGTCGGCGAACCGTTCCTTCACATTGGGCTTCACCACGTCCTTCAGGTGAATGACCCCGACCAGGACCCCGTTCTCGCTGACCGCCAGCGGCGTGCCGCCCGAGCGAGCGATGCGGTCCACCGCCGCCGACAGGTCGGCCGGGACCTGTTCGGGCCTGAGGTCCAGGCTGCGGATCACCGCGTCCACCGCCCCCTTGCGCCAGGACTGGCCGTCGGCGTCCAGGCCCGACTGGCGGGTGGCGGCGCTGAACGGGATCAGGGTTCCGCCCTCGGGCGCCTCCAGCTCCAGGCCCTGGCTGCGAGCCAGGTCGACGATGGAGCGGCCCTCGGGCGTCAGGTCGCCCAGGGACGCCATCAGGGTGGCGCGCAGGGCGATCTCCTGGCGGACGCCGGGAGCGGCGATCACCTCGGTGGCCATGCGGTTGCCGAAGGTGATGGTGCCGGTCTTGTCGAGCAACAGGGTGTCGACGTCGCCGGCGGCCTCGACCGCGCGGCCCGAGGTGGCGAGCACATTGACCTTCAGCAGCCGGTCCATGCCGGCGATGCCGACCGCCGAGAGCAGCCCGCCGATGGTCGTCGGGATCAGGGTGATGAACAGCGCGCCGAGCACCATCGGCGGCAGGATGACGCCGGAATACTTGCCGAGACCGAGCAGGGTGGCGACCGCGATCAGGAAGATCAGGGTCAGGCCGGCCAGCAGGACGGCCAGGGCGATCTCGTTCGGCGTCTTGCGGCGGTCGGCGCCCTCGACCATGGCGATCATGCGGTCGAGGAAGGTGTTGCCGGCCTCCGAGGTGATGCGGATCTTCAGCCAGTCGGAGACCACCGTGGTGCCGCCGGTGACGGCCGAGCGGTCGCCGCCGCTTTCACGGATCACCGGGGCGCTTTCGCCGGTGATGGCCGCCTCGTTGACCGAAGCGACGCCCTCGATGATCTCGCCGTCGGCGGGGATCACGTCGCCGGCCTCGACCAGGACGATCTCCCCGACCCCCAGCTTATGGGCCGGGGTGGGGACGATGGTTCCGGTGACCGGATCGATGATCAGCTTGGCCTTGGTGGTGACGCGGGTGGCGCGCAGCGAGTCGGCGGCGGCCTTGCCCCGGCCCTCGGCGACGCTCTCGGCCAGATTGGCGAACAGCACCGTGGCCCAGAGCCAGAGCGCGATCTGGATTTCAAAGCCCCAGTCGCGGCCGGCCGTGATCGCGGCGACCGTGGAGGCCGAGGCCAGCAGCGCGACGATCCAGGTCGCGAAGATCACCGGATTGCCGGTCAGCTTGCGTGGGTCGAGCTTCACCACGGCGTCGCGAGCGGCGCGGCCGAGCATGGCCGGCGACAGGCTTGTCGCCAGGGTGGACGCCTTGCGGCGGTTTTCGCCTTGCGGAACGTAAGACGCGGTCATTGTCGGATGCCTCGAAGGATCAGCGTGCGGCCAGCGTCGTCAGCACTTGGAAGTGCTCGACGATCGGGCCTAGGGCGAGGGCAGGGAAGAATTGCAGGCCGCCCAGGATCAGGATCACGCCCACCAGCAGGCCGACGAATTGGCCGCTGTCGGTGGGCAGGGTCCCTGCGGAGGGGGCGAGTTTCGGCTTGGCGACCAACGATCCGGCGATGGCCAGGATCGCGATGATCGGCACGAAGCGGCCCATGAGCATGGCTAGGCCCAGGGTGGTGTTCCACCAGGGGGCGTTGGCGGTCAAGCCGGCGAAGGCCGAGCCGTTGTTCGCCGTCGTGGAGACATAGGCGTAGAGGATCTCAGACAAGCCGTGGGGGCCGTGGTTGAGAAGCCCCTCCAGCGCGGTGGGCAAGACCGCGGCGATGGCCGAGAAGCCCAGCATCGACAGCGGAACGACCAGGACGGCCAGCATGGCCAGCTTGATCTCCTTGGCCTCGACCTTCTTGCCGAGATACTCAGGGGTCCGGCCGACCATCAGGCCGGCGATGAACACCGCCAGCAGGGCCATGATCACCATCACGGCGATCCCCGAGCCGATGCCGCCCGGCAGGATCTCGCCCAGCATCATCAGGAACATCGCGATCCCGCCGCCGAGCGGCATGAAGCTGCCGTGCATGCCGTTGACCGAGCCGTTCGAGGCGCCCGTGGTCTGGGCCGCCCAGGCGGCTGTGGCGGCGGCGCCGAAGCGGACTTCCTTGCCTTCCATGTTCTGGCTGGCGTCGACGCCGGCGGCGACGAGCGCGGGGGCGGGCTGGGTTTCGGCCAGGTAGATGCCGGCCGCGCCGGCCGAAAGCAGGAGGGCTGCGGCCATCACCAGGGCGCGGATGTCCTTGCCGGCCAGGGCCGAACGACCAAAGGCGAAGAAGGCGGCCCAGCCGAGCACGTTGATCGAGACGGCGGTAAGGAAGTTGGTGAGCGGGCTGGGGTTCTCGAACGGGTGGGCCGAGTTGACGTTGAAGATGCCGCCGCCGTTGATGCCCAGCTGCTTGATGGCCAATTGGCTGGCGACCGCGAACAGCGACAGTTTCTGCTCGGCGCCCTCGACCGTGGTGGCCATGGCCGAGGCCTGGAGGGTCTGGGGCACGCCGAGCGCCGCCAGCACCAAGGCCAGGACGATGGCGCAGGGCAGCAGGACGTAGAGGGTGGTCCGCACGAGGTCGGCCCAGAAGTTGCCGACGCCTTCGCCGCGGTGCGCGAGGAAGCCGCGCGCCAAGGCCGCGGCGATGGTCGCGCCGGTGGCCGCCGAGACGAAGTTCTGCACCGTTAGCGCCGCCATCTGGCTGAAGTGCGACATGGTGCTTTCACCGCCGTAGGACTGCCAGTTGGTGTTGGTCGCGAAGCTGACGGCGGTGTTGAAGGCCAGGTGCTCGGACACGCCTGCGAACCCTTGCGGGTTCAGCGGCAGGACGCCCTGCAGCCGGATAATCGCGTAGACCAGGAAGAAGCCGACCGCGTTGAAGGCGAGCAAGGCCGCCGCATAGGAGAACCAGGTCTGGCTCTTGGTCGCATCGACGCCGCAGCCGGCATAGACCAGCCGTTCCGCAGGCCCCAACACCGGGTCGAGCCAGGTCCGTTCGCCATTCCAAACTCGGGACATATAGACGCCGAGCGGCCAGCCGAGCCCTATGGCCACGGCCAGCGTCAGGGCGATCTCCGCCCATCCTTGCCAAGTCATTTCAGGAATCCGTCAGAAGCGGTCAGGGCGCAGCAGCGCCGCGAGCATGTAGACGGCCAGGGCGATCGCGCCGCCGGCCCAGAGCAGGTCCACGAGCATCGTCAGAGCCGCCGTAGGCCGATGGCGAAGGCCGCGAAGAGCATGAACGCCCCCGCGCCTAGGCCGAGAAAGATGAGGTCCGCCACGGTGATGTCTCCATAGCCTTATGGTCAGGCTCGGAGGATGGCGCCGCGGTTCGTCAGGTTTCGAGACGAGTCGCAGGGGCGGCGCATAAGGCAGTTATAAGGACCGGCCTGGATCGGTTCGGAGCGTCGCGTCGGCGGCCGCGCCCACGTCCTAGCCCGCTCGGGATCTCCAGTGCGGGCTAGAGTCGCAGGCGTAGCCGGGCCACCAGGCTGAGCGCGCCGATAGCGTAGAGGCTGGCCAGGACAATCTTCGACATTCGAACCGTGAACAGTTCGTCGGAGCCGCCGGGCAGAGGGGTGATCGCAAGGCCCAGAATAAGCAGGAAGGTTCCGAACGCCAGGGCATAGACCGGCGCCGTCGCCCCGCCGCGAACCAGTCGACCGCCGAACCACAGCCCGGCTAGCAATACGGTCAGAAGGAAGAGCAAAAGGCTGCCGGATAGCAGGATGAACTGATGGGCGAGGACCGCCAGCACGCCGCCCAACAGGTTGGCCAGCAGGATGGCGAGCGCCAGACGGCGACTGCCGACGAGTTCGATCTCGCGCAGCAGATTGATCGTGATCATCAGGATGACGATGTTGTTGATGTCGCCCCGGACGATGAACGTCACCAGCAGGGGAAGAAGGACGAAGGCGTCGGAGACGGCCACCTGGGCGGCGCGAGCAGGAGGTAGGGCCGTCGGCGCGGGGGCGCCGGCCGCTTGGGCGCCGGGCGGCGCCGGAAACAGCGCATAGGCGACCCACACCGTGAAGATCGCCGCGATGCTGCTCCAGAGCAGGAAGTCGGAGAAGTCCCGCGCGATATCGAGCGATATGGTCGAGATCAACGGCACGCAGCAGAAGGCGATCTGGATCAGCAGCACCACGATCGCCGGTGCGCCTCGCCTTTGACCATAGAAGGTCCAGCAGATCACGAGGCCGACCACGGCGAGCAGCACGACCGGCGCCCCCATCAGCAAGGTCGAGACGCCGAGCGCGATGCTGGTGGCGAGGAAAATCACCAGCGGGATGGTCGCTCCCTGCCGGAAGCTGGGACATGCCGAGGTCGCGGCCAGGATCTGGACCGCCAGCATCGGGGCGAGGAAGCTGAACTCCCAATCGCGCAGCGCGGCGATGGCGAAGCCGAACGTCGCTGCGAAGGCTAGGCGCAGCACCATTCGATCCGCCGCCGTGAGGCTGCCTGCGCGCCTGAGATCGGGCGCCTTTATCATCTCAGGTCAGGTAGCTGAGATAGGACACCACGCCGATCCAAAGCCGTCCGATGGCGTCGGTCAGGGGGCTGGCGCCGGTGTAGACGACGACATTGGCCTGAGAGCCGACCCGTATCCCCTTGGGCCGATCGTCGGGATCGAAGCGAACGCGCACCGCGAACCTCTGGGGTTCGCGAACCCAACCCGAATCGTTCCTGATCGTCGGCAGGCCGGTCTGCGAGTCGACCTCCTGGCTGTCGACGCCCCATCCGATACTCTCGACCTTGCCGCGATAGACACGGCCCGGCCGGATATCGAGGGCGATGCCCACCGGATCGCCCACCTTGATGTGTTCAAGCGCATTTTCCTCCATCTCGGAGTCGACCCAGATGGCCCCGCTGTCGAAGAAGGTCATCACCGGCTGGCCGGCGCTCACATACTGGCCGGTGGCGAGCTGCCGATTGGTGATGACGCCGTCCGAGGGCGCCCGAACGACGGTGTCGGCCAGATCGCGCCGCGCCTTGCGGAGCGTCGCCTGGGCTTGTCGCACCTGCGGATTGGCGGCTCCGCGAGGGCCGAGGCTCTGCCGGGCTCGCTCGACCTCGGCCAAGGCTTGATCGGCGCTGGCGATCGCCGTGCCGAGGGTGGCCTGGGCCTGGTCGCTTTGGGATCTGGTTTGGAAGCCCCTTTTGACGAGATCGAAGGTTCGCTTGCTCTGCCGGCGGGCGTTGGCGAGATTGGCTTGCGCTTGCGCGAGGGCGGCCTCGCTGGCCGCTAGCCCGGCGGTCGAGGCGCCGACATTGAGGCCGGCGGTCGCGAGTTGGGCTTCGGCGGACTCCACCGCGATCTGGTAGCGTTCCGGGTCGAGGGTGAAGAGAACCTGGCCCGGCTTGGCGGCCTGATTGTCGGCGATGTTCACGCTCTTGACCCGGCCACTGATGTCCGGGGCGAGGCGAACGACATAGGCCTGCACGGTCGCCTGGTCGGTGTAGGGGGTCAGGCGGTCGGCAAACAGGCTGTAGACGAACAGGGCGGCGCCGAACGCCAGCACGATGAAGGTCAGGCGGCGGATAGGGTTCGCTGCCGGCGGGGGCGGGCTGTCTGGTGTCTGTTCGTCCGCTAAGTCGGGGATATTCCCCATAGCGTGGGGCCCTCGCCTAGCGTTGCTGTATTGCAAATTGCGCCGTCGGGCCGGGCGCGGTCTGAGGTAGAGCGACGAGGATGTCGGCGATACTGAAGAGCAATGTATCTCTCCAACCAGAGGGCACGCCCGGTACGCTGCTGCTCTGAAGGTTGGGCCTCAATTATCTCTGCCGTCAATCGGGGGACTCAAGCGCCAACGCCGGGCATTTCGCTTCGGGCCTAGGGGTTTTTACCGATGTACCGCCGGGCGGCGTCGCCGGAGCCTGACCATGGAGGCTCCCATGGTTTGGCACACCCTGCACGACTGGTTGAACAACTCGCCGCTCCTGCTGTTGGGCGGCGGGATTTTGATCCTGATGACCTTGGCTGTGGCCGGCGGGATCGCGTTGCGGAGCTGGAATGATCGCCGCGACCCTTCGGGGTCCAGGGGAGGCGAGGGCGGCTTGGAAGGCTATGTCGTCTCTGCGGTTCTGGGCCTGCTCGCCCTGCTGATGGGCTTCACCTTCTCGCTGGCGGTCGACCGGTTCGAGATGCGACGCGCGCTGGTGCTGGAGGAGGCCAATGCGATCGGCACCGCCTATCTGCGAGCCCAGTTGCTCCAGGAACCGCACCGCACGCGGATAGGCCGTCTGCTGGTGAACTATACCGATAATCGGATCTTGTTGGGCCAGGCGCCGCCCGATCGTGTTCCGCCGCTGTTGGCCGCGAACGACCGGATGCTCACTGACCTCTGGGCGGCCACCGCCTCGGCCTTCGTGACCATCAAGGACCTGGATTTCTCCAGTACCTTCGTGGACAGCGTGAACAACGTCATCGACCTGGACGCCGCCCGGAAAACCGCCCGCCTGGCCCGCGTCCCGGCCGAGGTGTTCTTCGTCTTGTTTGTCTATCTGATCGTGACCGCGGGCGTGCTCGGATACGTCTTTGTCGGAAACCGCGGCCGGGGCGCGGCCGCCTTCATGTTGGCCCTGTTGACGCTCTCGCTGCTGCTCATTCTCGACATCGACCGCCCGAACAAGGGCGGGGTGCGTGAAGCGCAGACGCCGATGGAGCAGCTAAAGGCCTCGTTCAAAACCCAGCCGCCGGCCGTGTTCGATCGCTATCTCGCCGCGGACGCCAAGGCGGCGGTTGCGTCTCACTGACCGATCGCGCGGAGCGCCTGGGGTTCGCGCACGGCGATCTTGCCGTAGGAAAGCTCGACCATCCCGGCGCGTTCCAAGCGCTTGAGTTCCTTATTGATGGTCTGGCGCGACACCCCGATCATGGCGGCAAGGTCCTCTTGCCGCATCCGCAAGGCGTCGGGGCCCGCCGCCCGCGCGGCGGCGCCAAGGACGCGGGCCAACCGCACGGACACCGGCTGGGCGATGCTCTGGGCCATGAAGGTGAGGGCCGCGCGTTGTCGTCCGCAAACCAGTACGCCAAGGTCGCGATAGAGGAGGGGATGGACTTTGGCGAGATGTTCGAAGGCGGCGAGGGGAACGTGTAACAGGCGCGTGGGACGCACCGCCACCGCGTCGTGCGGGCGCGGGCCGCCGTCGACGACGGACAGTTCCCCGAACCATGAACCTGGCCCTACGATCATGGCCACCGACTCCAGGCCGATCGCCGGGTAGGAAACCAGGCGCACCTCGCCTTCGACCACGCTCCAGAGGCCATCGGGCGGGTCGCCCAGACCGTAGACACGCGCCCCGGCCTGAACGGTGCTGGGCCGCGCACGCTCCAGCAATGCGGCTTGGCGCGCCACGTGAAGCGTGGAAAACCAGGGAGGGGCGTCTGGAGCCGGATGCGGGGCAGTCGTCATCTGGCCAATCATCCTGGCAGGCGAAGATTGTCAATTAGGCGACAATCTTGCTCCCGGTCGCGTGCCACGATCCACGTCTAACCTGGAGACGAGCCATGAATGCGATGAGCGCGATTGCGACCAGCGGCCCGACGATCCGAGAGCAGGTGTCGGAAGATGAGTGGGCGCTGCGCGTCGATCTCGCCGCCGCCTACCGTCTGGTCGCCTACTATGGCTGGGACGACCTGATCTTCACGCATCTCTCGGCCCGCGTGCCCGGACCTGAGCACCATTTCCTGATCAATCCCTACACCCACATGTTCGATGAGATCACCGCCTCGTCGCTGGTGAAGATCGATGTGGAGGGCAACCGGGTGATGGATGTCCGCCAGCCGGTGAACAAGGCCGGCTTCGTGATCCATTCGGCGGTCCATATGGGCCGCGACGACGCCCATGCCGTGCTGCACCTGCATACGCCGCACGGCCAGGCGGTTTCGGCCATGGCCGAGGGGTTGCTGCCTCATACCCAGACGGCCATGATCGCGATGCACGACGTCGCCTATCATGACTTCGAGGGCATCGCGACGGACCTGGACGAGCGCGAGCGCCTGGTCGCCGATCTCGGGACCAAGAACGCAATGATCCTGCGCAACCACGGAACCCTGACGGTCGGCGAGAGCGTCGCCCAGGCCTTCCTGCGCATGTACTATCTGGAGCGCGCCTGCGAGGCGCAGGTCCTGATGCTCAGCGCCGGCCGCGCCGGCCTGCATGAACCGAACCAGGGCGTGGCCGAAAAGGTCGAAAGCCAGACCGCCGCGCCGGGCATGAAGCGTCTGGCCGAAGGTCTCGCCTGGCCGGCCTTGCTGCGCAAACTCGACCGGATCGACCCCAGCTTCCGCGACTAGCCGCCGACGATCCCACGCTGCTTCGAAAGAGAGTTTGATGCCCGACTTCGGTTCGTATCAGAACGAAATCTACTTCAAGGGCCTGCAAGGCGTGCGGCCGAACCTGCCGGTCGACTTCAAGACCCTGGAGCAGCGGGCGACCGCCGCCATGCCGCCGTCGGTGCTGTCTTACGTCCAGGGCGGATGCGGCGACGAGTTCACCCAGGACCACAACGCCGAGGCTTTCAAGCGCCTGGGCCTGACCCCGCGGATGATGGTCGACTGCACGACGCGCGACCTCTCCGTCGAACTCTTCGGCCTCAAGTTGCCGAGCCCGATCTTCATGGCGCCGATCGGGGTGATCGGGCTCTGCGCCCAGGACGGCCATGGCGACATCGCCACGGCCCGGGCGGCGGCGGCCACCGGCGTGCCGATGGTGGCCTCGACCCTGACCAATGATCCGATGGAAGACGTCGCCGCGGCGATGGGCGACACGCCGGGCTTCTTCCAGCTCTATACCCCGAAGGACAAGGACCTGGCCGAGAGCCTGGTGCGCCGCGCCGAGGCGTCGGGTTTCAAGGGCATCGTCGTCACCCTCGACACCTGGGTCACCGGTTGGCGGCCGCGCGATCTCAACGACGCCAACTTCCCGCAGCTGCGCGGCCACGCGCTCGCCAATTACTTCTCAGATCCGCATTTCCGCTCGCTGCTGGCCAAGCTGCCTGAGGAAGACGGCGCAGCCGCCGTCGGCCAATGGGGCCGGATCTTCGGCAAGCCGCTGACCTGGGCCGACCTCCCTTGGCTGCGCTCCCTGACCAAACTGCCGTTGATCCTGAAGGGCATTTGCCATCCCGACGACGCGCGGCGGGCCGTCGATGGCGGGGTGGACGGCATCTATTGCTCCAACCACGGCGGGCGCCAGGCCAATGGCGGCCTGGCGGCGATTGATATGCTGGGCGGGGTGGTCGAGGCCTCAGGCAGTACACCCGTGCTCTTTGATTCCGGGGTGCGGTCCGGCAGCGATGTCGTTAAGGCCCTGGCCCTGGGAGCCGCCGCGGTCGGCATCGGGCGCCCCTACGCCTATGGCATGGCGCTGGGCGGCGCGGACGGCGTGGCCCATGTGCTGAAGAGCATCCTGGCCGAGGCCGATCTGCTGATGGCCGTCGACGGTTATCCGACCATCGCCGACCTGCGGGCGGCGGGCCTGACGCGAACCTGAACATACGAAGGCCGCAGCGTTCGCCAGACCAGTGGCGCTGCGGTGCTCCATACTATAACTTCGAATTATTGTTGCGACGGACGAGAGGGCGCCAGTTTGGACCTCTCCATTTGATTGAGGTCTTTTGAATGACGACGACCGAGGCTGTTAAGCCGCCGATCGACAAGAAGGCGCTGCTCGCCAAATACATCGAGGAGCGCGACAAGCGGCTCCGGACCGATGGCAATGCGCAGTATCTCGAAGTGAAGGGTCGGCTGGCCCATTACCTCGACGATCCTTACACGCCGCTGGTCGAGCGCGAGCCGAAGACCGATCATGTCACCTTCGCCTTTATCGGCGGCGGGTTTGCGGGCCTCGTCACCGGCGCACGGCTGGTCGAGGCCGGGGTGACCGACGTTCGGATCATCGAAAAGGGCGGCGACTTCGGCGGCACCTGGTACTGGAACCGCTATCCAGGCGCCCAGTGCGACACCGCCTCGATGATCTACATGCCGCTGCTCGAAGAAACCGGGCACATGCCGACCGAGAAGTACGCGCACGCGCCGGAGATCCTGGCGCAGTGCCAGCGGATCGGTACGCAATACGGCCTCTATGAAAACGCCCTCTTCCATACCGAGGTCCAGGACCTGAGCTGGGACGAGGCCAAATCCCGCTGGGTGATCTCGACCAATCGCGGCGACCGGTTCACCGCCAGCTTCATCGGCCTGGGAACCGGCCCGTTGCACGTGCCCAAGCTGCCGGGCATTCCGGGCATCGAGTCCTTCAAGGGTCACTCGTTCCACACCAGCCGTTGGGACTACGACTACACCGGCGGCGACCCCAAGGGCGCGCTTATGGAGAAGCTCGCCGACAAGCGGGTGGCGATCATCGGCACCGGCGCCACCTCGGTCCAGGCCGTGCCTCACCTGGCCAAGGCCTGCCAGGCGCTCTACGTGGTGCAGCGGACCCCGTCCTCGGTCGATGTGCGCGCCAATGCGCCGATCGATCCCGACTGGTTCGCGGGCGTCGCGACGCCCGGCTGGCAGCAGCGCTGGCTCGAGAACTTCACCGCCAACCAGGCGGGCGGCAATGCCGAGGTGGACTTGGTCCAGGACGGCTGGACCGATCTTTCCCGGCGGATCCGCGCCAAGATCTCGCAACTGCCGCGGGAGGGCCTGACCCCCCAGAAGATGCTGGCGGCTTATGAGGATTCCGACTTCGAGAAGATGGAGGAGATCCGCGCCCGCGTGGACGCCATCGTCGAGGATGACGAGGCGGCCCAGAAGCTGAAGGCCTGGTATCGCCAGCTCTGCAAGCGGCCATGCTTCCACGACGCCTACCTGCAGGCTTTCAACACCCCCGGAACCCAACTGGTCGACACCGACGGGCAGGGCGTCGAGAAGATCACTGAAAAAGGGATCGTCGTCGGCGGCGTCGAGTACGAGGTCGACTGCATCATCTACGCCTCGGGCTTCGAGGTCGGGACCGAGTACAAGCGCCGGGCGGGTTTCGAACTGACCGGCCGCGACGGCCTGACGCTCACCGACGCCTGGGCCGAGGGTATGCGCTCCAAGCATGGCATCCATGTTCACGGCTTCCCGAACGCCTTCTTCGTCCAGCCGACCCAGGGCGCGAACCTGATCTCCAACGTGCCGCACAACCTGACCGAGGCGGGCAGGACCATCGCCGTGACGATCAAGCACGCGCTGGACGCCGGCGCGCGCCAGGTCGAGGTGACGCCGGAGGCCCAGGAGGCCTGGGTTCAATTGCTGCTGACGGCGCCGGGCCGCATGACCGGCGCGCCGGACTGCACGCCGGGCTACTACAACAACGAGGGTCAGGATCCTGGCCCGGCCGCGCGATTGAATGTCGGCTACCCGGCCGGGGCGACGGCCTATTTCAAATACCTCGAAGCCTGGCGGACGTCGGGCGACTTCGAAGGTCTGGCCTTCCGCTGATGGCTGCCATGAGGGTTCCCCAGGGTGGGTGAACCCTCATGACGCCATGGGCGGTTGCGGGGCCTTGGCCGCGGCCTCGTCAAATGCGTGTTTGCGCCACATGACATAGGGCACGCTGATCGCGATGCTGATCAGCAGATAGAGCATGACGGCGGCTGGAACGGCCTTCTCGGTCGGGTGGACGAGATGGCCGATCGCGATCGCGATGCCCGGGTGCCGGGAGGCGGTGGCCAGGGCGAGAACCGAGCGGTCCCCGGCGGTCGGACCGCCGATGAGGTGCCCCGTCAGCAGACCCGCGATCACGAAGGCTGCCAGGGCCGCGAACGTGCCGTTGCCGATCTGGGCGAGGATCATCGGGCCGGCCTTGATGATGATCAGAACCGCGGCGACGAGCAGCAGCACCGTGGCGGCGACCGCCAAGGGCGCGGCGATGCGAGCGGCCAGTTTCGGCGCGATGACGCGCGCCAGGATTCCGGCGAGGGTCGGGAGGATGACCGTGCTCAGGATCAGCGGCGCCAGGGGGGCGAGCGGAATCCGAATCTTCTCCGGGAAGATCGCGTCGAGGATGACGCTCGCGACGGGGATCGAGATGAGCGAGAAGAGCGCCGCCGAGAACAGCAGCGCCATGACATAGGCATGGCCGCCGCCAGCCCTCACCAGCTTTTGAGGCAGGATCGGCGGCACCGGCGAGAACGCCAGGGCCACCAGGGTGATTTCGACCGCGGGATGCAGCGGGAAAATGATGACGATCAGCACCGCGATGACCGGCATCACCAGGTTCATCGAGATCAAGGATCGGAGCAACTGGCCTGGGTGGCGAACGAAGTAGGCCAGTTCCTTGGGCGCTGTCCCAAGACCGATGGTGAACACCAGCACCGAAATGCTGGTTTTGAGGGCCAGTGGAACCAGTTCAGCCAGGGGCATGGGCCTTGCCTCGTCGGCGCGCTATCGCGTCATTGACACCGAGGAGACTGAGCCTGGAAGCCGGCGCTGTAGATCGGTGAAAACCCTATGGCGGCTCACGCGAAGGACCGACGCGCATCCGAAGCTTGACGTGCCGCATCCGCGAAGATCGCGGGCAGGGTGGCTTGGTCGTGCGCTCCGGGTTATCTCCCCAACATGGCAAGAACCAAGCATAGCCCCGAATTTGAGATCGAAGTCGACGGCGAGCCCTATGTCTGGCGGCTTCATCGCCAGCCTCAGTGGTCCAGTGACGCCGCGGAATGGCGCGGCATGGCGCTCGCCGCGCGTCACAAGGAGGGGCAGCGTGAAACCGTGATGGAGTTTCCGCCAGGCCCGCAGCGCAAGTTCGGCACGCCGCAATTGCAGCCCGCGCAGATCGCCCCGGAACTCGTGGCGAAAGCCATCGCCTCGGCCATCGAGGCCGGATGGGAGCCGCTGTCCCGAGGCAAGACGGTGACCATCGTCGTGGACGAGACCGGCGGCTGACCTGTTGAGGCCGGAGGGTGCGACGACGCCCTCCGCGCCTGGTGCGAGCGCCGGGGCGTAGACCTAAAGCTTGCGCGGGATAAGAACCTGCATGCTCTTATAGCCCTTGACGAAGGTCGAGGGGACCCGCGGCGGCTCTTCGAGCACCTGGATGT
>JBEBYB010000005.1:0-69846 GCA_040391295.1 Phenylobacterium sp. | reverse complement strand
GGCGCCGCAGCAAAGGCGGGGCTATGAAGGGGAATCTTGCGCGAACGTCAAGGGAGCCCAGCCATCTGCGACGATATCTCTGCAAAAATGCGCCGCAAGGCCCCGCTTGAACCAAACGCCGGCCTGTCCGACATAGTTCGCTGGCTTGGAGGGCTCACCATGGCGGCGACACCGCAGGACGTAATCGGCTTTTGGCGCCTGGCGGGACCAGGGAAGTGGTTCACCAAGAATCCGAAGTTCGACGACGCGATCACGCTGAAGTTCGAACCGGTCCACATGCGCGCCGCGCGCGGCGAATACGACGCTTGGGCCGCCACTCATGAGGGGTCGCTGGCCCTGCTGATCCTGCTCGATCAGTTTCCGCGTAACCTCTACCGCAACTCCGGCCACGCCTTCGCCACCGATCCCAAGGCCAGGCAGATCGCCCGCGCGGCGATCTCGGCGGGCCACGACAAACAGGTCGAGGCCAATCTGCGACAGTTCTTCTACCTGCCGTTCGAGCACTCGGAAGACCTGCCCGACCAGGACCGTGCGATCGAGCTGTTCACCGCGCTGCGCGACGAAACCGGCGACGCCGAGGGCCTGAAATGGGCCGAACTGCACCGCGACATCATCGTGCGCTTCGGCCGCTTCCCGCACCGCAACCCCTGCCTGGGACGCATCACGACCCCGAACGAGCAGGCCTTCCTGGATGACGGCGGTTTCGCGGGCTGATGATTCGCCGAATCGTCGCTGCATGAGTTACGAATCAACTGGATCAGCAGAATGGCCGCCCGATGAACGCTCACGTCGCCATTGCAGACATGCCTCCCGCTCCGGCTGACCATCCCGAGCGCCAATATCTGACTCTGCTGTCCGACATCCTGGAGAACGGCGTCCAGCGGGGCGACCGCACCGGCACCGGCACGCTCGGCGTGTTCGGGCGCCAGATGCGCTTTGATCTAGCCAAGGGCTTCCCGCTCCTCACCACCAAGAAGCTGCACCGCAAATCGATCATCCTGGAACTGCTGTGGTTCCTGCGTGGCGACACCAATATCGGCTGGCTGCAGGAACGCGGCGTCAGCATCTGGGACGAATGGGCCGCCCCCGATGGCGAACTCGGCCCCGTCTATGGCAAGCAGTGGCGCTCCTGGACCGCGCCTGACGGGCGGGTGATCGACCAGATCGCCAATGTGGTCGAGAGCCTGAAGACCAATCCCAACTCGCGCCGCCACATCGTCTCGGCCTGGAACCCGGCCGACGTCGACGACATGGCCCTGCCGCCCTGCCACTGCCTGTTCCAGTTCTTCGTCGCGCCAACTGAAGGCGGGGGCGGCAAGCTGTCCTGCCAGCTCTATCAGCGCTCGGCCGACGTGTTCCTGGGCGTGCCGTTCAACATCGCCTCCTACGCCCTGCTGACCATGATGGTCGCCAAGGTCACCGGCCTGGAACCCGGCGAGTTCGTCCATACGCTCGGCGACGCCCACCTCTATTTGAACCATCTGGAGCAGGCGAAGGAGCAGATCACGCGCGAGCCCCTGCCCTTGCCGACCATGGAGATCGCCGACAAGCGCGACCTCTTCGCCTTCGAATACGAAGACTTCAAACTGCGCGGCTACAAGGCCCACGAGAAGATCGCCGCCCCGATCGCGGTCTGAGTTACGCCGCCGGCGTGTCATCCCGGTTTGCGAAGCAAGACCGGGACGACATCGAAACCCAACCTTACAGATTTGCGAGTTGAACGACCGCGGGGCGTGGGACAGCGATGGTCTTATGTTGATCACCGGGATGAACCGGTTGAACACACATGGAGAGCCTGATGCGTAATCTGATCGCCCCCGCCGCCCTCGTCCTGAGCCTGGCCCTGGGTTCCGCCGCCTTCGCCGCCACGCCCGCTCCAGCCGCCAAGCCCGCGGCCGTGAAGCCGGCCGCGACCGCGAAGATGGACACCAACGCCAAGCGCGCGGCCTGTGAAAACTCCTGGAAGAGCCAGAAGACCCACACCGGCACCGAAGCCGCCTTCGTCAAGGCCTGCGTCGCCAAAGGATAACCGGCGCCGGCAAGGGTCGGGCGGCCGGTCTCCCGCGGCCGCCCGATCGCCATTTGGATCGCGGGCGAAAGAGGGCCATCTTCAAGCGACCTACAGCCTAGGAAGGCCCCATGAGCCGCCGCATCTTGCTGGTCGAGGACGACGCCGAGACGGCCGACTACATCCTCAAGGGCCTCCGCGAGGAGGGCTACACCGTCGAGCACATGGCCGATGGCCGCGACGGCTTCTATGCGGCCTCGAGTTCCGAATTCGACGCCATCGTGATGGATCGGATGCTGCCCGGCATGGACGGCCTCAGCGTGGTCAAGGCGCTGCGCGCGGCGTCCATCCCCACCCCCATCCTGTTCCTTAGCGCGCTCAGCCACCTGGACGAGCGGGTGACCGGCCTGCGGGCCGGCGGCGACGACTATCTCACCAAGCCTTTCGGCTATTCGGAACTCTCGGCCCGGCTGGAGAATCTGCTGCGGCGCCGCACCGGGCCGGAAGTCGAGACCCAGCTGGCCTGCGGCGACCTCGTCGTCGATCTGCTGACCCGCCGCGTCAGCCGCGACGGGCGCGCCTTGGATCTGCTGCCCCGCGAATTCAAACTGCTTGAGTACCTGCTCCGCCACAAGGACCGGGTCGTCACCCGCACCATGCTGCTGGAACAGGTCTGGGACTACCGCTTCGACCCGCACACCAGCGTCGTCGACACCCACATCAGCCGCCTGCGCAAGAAGATCGACGACGGCTTCGCCCGACCGCTGCTCCACACCCTGCGCGGAACCGGATACCGGCTGTCCCTGGAGCCATGACGCCGGTGCGATCCAGACTGCGGCCCGGTGCGGTGATCTTCGTCATGCTCGCCGTGGCGCTCTCGGCCCTGGCGGTCGGGTTGCTGATGATCGACCGGATCGGCGAGGCGATCATCGCCGAACGGCAACAGGCCGTGGCCACGGCGGCGCGCGATTACTTCGTGGCCTTCGCCCATGAGGAAGGCGTCGCGCCTCTAGCCCGCGCTCTCGATCTGCGAGAGCGCACCGATCCCGGGGGCGCATTCCGCTACGCGCTCTATGCGCAGGATGGCCGGTTGCTGGGCGGCGCACGGTTGCTGGGCGGCGACCGCCTGCCTGCCCCTGGAACCGCGAAGATGAAGATCCTGACCGAGGGCCGCCATGCGACCTGGCGGGTGCTGGTCCAGCCGCTGTCGGTCGGCGGCACGCTGGTGGTCTATGAAGACATCGGTGAGCGCGCCGCCTTCCAGCGCGCCCTGATGGCCAGCGGCGGCGTCGCCTTGCTGGCCGGGGTCGGGGTGGTGCTGCTGGCCGCCCTCTGGCTCAACCGCCTGCTGCTGAGCCGGATGGAGACCTTGGCCGCCACCGCCGCCCGCATCGCCGAGGGCGACCTCTCGGCCCGCACCGAGACCCACCCCAAGGGCGATGTCTTCGACCGCCTGGGCGAGGCGATGAACAGCATGCTCGACCGGATCGAGGAGCTGATGACCGGCATGCGGACGGTCACCGACAGCGTCGCCCACGACCTGCGCTCGCCCCTGACCCGCATGCGCGCCGATCTCGCCCGCGCCATGGAGCCCGGCGTCGACGAGCGCGCCCGGCTGGACGCCATCGAGCTGGCCCACGCCGAGGCCGACCGATCCCTCGCCACGCTCTCGGCCCTGATGGACATCGCCCGCGCCGAGGCCGGACTGTCGCGCGAAATGATGGATCCGGTGGACCTGACCGCCCTGGTCGGCGAGATCGGCGAGCTGTTCGCCCCGATGATCGAGGACGCCGGCCAGGCGCTGATGACCTCGACCCCGGCCGAACCCGTGATCGTCAACGCCCACGAACTGATCCTGCGCCAGGCCCTGGGCAACCTGCTGCACAACGCCGCCCTCTATGCCGGCGAGGGCGCGGTCATCCGGCTGTTGCTCGAAAGGTCGCCAGGCCACGTGAAGATCATCGTCGCCGATTCCGGGCCCGGCATCCCGCCCGAGCACCGCGGGCGGGTGCGCGAGCGCTTCGTGCGGCTGGACGCCGCCCGTTCCGCCCCTGGCGGCGGCCTTGGCCTGGCCATCGCCGCGGCCTGCGCCAAGCTGCATGGCGGGTCGCTGGACCTGGAAGACGCCGGCCCGGGGCTGCGCGTCGTGATCGACTTGGCCGACCACCGATAGAAGCTGCTATGAGGCTGGCATGACCTCACCGATCCTCGCCGCCGGCCCCATCGCCCGTTCCCGCAACGGCGTCATCGGACGCGACGGCGGCCTGCCCTGGCGGTTGAAGTCCGACATGGCGATCTTCCGCGCCGTGACCATGGGCAAGCCGGTGATCATGGGCCGCAAGACCTGGGACAGCCTGCCCAAGAAGCCGCTGATCGGCCGCACCAATATCGTGCTCTCCAAGGACGGTTCGTTCGAGCCCAAGCAGGCCGTGGTCTGCGACGAGTTCGCCGAGGCGGTCTCCATCGCCCGCGAGCAGGCCGAGGAGGATGGCCGCGACGAATATTGCGTGATCGGCGGCGCCTCGCTGTTCGAGCTCGCCCTGCCCCGCGCCAAACGGCTCTACCTGACCGAGGTCGATGCGCAGATCGAGGGCGACGTGGTGCTCTCGCCGATCGACGAAAGCCGCTGGACCGAAGTCCGCCGCGAGGAACACCCGGCCGGCCCGGACGACGAATACGCTTTCACGTTCCGGGTGCTGGAGCGCCGCTAACCCCTGCGGCATGCCGCTGCGGAAGACGAACGGCCGTTTAAATTCCGGCTTTCGCCACGGCGCTGATCGGTCATAGTCGCTCCCAAACGCCGCCGATCCGTGCGGCGAACCGCCAGGGAGATGACCATGGACATGCAGCTAGTCGCCGAAGGTTTCGAGTTTCCGGAAGGCCCGATCGCCATGGCCGACGGCTCGGTGATCCTGACCGAAATCAAGGGCCAACGGCTGACCCGCGTCTATCCTGACGGGCGCAAGGAAACCGTGGTCGAGACCGGCGGCGGCCCGAACGGCGCGGCCATCGGCCCGGACGGCGCGATCTACATCACCAACAACGGCGGCTCGTTCACCTGGCCCCAGCAGGACGGCCTGACCATCCCGGGCCCGACGCCCGACACCCACAAGGGCGGCTACATCCAGCGCTTCGACCTGAAGACCGGCGAGCTCAAGACCCTCTACGAGACCTGCGAGGGCCGCCCCTTCGTCGGCCCCAACGACCTGGTGTTCGACAAGCAAGGCGGGTTCTGGTTCTCCGACCACGGCTGTTCGACGCCGGAGGGCCGCAAGTTCGGCGCGCTCTACTACGCCAAGATCGACGGCAGCCATGTCAGCCGCCAGCGCGACCACCTGATCTCGCCGAACGGCGTCGGCCTCTCGCCCGATGAGAAGACGGTCTACCTCGCCGACACCCAACTCGGACGACTCTGGGCCTTCGACGTGGTCGAGCCCGGCGTCCTGACTCCGCAGGCCGGCTTTGGGGCCGGTCGTTCAGTCGCCAACCTGCCCGGCGTGCAGTTCCTCGACAGCCTGGCGGTCGAGGCCTCGGGCAAGGTCTGCGTGGCGACGATCCTGAACGGCGGCATCACCGCCTTCGATCCCTCAGGCACGACCGAGCACTATCCCGTCCCCGACCTGATCGTGACCAATATCTGCTTCGGCGGCTCGGACATGATGACCGCCTGGATCACCGCATCGTCCACCGGGAAACTCTACAAGACGACTTGGCCGCGCGCGGGCCTGAAGCTGAACTACAACGCCTAGCGGTCGCGCCATTCCTCTCCCCGCTTGCGGGGAGAGGTTAGGTGAGGGGTTCGGCGCGCCAGCGACGACATCCGGCCCCCCGAGCAAATACGGCGATGATCGTGAAGGAGCGGCAAGCCGCCCCCTCACCTAGCCTCTCCCGAGGGAGAGGAACCTTCCTAGTAAAGCTTCGCCAGAGCCTCGCGCTCAAAGCTCTTCAGTTCGTCGGTCCGGCCTTCGCGGATCTTCACCGCCCAGTCGGGGTCCTGCAGCAGCGCCCGGCCGACGCCGACCAGATCGAAATCGCCCCGATCCAGGCGACGCTCCAGTTCCTCCAGCGACGCGGGCTTCGAACCCTCTCCGGCAAAGGCGGCGATGAACTCGCCCGACAGGCCCACCGAGCCGACGGTGATGGTCGGAACCCCGGTCAGCTTCTTGGCCCAGCCGGCGAAGTTCAGATCCGAGCCTTCGAATTCCGGCTCCCAGAACCGGCGCTGCGAGCAGTGCAGGATGTCGGCGCCGGCGTCGACCAGGGCGCCAAGCCAGGCTTCCAGCGCCTTCGGGTCCTGGGCCAGCTTCACCTCGTAGTCCTGCTGCTTCCACTGGCTGATGCGGATGATCACCGGATAGTCAGGCCCAACCTCACGGCGCACCGCCTTGAGGATGTCGGCGGCGAAGCGGGCCCGGCCCGTCAGCTCCTTCGACCCATAGGCGTCCTCGCGCAGATTGGTGCCGTCCCAGAAGAACTGGTCGATCAGATAGCCGTGGGCGCCATGCAGCTCGATCGATTCAAAACCCAGCTTCTTGGCGGCGCCCGCCGCTTCCGCAAACGCGCGAACCGCGTCGGCCACTTCTTCCTCGGTCATCGGCGCGCCGAACGCCTTGTCCGGGCGCGACAGGCCCGACGGGCTGTCATAGGGGCCTGGCGGGGTCCATTCGGGGTCGCGGGTGCGGACATTGCCGACGTGCCAGAGCTGGGGGGCCATCACCCCGCCGACCGCGTGGACTTCGTCGATCACATGCTTCCAGCCGGCCAGTTCCTTCTCGCCGTGGAAGCGCGGAACGTTCTTGTCGTTGAGCGAGGCGGGGCGATCCACGCCCGTGCCTTCCGACACGATCAGCCCGACCTCGGCCGCCGCGCGGCGCTTGTAATATTGGGCCACCTCGTCCGTCACCACGCCGCCAGGCGAGAACGAACGGGTCATGGGGGCCATGACGATACGGTTCTTTAGATGCAGACCCTTGAAATCAAAGGGCTTGAAGAGGGCGTCGGCCGACATTGGCGCTCCAGATTCAAACGAATGTTCGTTGCCCTCAAATAAGCACGACCGGTCGCTTTGTCAGTTAAGATTTTCTGTGGCCCGCCCGCAACTTCCCCTGAAGGCCATACGGCGCCATTGTCAGGTGAACAGCGGTCACTCAAAGACCCGCACACGGAGGAAGTTGTCATGAGCGATGGTGCGATCGATCTCAAGGCCGAGGCGCGCGCGAAGGCCTACGCCATGCCGCTTGAGGACATCAATGTGGCCGACCCGGAGCTGTTCCGGACCGACACCATGTGGCCCTACTTCGAGCGCCTGCGCAAAGAAGCCCCCGTCCACTACAACGCCACCGGCCACGAGGACGGCCCGTATTGGTCGGTGACCAAGTACAACGACATCATGATCGTCGACACGAACCACGACCTCTATTCGTCGGAGCCGTCGATCACGATCTTCGACCCCACCGAAGACTTCACCCTGCCGATGTTCATTGCGATGGATCCGCCCAAGCATGACATCCAGCGCAAGACCGTCAGCCCGATCGTCTCGCCCGCGAACCTGCACGAGCTTGAGCCGCTGATCCGCCAGCGTATCTGCGCCACCCTCGACAGCCTGCCGATCGGCGAGGAGTTCGACTGGGTCGACAAGGTCTCGATCGAACTGACCACCCAGATGCTGGCCACGCTGTTCGACTTCCCCTGGGAAGAGCGCCGCAAGCTGACCCGCTGGTCGGACGTGGCGACCGCCGGGCCGGAGTCGGGCCTGTTCAGCTCTGAAGATCCTGAAGTCGTCGA
Source organism: Phenylobacterium sp. (assembly GCA_040391295.1). Taxonomy (GTDB): domain Bacteria; phylum Pseudomonadota; class Alphaproteobacteria; order Caulobacterales; family Caulobacteraceae; genus Phenylobacterium. The sequence continues at coordinate 62,054 of JBEBYB010000005.1, read as the reverse complement.
GCGCGAACGCCAGGCCGAACTGTTCGAGTGCGTGGACTACTTCACGCGGCTCTGGAACGAGCGGGTCAACGCACCGCCGAGGGGCGACCTGATCTCGATGCTGGCGCACGGCGAGGCCACCCGAAACATGGACCGGATGGAGTATCTCGGGAACCTGATCCTGCTGATCGTCGGCGGCAACGACACCACCCGCAACACCATGACCGGCTCCGTCGTCGCCCTGAACCAGTTCCCCGACCAGTACCGGAAGCTGCGCGAGAACCCCGCGCTGATCCCCTCGATGGTGTCGGAGACCATCCGCTGGCAGACGCCGCTGGCCCATATGCGCCGCACCGTGACGCAAGACACCGAGCTGGGCGGCAAGCAGCTGAAAAAGGGCGACAAGGTCATCATGTGGTACGTCTCGGGCAACCGCGACGACGAGGTCATCGAGAACCCGAACGCCTACGTCATCGACCGCGAACGTCCCCGCCAGCACCTGTCGTTCGGCTTCGGCATCCACCGCTGCGTCGGCAACCGTCTGGCCGAACTGCAGCTGAAGATCCTTTGGGAAGAGATTCTCAAGCGCTTCCCGACCATCGAAGTGGTCGGCGAGCCGAAGCGGGTCCCCTCCTCCTTCGTGAAGGGATACGAGAACCTGCAGGTGGTGATCCCGACCCGGCTCTAGGCCGGCCGGGAAACGGCGGCCGCCGCTAGAACGCGACCTGGAGGCGGCCGGCCAGGCTGTCGCCGGCATCCTTGCCGGCGAACCTGCCGGTCTTATGCTCGACGTCCCAATGGCTGACATTGACCATCAGCCGCATCCACTCTTCGACCCGCCAGTTGAGGCCGACGCTGGCCTCCTGGCCCTTGCCGCCGCTCGGAGCGTCGGTGTTGTCCAGCCTCTGGTAGCGCAGCGCGACCTCGAAGGCGCCGACGCCCCCCTTCGAGAGCGGAGCCCTTGGGCGCACCTTGCCCAGCGTGCCGCCCCGCGACGAATAGGACGGCGCCTCGCCGGTGATCATCCAGCCGGCCGACAGCGCCAGAGCGGCCACATCCACACGATCGTTCCGCGTCTCGATCTCGCGGCGGCCGACCTCCAGAAATGTCCAGCACGGACCGGCCACGCCGCCGAACTCCAGGCCATAGCCGGCGCCCTCCAGCGGATCGCGCAGCGTTCCCAGCGGAACCCGCACCTGATCGTTGAAATGCCCGCCCCAACTGGTGTTGCGCGACAGACTGGCCAAGTCGGCGGGAAAGTCCTCGTAATAGCTCCAGGCCCCCAGGTGCAGCGTGGCAGCCGGCGTCTTGACCGGGTTCCAATGTCCGCGCGCCATATAGGTCAGCGTATCGCGCGCCACGCCCCGATTGCCGAGATCATCGCCGGCGACCTGGGTGGCGACGTGCCAGTCACGGCCATAGACCTTGCCGATCACGCCCAGGCCGTAAGACCCCTTCAAGGGCGTAAGGGCCGAGGCCACCGCGTTGCGCTCCATGAACGGCGACCCGTCCGAACCGCTGGAGCCCTCCAGGCCTCGCTCGCCCAGCCGATTGCCGAAAGTGACCTCGACATCACGGTCCCGCCAGTGGTCGCGCCAGACGACATAGGCGCCCCTCACCGCGGCCTTGCGGCCGATGAAGGCGCCCTCGAAACTATAGGAGAAGCGGCTCCCCACCTCGCCGCCGAGCCCGAGCCGCAGGGTTCGAAGCTCACCACCCGTGATGTTGCGCTCCTGATAGGCTGAGCCTGACGTAGTTCCGGCGTCCAGCACGATCCGGCCCCTCGGCCGAAGGGTGATCAGACCATCCAGGCTGGTGAACTCAGGCGCGCCTCGGTCCCAGCCCTCAGGCGCGGTCTCAACCGCCAGCGCCGGCGAGATCGCCGCAAACGCCAGAACGCCGCCCGCGAGCGCCGGTGCAATTCCGGCCGCCGACGACAAAACCGATACTTTGAAAATAGAAACGCTCCCCCCGGAAACGAAGGCACGAAGAATGCGTCTCAATAGCCGCAAGCCGACGAGGTTCCAGCCCCATTCTTCGGTCCGCCATGCTAATTCGCGGTTCTGGTTGTCCTTACGGCGCCCGGCGAGGGCGGTGGCGCGGTTCGCGCCAGCAGGGCCCCTCGCATGCGGACGTTGTCGGCCTGGACTTCCCGGATCATACCCTGGAACCGTGGGTCGTTTCGCAGCGGCTGCAACATCGGAAACCGATCCAGCCGCGTGAAGGTGTCCATGTCGTAGAGTTGGCGGTAGCCGTTATCAATCGCGCCCCGCAGTTCCGCCAGCCCGGCCTCCTTGTCGCCCAGCATCACATAGGCCTTCAAGCGCGCGATCCGGCGGGCGTGCGGCTGTCGGCGGCCGGGCGTCGGCTCCGTCGAACGTAGCAGGGCCTGGAGAATCCGCCGCGACTGCCCCCAGTCGCCGGTCTGCTCGATGATGTAGGCGGCGCCGGCCGCGTCGTTGGCCAGTTGCGGGGCCACCTTCGGTTCAGGTTCGAACATCTGCGGCGACATCGCGACCAGTTGTTCCCGCGCCAGATCGAACTTGCCCAGCATCGCCGCGCCCTGAACCACGCCGCTTTGCCACAGCGGATCGGGCTCGGTCGGCGACAGCTTGCCCTGGGAGAACGACAGCAACCCCTGATAGTCGCTGGCGACGATCATTCGGATCGCCTCGGCGACCGCGCCGACCACCGGATGGCTCCTCCAGCCTGCGAGCGCCGCCTGGGCCTCGGTCGGCATTTCGAGGTTGTAGTATACATTCGACAGTGCGATCGACGCGGCCGGATCGGTCTGCGGGGCGGCGGCCAGCCGATACCAGATAGCCGCCTCGTCCAACTTCCCCCGCTCCAGCATCAAGGCCGCCAGCTGCTCCTTTGAATCGACGAACTCCGGGAACAACCCCACGTTCGCCCGATACCGCTGCTCGGCCTCGTCCAAATGGTTGGTGGCGACCAACGACCCGGCCAGGGCGTTGTTGGCGACCCGGTCGAGCGGATCGACCTCAAGCGCCCGGCGCAGATAGGTCACCGCTTCAGCGGGCTTGGACTGAGATATGGAATCGCCAAGCAGGCTAAGCGCCTCCGGGTCGCGCGGCGCCAGCTCGACGGCACGCCTATAGGCCGCTTCGGCCGCGACGTCGAAACGGGGCTCGCCCTCCCGCACGAACTGGATGGCGTTCAGCATGCCCTTGGCGACATAGGCCTGGGACGATTGAGGATCCAGTTCCAGCGCCTTGGCGATCTGCGCCTCGGCGTCGTGCACCGACTGGTGATAGTCGCCTTCCTGGTAGTTCTGGGCGAGATAGGCCGTCGTATAGGCGTAGCTGGCGCGCACCTGTGCGTTCTCCGGCTCCATCTCGATCAGGCGCTTGTAGATGGCCTGGGCCGACTGAAGTTGCTCCTTGCCCTTGCGCCTCACCTGCCCCTTGGCGACGACCTCCAGGCGATAGGCCTCCGGATCACGCCTGGCCCGCCGGTCATCGACGCCGCCGGCGTGCAGTTCGGCCTTCAGCGCCTCGGCCACCCCGTCGGCGATCTCGCTCTGGATCGCGAAGGCGTCGTCCATCGTGCGGTCATAGGTCTCCGACCACAGATGAAAGCCGTTCTTGACGCTGATCAGCTGGCAGGTGACGCGCAGCTTGTCGCCCGAGCGCCGGACGCTGCCCTCGACCACATGGGCGACGTTCAGCTTCTTGCCGATCTCGCGAACATCCTCGTTCTTGCCCTTGAAGTAGAAGGCCGAGGTCCGGCCGGCGACCTTCAGGTCCGGCACCTGGGCCAGGCTGTTGGTGACCTCCTCGGTCAGGCCGTCGGCGAAGTAGTCCGAATCCCCGGCGGCGCTGAAACTGGCGAACGGCAGCACCGCCACCGACTTGCTGGACGCCGCCATCTGCAGGCCCGATCCGCCGCCCTGCCCAAAGGTTCCCACCAGCCCGACCGTCGTGACCACCAGCACCACCGCGACCGCGACGATCGCCGCCAAGGCCCCCCAGTCCATCCAGTTGAGCGGGCGCTTGGGCGCGTCGGCGGCCGCGGCGCTGGTCCGCCGGATCGACCCGTCGGGGCCAAGCTCGAACGCCCAGGAACCGAGCGCCGCGATGGGCAGGCCCAGGACCAGCAGCATCAAGGTCAGGGCAGATATCCACTTGGGCAGGTCGAGGGTTTCGAAGATGGTCCTGGCGACCTGAAACCCGCCCCAGGCCGTGACCGTATAGACGCCGGCCACGCGGACCACGTTTCGCTTCTTCAGTTCGCTGAGGAAAACACGGAAATCCAAGGGAGCCCCCGTATCAGCTGTCCCACTATGCTACAGGGCGGCCGTTTACTGAAGCGTCTCAATCAGTTGAACTATTCGCCCGCCGAACAAACCGGCTGGTTCCAAAGCCCACCTGGAACCCTGAAAAGGCCCCCCATCGGGACAGCGACCTTCCGCGCCGACCGAGTCGGTGTTCAACTCAGGAAACGCTGCGGGTTGACGACGTCGGGCGAGGCAGGCCTGTAGACCGATCACTCACGCCCACTCCAGCCGCGCCGAGGGGCCCTAGCTATGAGTTCGACCTTGGCCACCGCGCCTGAACCGACCCGCAGGAGCCGCGGCCGACCTCGCGACAACGTCTTGCAGGAACGCATCAAGGCCGCCGCCCTGTCGGTGCTGGCGCGCCATGGCTTCTCCGGCCTCACCCTGGAGCGGGTCTGCGCGGAGGCCCAGATCCCCAAAGCCACCTTCTATCGTCGCTGGGACAATCCGACCGCCTGCGTGATCGAAGCCTTTCTGGAACTGTGGAACGAGGTCGAATTCCAGAACATCGGAACCCCGGCGAAAGACCTGGAGGTCTTCGCGCACCGGCTTATCGACCTCTACAGCCACCCCGTCCTTGGACCGTGCTCCGTCGCCTTGCAGACCGAGAGCCGCGTCAATCCCGAGGTCGGCGCCTCGCAGAACACCAGCGCGCTCCAGCGTCGGACCAGGAACGCCGGCGCGCTTCAGCAAGCGTTGAACCAGATGGCGACCCCGCCGGCCCTGTCGGCCGAGCTTATTCTCAACGTTATCAACGGCGTCGCCCGGAATATTCGCTCGCTGAACTGGCCGGTCAGCGACGAGGACCTGCGCCTCCTGATCCAGAGTCTGCTGACGCCCGCCCCCGCCCAGCCCTGACGGCTAAAAGAAAAGGCGCCGCTCTCGCGGCGCCTTTCCAGGGAACATCGAGCGAGCCGGCCCGCCGTGGCGGACCAAGCTCCAGGATCGATCAGAAGCGCATCCGCGCCTCAACCCCGACGCGGCGGAACGCGTCCTGGGTGATGGTCTGGGTATAGCCGGCGCCGGTGGCGTTGTTGTCCAGGAAGCCCGGAACGATGCCCGACACGAACTGCTTGTCGAGCAGGTTGCGCGCAAACGCGGTCACCTCGTAGCGGCCATCCTTGCTCTGCAGCCCCAGGTTCAGGTTCAGCAGGCCGTAGCCGGGCTGGACCGCATTGGGGTCGCTGTAGGTGAAGAACACCGACGAGCGGTAGCTGTAGGAGACGTCGGCGGTCAGGTCGAACGGCGCGTTCTCAAGCTCGCGATTGTAGCGAGCCGCCACGGTGTACGACCACATCGGCGCGTTCGGCAGGCCGCTGCCGGTCACCTCCTGGCGTCCGCCGACGCAGCCCAGCGCCGCCGACTGGCCAGGGTAGCAGGCCGGCGCGAAGTCTTGGACCCGCGTGTCGGCATAGGCCACGTTGCCCGACAACTGCAGCGCCCGGATCGGGCTGTACTGCGTCTCCAACTCCCCGCCCCGCGAGCGCAGCTTGCCGGCGTTGGCCAGGGCGAAGCTGGTGGTCGCCGCGTCGAAGGTCTGGGCCTGGAAGTCTTTGAACTCGGTCTGGAAGAAGGTCAGGTTGAAGGTGACCTTCCGTTCGAACGGCGTCGAGCGCAGGCCGATCTCGTAGTTGCTGACCGTCTCCGGGCTCAGGGCGTACTGACCCGAATTGACCGTCGCGGCGCTCAGGTTGTTGAGCAGATTGATCGCCTGGCCTTTGTAGCCCCGCGAATAGGTCGCGTAGACCATGACGTTGTCGTCGAACTTGTACTGCGTCCCCAGCTTGTAGGAGACGTCGTCGTCCTTCGCCGGCAGCTTGGGCGCATTGAGCGCCGGACCACCCAGACCGGGCACGCCGCCGATGGCGCCGGTCGTCAGGATCCGCTTGAAGCGCGCGTCCAGTCGTTCGTTGGTGTAGCGCAGACCGCCGATCAGCCGCAGTTGGTCGGTCACATTGAACGTCGCCTGGCCAAAGGCCGCGTAGTTCCGGGTGCTGATCGCCCGGTCGATGAAGTTGCCGAAGAAGGCGCCGGGCGGCAAGACCTGGCCGAAATTGCCCCGGACGTCGGTCGTCGTGGAGACCTCCTGGTCGAAGTAGAACAGGCCCGCGACATACTCCAGGCGTTCGCCCGCAGGAGAGCTGATCCGCACTTCCTGGGTGAACTGGTTCTGCTTCTGATGGGCGCTGTTGATGTTGAGCAGAGCCAGCGGGCCGCCGTCGGAGTCGTTGTTGTCCTCGACTTCGAACGCACGATAGGCGGTGATCGAGGTGAGGTTGAAGCCCCCCAGGTCCTTGTTCATCTCGACCGAGGTTCCCCAGGTGCTCTGGTCGTTGAACGTCTTGCCGTCGAAATTGGCTTCGCGGCTATAGGGGCCGACATCGACGCCCGCGAACAGCGAGGCGCGGGTCGGGCCGTTGGGGCCGAAATAGCGGGTGGTCGGCTGGATCGAGCGCACCGTGCCGACGCAGCAGGCCTGATCGGCGCTGGTGTAGTCGACCGTGGCGTAGAGGTCGAAGGTGTCGCTCGGGCTCCAGAGGACCTTGCCGCGCACCCCGTAGGAGTTCAGGCCGTTGTACTTCTGGCCGTTGAAGACGTTGGTGATGACGCCGTCGGACTCGTTGTAGAAGCCCGACAGCCGGGCGGCGAGTTCACCGCTCTTGATCGGCACCGACACCGAGCCCTTGGCCCGCACCTCGTTGAAGCTGGCGTAGCTGATCGAGGCGTCGCCCTCCATTTCCGTCAGGTTGGGACGGGCCGTGACGATGTTGATCACGCCAGCCGCCGCGTTCTTGCCGAACAGCATGCCTTGAGGACCGCGCAGCACCTCGATCCGCTGGACGTCGTTGAAGTCGAAGAACGACCCCGCGCTTCGGCCGATCACCACCCCGTCCACGACGACCGAGACCGTCGGCTCGACGCCGTCGGAGAAGTTGAGCGTACCGATGCCGCGCACCGACAGGCCCTGACCGCGGGTGTTCACCGAAGGGGTGAAGGTCAGCGACGGCGACAGCTGCTGCAGTTGCTCAAGGCCGGAAATGTGGCTGTTGGCCAGGGCGTCGGCCGAGACGACGTTCACCGAGACCGGGACGTCCTGCAGGCGCTCCGAGCGCTTCTGCGCGGTGACCACCAGCTCGCCCAGCGTCGTCTCGCCGGCGTCCTCGCCCGCCGCCGCCGTCTGCGCCATGGCGGCCGAAGCCGACCCCAGGGCGACGGCGAGCGCCGCGCCGACAAAGAGCGCACGCTTCTTGGCCGCGGACGACCGCGTACCTGCACTGTAGATCATAGTACCCCCAACCTTAGATATCCCTGTTGGGCGGAACCTTCCTCTCGAGCATCAATATGTCAACTATATAGTATCGTAATTAGCGTGACACCCGCGCAGCGTGACCAAGACGCCTCATCGGAGGGACTTCAGGCCGCGTCGTGGAAGATCACGCCGAGCGTATGACGCTTGCCCGAGCGCAGCTGGCTGACGCCGTGGTTGAGCTTCACCTGATAGTCGCCGCGCACGCCCTTCATCGGCCGGCTGTTCACGGCGAACACTGCGGCGTCCCCCTTGCGGAGCGGCAGCACCATGGGCCGGGTCTGCATGCGCGGTCGCTGTTCGGTCATCACGAACTCGCCCCCGGTGAAGTCCTCGCCGGGCTCATCCAGCAGGATCGCGATCTGCAGCGGGAAGACATGCTCGCCGTACAGGTCCCGGTGCAGGCAGTTGTAGTCGCCTGGCCCATACTCAAGCAGCAGCGGCGTCGGCCTCGACTGGCCGGCCTGGCGGCAGCGCTCCAGAAAGGCGGCGTGGTCGCCTGGAAACCGGGCCTCCTTGCCCGTCCGCTCGTGCCAGCGATTGGCGATGGGCGCGAGACGCTGATAGGCGCTCGTTCGCAACGACTGAATGAGCTCCGGCAGCGGGTAGCTGAAATACCTGTACTCGCCCCGGCCAAAGCCATGGCGGGCCATGACCACGCGGCTGCGGAACCCGCCGTCCTGGGCGTAGAGCCCGGCGACCAGATCGGCCTCGGCATGGCTGAGCAGTCTGGGCATGATCGCCCAGCCCTGCCCATCCAGCTCCGCGGCGACGCCCGGCCAATCGACCGCCTCGATCCGCTCCTCGATACTCAACGCGCTCACGCCGCCCCGTCCGCATTGACCAGTACGCGTCCCGCTTCGCGCTCGATCAGCGCACGCTTGCGCTCAACGCCCCAGGCATAGCCCGACAGCGATCCGTCGTTGCGGACCACCCGGTGGCACGGAATGGCCACGGCGATATTGTTCGCGGCGCACGCCCCCGCCACCGCCCGCACGGCCTTCGGGGAGCCGATAGCATCTGCGATCTGCGCGTAGCTGACCGTCTTGCCGGCGGGAATGTCCCGCAGCGCTCGCCAGACGCGTTGCTGGAACGCCGTCCCGCGTACATCGAGCGGCAGGTCGAGCCCGATATTCGGCGCCTCGACGAACCCCACCACCCGCGCCACCAGCTGTTCATAGTCGGCGTCGCCGCCGATCAGCCGCGCCTTGGGAAAACGGTCCTGGAGATCATGGACCAGCGCCTCCGCGTCATCGCCGATCAGGATGGCGGCCACGCCCTTGGCGCTGGAGGCCGCCAGGATGGAGCCCAACGACGACTCGCCGACGGCGAAACGGATCTCCTCATTGGCGCCGCCTGCGCGGTATTGGCGGGGCGTCATGCCCAGCATGTCGCTGGCCCGCTCATAGAACCGGCCGCTGGAGTTGAACCCGGCCCCATAGATGGTCTCGGTCACCGATCGCCCTTCGGCCAAGCCCTCGCGGACCCGTCCAGCCTGATGAGCGGCGACATAATCCTTGGGCGTCAGGCCGGTGGCGGCCTTGAACAGGCGGTGGAAATAGCCGGTGCTCAGCCCCACCGCCTCGGCCAGATCCGACAGGGTCGGCGGCGCTTCGGCCTGTTCGATGATCCGGCAGGCTCGCGCCACCAGGGCGGCATGCTCAGCCTCCTGCGGTTCTCCATCAGGATTGCAACGCTTGCAGGCGCGAAAACCGGTAGCCTTCGCGGCCGCCAGCGTGTCGTGGAGCGAGACATTCTCGGGATTGGCTGTCCGCGAGGGGCAGGACGGCCGGCAATAGACGCCTGTCGTCGCCACCGAATACCAGAACTCGCCATCCGCCGCACGGTCGCGCACCAGCACCCGCGCCCAGCGTCGATCATCGGCGGTCGCCGCGCCCCGTCCCCATGCCCCAGGTTCCATCATCTTGGTCATCGTCAGGTCCTCGTTGAACTGTCGACCCGACCCTGCCGGACTCACCTGGCCCCGACACTCCGGCGCTTGCTTTCAAATCCAAAGATAGCGTGGGCGCGCATCAACTCCGCGCGGAACTACCTTCCATCAAGGCCGAGGCTCGCCCGCGTCGATCTTCGCGCCATAGCTCAACTCCGCGACGCGGTCCGGATCTGGCGACCATAGCTCCGCGCCGGCGGCCTGCATTTCCGTCAGAGCCGCCTGCTCATGGTGGCGGCGCAGGACACGCAACGCGGCGACCAGTTGCTCCTGTTCGGTCGGAGGCGGGCTGACCATCGCTTTCGCGCCGAGCCGCACGCCGACCAGCAACGCCACGACGCCCACGCTGAGGAGCCCGACAACGTAGCCGAGCGCCCCAAGCGAAACGACATTCGAACCATCCATGACCGGCTCCTGCTAACCACCCACCTCAGTTAGGGTGCCGCGGGCCCGACCGAAAGGCCATCCCCGGAGCGCGCCGCCGCGACGTCTTGGCGCCCTGACGTGCGCATCCGGTCAGGATGCCGATGTTTCGGCGGGGGCGTCGACAAGCCCGGCTCCGGCCCTGGCCCGTGAACGCCTCTGAGCCAAGAAGCGGACGACACCGAACTGAACCGCGAACAGGCCCAGTTTCGAGGCCAGAGGGAAGACCCCGATAAACATCGGCCACCAAGACGTGAACGCCACCGCAACCACCAGATTCAGCGCTCCAGTCAGGAACATCAGACCCGACCAGACGTACCCGAAGCGGGTCATCAGGTCCTCGACCACCGCGAGGTTCGCCGGCGGCACATAGCGGTTCATCCATCCCCGGCGCAGCATAGCCGCCCCGATCACCGCGTAGATCACCGTCGGCTTGACCATCACGAAGCGAGGATCATGTGTCGCCAGGGTCGCCCCGGCCGACAGGACCACCATGATCAGGCTCAGCCACTGCATGGCTGCGACGCTGCGCCGGCGAACAAGCTCCCAGGCCACCACCGCGCTCGCGACCGCGGCGCCGGCGGCCGTCGCCAGGACCAGATCGACCTTCAGCGCCAGCAGGACCGCGAAGACGATGACTCCGAGGGAATCGAACAGCAGCGGAACGATGGCGTAGAGCAGTTGCTTGACCATGCCGAGTCTCACATGTTTCCATTGGAAACATCAACGATGCGACTCCGACGCAATCGAGTCAATCGCATATTTTACAGCGTCAACTGAAAGGTCCCATGGCCACGCCACCGACGAGCCAGAGCAAGCCCTATCACCACGGCGCCTTGCGACAGGCCCTGCTTGGGGCGGCTGAGGCGCGCCTCGCACAGAGCGGTCCGGACGGCCTGACCTTGCGCGCGGTCGCCCGCGACGTCGGCGCGTCGCACACCGCGCCGAGAAACCACTTCGATGACCTCACCGGCCTGCTCAGCGAATTGGCGGCCGTGGGGTTCGAGCGCTTCGCGGATCATATGCAAGCGGCGGCGGCCGAGCAGGTGGCCCCGATGGCGCGGTTCAATGCGACCGGCCGCGCCTATGTGGAGTTCGCCGTCGCCAACCCTGGGCTGTTTCAGTTGATGTTCCGCAGCGAACGCCTGGATGCTGGCCGTCCGGCGCTACGAGATGCGATGGCGCGGGCCTATCGTGTGCTGCAAGAGGCGGTGGCGGCCGCACACCCTGGCAGGGGCGATATGTCCGCCAGGGTGGCGCGGGCTTGGTCCCTGGCGCACGGCTTCGCCATGCTCCTGCTGGATGGTCGGCTAGATCCGCTGCTCGCAGATCAATCCGGCGCGCCCGAAGCGATGCGGCTGCTCGAAGCCATACTGGCCATCGACTAAACGCGCCGATGGCCGGGCGCCCAGGCCCCCGCGGCACGGTCTCTTGGCCCAAGACGAGTAGTCTCCGCAGGTGCCGCCAGGAGAACTCATTCATTGCTTGAGCACATGATTTGAATTGGCGAAATTCAGATCCATCAACTTATCTTGCTGACTTGGATGCTCAATTTCCAATCGGCGCCGTCGCTAAACTGTGCCAGCGTGACACAATCACGCTGAGACCACATGCCGTGCGCCCTCAGCACAAGAACTGAGGGGCTTCGCCATGATGTTCAAAAATCCGTTGCTTCCAATCTTGGGCGAACTGAACGCCGCCTTTGGGGGGACATCACCCACCATTGGTCCGGGCCAGCGCGCTCACTTCGCACCCGGCCAGAAGTTAGGTCCTGCGCTGGCGTCCTCGCTCAATCCAGAGAAGGACAATCTGAACCAACTCCTGGCGGCGTACATTGAAATGATGCCGGGCGGCTTTCAGGAGACCTTGCGCTCGGTCATCCACTACGCGCTTGGTCCAGATCCGCAGGTGTTGCTCAACTTCTCATGGGCGCCCAGCTACGATTTTGAACTCACCATGTGGGAGATCGTCGAGCCGCCAGAGCACAACTCGGCGATACATCTCCTGCTCAAGGGCCGCTATCCGGATCACGACGTGAGATTCCCGGCCGCCTGACGGGCCAGCCTGACGCCCTCGCGAAGGTGTTCCAGGTCGCTCGGCTTGACGTAATGCGCCGCCATCGGTCGCTGCGGTGAACCCGACCGCCAACCCTGCGGCGGGAGTACGGCGCGCGCCTCGTCGAGACGCCCGAGCTGCGCCAGGCTCGCCGCCAGCACCGTGGAGCTGGACGTATGGGTCTGGTGCATGGCCGCTGCCGCATGAACGACGGCTTGGTCGTAGCCCCGGGCCTGATAGTGCGCGAGCGCCAGGCTCTCCAGCATGACCCCGAGTTGGGCGTCGTAAGGGCTAAGTCGCAGGCCGCGTTCCAGCGAGGTGATCGCCTCGGCCGGACGCCCGGCGAACGTCAGGGTCTGCCCCATCCGAATATGAGCCGGCGCGCAGTTGACGTTGAGGGCGACCGCCGTCTCGGCCTCGCTTAGGGCCGCGCCATGATCATCCAGATATAGCGACGCCCCGGAACACGCGAAGTAGCCATAGGCGTCTCGGGGATCGAGCCGGATGGCGGTCTGCGCCGCCTCGCGCGCCGCATGAAGATCGTCGAGGCCGTGGTCCGTCCAGCCGAAGATCGCGCCGCCGAACAGGATGCGCGATAGTCCGATATAGGCCAGGGACAGCTCGGGATCTCGGCGCACGGACTCCCGGAACAGCGACAGCGCCTGCTCGTAGCCGTCCCGCGACACCCGATTGAGATGCCACATGCCGCGGTAGAAGCAGTCCAGGGCGCTGAAGTCCGCAAGCGCCTTATGAACCGCCCGTGCGCCTTCGTGATGAAGCATGGCGGGCTCGATCGCGGCGACCACGCTTTCGGTGATCTCGTCCTGGATCGCCAGGATATCGACCAACTCGCGATCGAACTGGTCGGCCCACAGGTTGGAGCCGTCGTCCGCGTCCGCCAGTTGCGCCGTAACCCTGACGCGATGGCCCTGCCTGATCGCGCTGCCTTCCAGAATGTAGCGCACGCCCAGTTCGCGGCCGACGCGCACGGGATCGGCTCCGCGATCTCGATACGTAAAGCTCGACCCCGACGAGATCACAAAGAACAGGTGCTGCCGGCTCAGGGCGGTGACGATCTCCTCGCTGACCGCCTCGGCCAGATACTCGCTGACCTTCGCCGGCCCCTGCGTCTTGAAGGGCAGCACCGCGATCGACGGCTTTTCGGGGCGCTCCATCGTCGGGCGCTCGCCGGTCCTCGGCTGGCCCTCGCCGCCGCCGCCAATCAGATCGGCGACGCTGGAGACGATCTTGCGCCACCTCGGATCACCGCTGTCGCCCGACCAGTCCGAAAGATCGACGCAGGCGATTTGCTCGAAGGGCATGGGCAGGCGTGCGCCATCGAGCGACAGTTGGACCAGTTTCGACTGCTCGCGAGCCAGGCTCGCTTCGGAGCGCACCCATTGCGAGGCCACCGCGTCCTGCGACCAGACGACGACCACCGCCTTGGCCGCCCGCAGGCGCTCCTCGATCACCTCTGAAAACGCCCGGTGCGCGGGCAGCTGATCATCTCGCCACACGGAGAAGCCTTCGCCCTCCAAGGCGCCGGCGATCCGCGCCGCTTCGCGATCCGTGCGGCGCGCATACGAGATGAAGACGTCCGCCACGTGGTCACTCCTCCCTAGCCCAATCCATGGTCGGAAAGCGGGAGGCCACAATAGACAAGTAACGACGGTATGCGAAAAGTTCCAGCGAGCAGCCAGGCAAGACCGCTCGCCGGAATCGATCAGATCAGGCCGCATCGCCGTCGCGGCCTGAGCATGGCGTCGGCGATTGGGGGCGCCTGAACGCCCCCACCCCCGATCAGCCCTTGGCCACGTACATGGCCTGCGGCGCCATGTATTCCAGCAGGCCGTCCATGCCGTTCTCGATGCCCAGGCCGCTGTTCTTGCGGCCGGCGAACGGCGTGTCGGGCCGCAGGTTCAGGTTCTGGTTGATCCAGACCGTGCCGGTCTCCATCCGCCGTGCGATGGACATCGCCTGGTCGAGATCCTTGGACCAGACCGCGCCGGCCAGGCCGTACTCGCTGTCGTTGGCGCGATCGATGACCTCGTCGATGTTGGCGAACTTCAGCATCGGCAGGATCGGGCCAAAGGCTTCCTCCTGCACGACGCGCGAGTTCTCGGGCGGATTGTCTACGATGGTCACCGGCACGAAGTAGCCGCCCTCCGGCACCGCCCCGCCCTGGATCAGAGTCAGGTTGTTGGCCTTGGCGTCGTCCAGCAGATTCATCACCCTGTCGTACTGACGCTTGTTCTGGATCGGCCCCAACACCGTGCCCTGTTCGCCGCCGTCGCCGACCTTCACCGCCGCGGCGATGCCGGCCAGCCGGTCGCGCAGGCCGTCATAGACGTCCTCGTGAACATAGAGGCGCTTGGTCGCCACGCAGATCTGGGCGGTGTTGAAGAACGCCCCGAAGAAGATCTTCTGCGCCACCGCGTCCAGGTCGACGTCCGGCATGACGATGGCGGCGTCGTTGCCGCCCAGCTCCAGGGTGAGCCGCTTCAGATCCTTGGCCGCGCTCTCCATCACCCGCTTGCCGGTCTCGGTCGAGCCGGTGAACGAGATCTTGTCGAAGCCGGGATGGCTGGTCATCCAGGGTCCCAAGGCGTCGCCGCCGCTGATGACGTTGAACACGCCCGGCGGGAAGATGTCGCGGAACAGCTCGCCGATCTTCAGCGTGCACAGCGGGGTGAAGGGCGAAGGCTTCAGCACCATGGTGTTGCCGGCCACCAGGGCCGGGGCGACCTTCCACATGGCCAGGCTGACCGGGAAGTTCCACGGCGCGATCGCGCAGACCACGCCCAGCGGGACGTAGCGGGTTTCGATGAACTGGGTCGCCGAGTCCTCGGAGACATGCACCGGCGGCGTCATCTTCGACACCGCCTGCAGCCAGGCGCCGGCGCCCTGGATTTCCTGCTTGGCCGCATCGACCGGCCGCCCCTGCTCCTGGGTGAACAGCCGTCCCAGCTCCTCGGCATGAGCCAGAAGCGTCTCACCGGCTTTGCGCACCAGCGCCTGCCGCTCCTCGATCGGAACCTTCCGCCAGGTCTTGAAGGCCTTGCGCGCCGCGGCCACCGCGGCGTCGAGCTGGTCGCGGCCGCAGTCGGGCGCGGTCGCGAAGGCCTGGCCCGTCGCCGGATTGACCACGTCGATCATCGTCTGGGCGCTCGCCGCCTGGCCGTCGATGGTCATCACATAGTCGGCTTGAAAATTCACAGTAGAGGCTCCCTGTTTTTATCGTTGGTCGGTTGCTCGGATGGCCCCGCAGGCCATGGCGCCGGTCAAGCCGAAGATAGGCCGCCACCGCTCAAGGTTCGATCATGTCGGATTCAGACCGCGCTGTCCCAGCTCCGATCCAATTGAAGCCCCCTGTCGACCGCGCCCGTCTCCCCGAGGCGCTCTGGCCCCTTAGGAAGCGGCTTCCCCTGGCCGGGATCGTTACCGAAGACGACGGTGCGTGGGTCGAAGTCGACCGGCGCGGTGATCGCCCGCATCGTGGAGGTCCGCGCAGCCGTCACCGGAAGTACCGGATCGGCTCGGAGCCATCCCAGCCCACAGCAGCCTTGCGAATGTGTTCGAAGGTCCGCGCCTTGAGTCCGCTGATGTCCGAGATCTCGATGATGGTGCCGGGGTGCGCCTGGGTGTCGAAATAGGCGAAACGGCCCTTCTCGCCGCCGATCGAGCCCTCGTGCCCGACGACGTAGCCCAGCGAAATCGCCTTGTCGTAGAGGGCCTGATACTCGGTCGACCAATAGGACATGTGCTGCAGGCCCTCATGGCCAGCGTCCAGGAATTCCTTGTACATGGACGGCGCGTCGTTGAGCTGCTGGATCAGCTCGATCTGGAGATCGCCGGAATTGGCCAGCGCCACCGACATCTTCATGTCCGAGTCGACGCCGCGATGCTGGAACCAGTCGGTCTTCACCTCGGGGATGTGATACCAAGGCCCCACGCCCATAACTTCGATCCAGTGCTGCATCGCCGCTTCGATATCGCGCACGACGTAGCCGTTCTGGCGGACGCTTCCAAAAATACGGCTCATGACTTCCTCCCGGGGCGGCGCCCGCCCACCCTAACGTCCCGCCTTGAGGAAGCCGATCACCTCCCGCGCGACCCGCTCAGGCTGCTCCAGTTGCAGGAAGTGGCCAGCGTCCTCGACCACCACCTTGCGCAGACCGGCCGGGAACTGGGCTTCCATTCCGTCGGTCAGATCGACCCCCATGCAACCGTCGTTGCGACCGTGCAGGTAAAGGGTCGGAACCCCGATGGGACCGCCGATCTTCGCGGCCTTCTCCGCCCACTCGGGCTTCACGCCGGGGCCGCCGAACAATTGGCGGTAGTAGCCAAGCGTCTCTTCCAGCACGCCAGGCTGGGCGAACATGGCCTTCAAGGCCGCGCGCTCGCTGTCCGGCAGCGCGTAGCCCGGCGACCATTCGGCCCAGAGCCGGTCGATGAAAGCGAAGTCGTTGTCCGCGGCGGCCATCACCGCGAACGGGGTCTGGAAGAAGAACATGTACCAGCTGCGCCGCTGCTGATCGCCGTCCAGCATCATCGCCGCGCCGACTTGCGGGCCATAGGGCACGGCCATGGTGACGAGTTTGCCGATCCGTTCCGGGGCCAGGACGGCGGCGGCGTAGGCGGCCGTGGCGCCCCAATCGTGGCCGATCAGCGTCGCGGTTTCCGCGCCCAGCGCCTCGATCAGCGCGACAGCGTCGCCGCCCGTGGCCCAGGACTGGTAGCTGCCGTCCGGCGCCTTGCCGCCCTGCCAATAGCCGCGCATCGCCGGCGCCGCCGCCCGGTAGCCCTCGTCCGCCAGACGCCCGATCAGGTCGGTCCAACTGGCGGCGTGGTCGGGGAAGCCGTGAAGGCACAGGACCAGCGGCCCCTCCCCGGCCTCGATAACCGGGAAGTCCAGGCCATTAGCGCGGACGGTATGCTGTTTGACGGCGCGTTTCATGACCAACTTCCCATGGAGATGCCGACGGCGGCTCAGGCACGCCGAAGGCTAGCTCGCCGGCCTCCAGGGGCCAAGACGGAAGCCTCCCTGCCGCGCCGTCGACCTGCGGGTTTCGAACGTCGTTCCACAAGCACGCCGGCGAAAAGCCGGCGACCCGGTTCCCGCCCCCGGCCGCCCGGCTGCAAGCTGCGCCGCCGGGGTCCCAAAACGATCTTTCCTGCAGCAAGGGCTTTTCGAACGTCGTTCGAGGCCCCTCTCGTCCGTTCCAACGAATAGAATCACATCCAGGGAGGATTAGTTGTTTTCCAAGAGTAACGAGCCGTGCCGCGCGCCGATGTTCGGGCAGCGGCTGCGGAGCGGATTGATTATGGGCGCGTCGATCGCTGCAATCTGCGCGATCAGCCCGCAGGCCTTCGCTCAGGCGGCTGACGACGCCCCGATGATCGAAGAAATTGTCGTGACCGCCGAGAAGCGCGAGCAGAGCTTGCAGGGCATCGCGGTGGCGGTCTCGGCCTACACCAGCGAAAAGCGCGACGTGCTCGGGGTGAACACGGTCGAGGATCTGGCCCGTGTTACGCCAAGCCTGAGCTATACAAACAACGACCGCATGTCGATCCGCGGCCTTGGCCGACTGACCAACGCCATCGGCACCGATCCCTCGGTGGCCCTCTATTCGGACGGCATCTTCTCCAACTCGATGACCGACGCCTCCACGCCGTCGCTGTTCATCGAACGCACCGAAGTGCTGCGCGGTCCCCAGGGCACGCTCTACGGCCGCAACTCGATCGGCGGCGCGATGAACATCGTGTCCAAGCGGCCGACGGATGATTTCCAGGGCGAAGTTCGCGCCATGGTCGGGAACTTCGAAAGCTATCGCCTGGACGCCATGGTTCGCGGGCCGGTGCTCGACAACCTGCGCTTCCTGCTCGGCGCCTCGACGGAGCGCCGCAACAAGGGCTTCATCGACAATATCGGCTCGGGCGGAAACGCAGCCGGGATCAAGCGCTACACCTTCGAGGCGCAGCTTGAAGCCGATCTCGGCGACAACACCACGGCGCGCCTGCGCTATACGAAGTTCGACTGGAACGACAGCTACGGCGTCGGCAACACCTTCGCCAACAACATCTCGCCCTACGACACGACGTCCCTGAGCGGCGCCGGCACCAGCGCCCTCTACTACAACACCACCTATGGGCTGACCGCGTCGAACCCCGGCGTCGCCGACCCCTATGTGCAGAACGCCAACTCGACCGCGCGCGGCTCGCTGAAAGATCACCACCGCCTGCACTTCGACGTGACGACCGACCTCGGTTGGGCGACCCTGAAATATCTGGGCGGCTATCAGCAGTACAACTACTTCACCTCGACGGACTCCGATCTCTCCGGCCGCACCGCGCCGCAGAACATCCTGGTCGATGTCGACGGCGCAGGCCCGCGTCCGGCCTTCACCGCGACCAACGTGTCCACCGACGCGCGGACCTTCTACGAAGAACGCCAGAGCTGGCTGTCGAACGAGATCAACCTCTCCTCGAACGGCGACGGCGCCCTCAACTGGATCGTCGGGCTCTATCAGTACTCCCAGGACTACGATCAGCCCCAAGGCATTCGGGTCGTCGGCGACCCGTCGATGTTCCAGCCGCTGACGCTGCAGGGCACGCCCTCCAGCGCCAACCCGAACGGCGCGTTCCTCTATGTCGACGGTCACCTGGAAACCAAGTCATACGCGGCGTTTGGTCAGATCGACTGGGAGTTCGCCGAAAGCTGGACCCTGACGGCCGGCCTTCGCTACACGAAGGATGAAAAGACCGGCTACGACATCGCCCGCTATGTCGCTCGCAACCCGAGCATCGCGCTGGCGTTCGGGGCCGCCCTGCCGCCGGCAGTCGCTCAAGGCTATGCCGTGGACGTCACCACCCAGCAGATTTGCGGCGGGACCACCCTGGCCTCCTGCGCGGCCAATCCGCTGACCGCCAACCTGACGGCCAACCCGGGCGGTGGTCTGCGGCGTGACCTGGCCGGCGATTGGGACGCCCTCACCGGCACCCTCGGCGTCCAGTGGCGGCCGGACTCCAGCACCAACCTCTATGCGCGCTATTCGCGCGGATACAAGGCGGGCGGCTGGTTGGGCTCGAACGGGCTCTCGCCCGATCCCTATGCCGATCCTGAGTACGTGAACTCCTACGAACTCGGCGCGAAGAAGACCTTCGGCGGTCAACTGCAGATCAACTCCGCGCTCTTCTACACCGACTACCAGGGCTTCCAGGCCCCGCTGACGGTGCCGCTGGGCTCGATCACCGCCACCCAGTTCCTGAACCTCGACGCGACGGTCTGGGGCCTGGAGCTGGAGACCCAATGGTCGCCGATCCGCGACCTGCAGTTCTTCGTGAACTACGCCTACCTGAACACCGAACTCGACACCGGTTGCTGCTTCGTCGACACGATCGACCCGCTCGCGCTGGCGCCTGGCGCCCAGCCCGTCGGGCCTGCCTCCAACGGTCGGGTCCTCCAGTCCGTCGTCGGCAACGACCTGCCGCTCTCGCCGCACAACAAGGTGACGGTGGGCGCGACCTACACGATCGACTTCGAGCCCGGCTCGCTGACCTTCAGCGGCACGGCGACCTATACGGACGCTCAAAGCTCGTCGCTGTTCAACAACCCGGTCTATCGCTCGCCGTCCTTCACGACGGGCGACGTCCGGGTGCTGTGGCGCGATGCGGCCAGCCGCTACACGATGATCGGCTTCGTGAAGAACGTCACGGACGAGGTCGGCTTCGGAAGCTCGGTGGCCAGCCCCAGCAGCCCCACCGCCGTCGGCGCCCGCCGCCAGGTCAGCCTGATCTTCCCCAGAACCTACGGGGTCGAACTGCAGTACCGCTTCTAGCGGATCCTGGCCGGGCGCCGCCTTGCGGCGGCGCCCGGCCAACCCTCCGGCGCAGCAGACGCCCGCTCATCTTTCGAGCATCCTGCAAGATTGGCGGCGCAAAATTGGCGAACGCCGGCGTGCCGCACGCTTTCAGAACTCAATAAGAGCGCCGCCTTTTTTAATAAGGTGCAGATTCACTATTTTCGCCTTCCCGAACGTTGTTCGACAGGCGCATCTAGATTTTGCGCACCTCATCTAGAGGGGCGTTTCCTTCTCTTAATCAACTGGCGAGCAGCGCGAGCTGCTCGCACTTTTCCCTGCGCCGAACCTAGTCCGGATGAGAGAGCAGGTAGCCCGCGCCGACCATGAGCCGGTCCGTCAACTCGGGCGGCAACTTACCGTCCGGTTGAGACGACATGATCGCCGCCATTCCACGCGCCAGGGCCCACAGGGCATAGGCCGCGCTTTGGTGATGCTCCTTAGGTATCCGCGGATCGGCCTCAACGACCGCTTCGTGCGTCAGGAACGTCTTGTTCTCGGCGTCTCGCAGGGCCTGGTGGCGCGCGAGCAGCCGTGGATTGAACATCAGCGAGAACAGCTCGGCCCGCGATTTCGAGAAATTGAAGAAGGCGACCGCACTCGCCCCGATGGGTAGGAGCTCCCCAGAGGTCGCCTGTGCTTCGAGCATATCCTGGCGAAGGCTCTCAAAACCCATCACCGCCAAGCTCAGGAGGATATCCTCCTTGTTGCTGAAGTAGTGGTACATCGACGCGATACCGATGCCCGCCTCCTCGGCGATGGCCCGGAGGTTAAGCTCCTCGATCCCGCGCGTATTGAGGATATGGGCGGCCGCCGTCATGGCCTTGGCCTTGACGCCATGCGTCTGGTGCGAGGCATGCCTGAAGCCCTGCGGCGGCGCGTCCTCCCACCGAAGCACGTTATCGCTCGAAGCTCCCACCCTATCGTTCCGCTAGGCCGGCAGGCCGCAGGCCGCCGTTCCAGACGGGGCGAGCGAGCGCTAGAACAGGTCGAATGGCCACGCGTGAAATCAGCGTTGATCCCGTCATGTTTCCTCCCGCCCCGATCGCCTTTGGCGGTATGGTGACACGCCTGCCCGCAGCGCAAGATCGCCGAACTAATCACCTTCGAACCACGTTCGAAAAGCATATAGGCGCGGCCAGACACCAGCATCGTGCGGCGCGCCGCAAGCTACAGCCGCCCGCGCTTAACGCAACGCTTATCGCCTTAAACGCCCGGCAATGTACGCCCCAAGATCATGTCCGACGCCTTTTCAGCGATCATCATCGTCGGCGCATTGGTGTTGCCCGAAACCAGCCTGGGCATGACCGACGCATCGATCACGCGGAGATTCTGAATCCCGATCACCCGAAGCTGAGGGTCGACGACCGCCATCGGGTCGCGGCCCATCTTGCAGGTGCCGACCGGGTGGTAGAGCGTCGTCCCGGCGGCCCTGGCGTAGGCCAGCAAGGCCGCGTCGTCCTGCAAGGCGTCGTCGGGCATCAGGGACTGCACGATCTGCGACCTGAGGGCGGCCTGATCGGCGATCTTCCGGCCCCATTTCAGCGAGGCGATCGCCACCTCCTGGTCGATGGGATCAGCCAGATAGTTGGGCACGATCCGCGGATGGACGGTGGGATCGGTCGAGCGAATGTGGATGTGACCGCGAGACTCCGGCCGTAGCTGGCAGGGCGCCATGGTCAGACCTGGATGGGTGTCCAGCACCATCTTCTGGGCCGCCATCGACTTTGCCCGGTCGGTGGAGGCCGGCATCACGTGGAACTGGATGTCGGGCTCGGCGAGATCGGGGCGCGACTTGCAGAACGCGGCGACATGCGCCGCCGAGAGCGTGAGCACGCCACGCCTCTGGACCGCATACTTGACCACTTCGCCGGCAAGCCGCACGCCGCGGGTCATCTGATTGACCGACATCGCGCCGGGCTTCAGCCGCCACTGCATGGTGATCATGTAGTGGTCTTGAAGGTTCTCGCCGACGCCTGGAAGGTCGTGCACGACAGGCACGCCCATCTCCTGCAGGTGCGCGCCCGGGCCGATGCCGGAGAGCTCCAGGAGTTGCGGCGAATTGATCGCCCCGCCCGCCAGGATCACCTCGCGCGCCGCGCGCACGGTCTTGGTTTCACCGCCCTGTTGGTAGGCCACGCCGACCGCGCGCTTGCCCTCGAGCAGCACCTTGGTCGCCAGCGCCCGGGTCACGACCCGCAGGTTCGGGCGGCTCATCGCCGGATGCAGATAGGCGACCGCCGCCGATTGCCGCTGCCCGTTCTTGACGGTCAGCTGATACCAGTTGGCGCCTTCCTGGTTCTCGCCGTTCACATCGCGGCGGGGCAATCCGGCCTGGCCGCAGGCCTCGATGACGGCGTCGGAGACCGGGAACTTCGCGCGCGGATCGGAGACGTTGAGCGGCCCGCCCTTACCGTGCCATTCGTTCTCGCCAAGCTCCTGATGCTCAGAACGCCGGAAGTACGGAAGAACGTCGTCCCAGCTCCATCCCTCGCAATTGAGCTGCCGCCAGTTGTCGTAGTCGGCGTGCTGACCGCGGATATAGAGCAAGCCGTTGATCGAGGACGATCCCCCCAGCACCTTGCCGCGCGGCCAGGCATGCTCTCGCCCGTTGGTGCCGGCGTCGGGATCGGTCTTGTAGAGCCAATTGACCTTCGGGTCCTTCATGGTCATGCCAAAGCCGACCGGGACATGGATCATCATGTTCGAGAAGAACTGGCTCGGCTCGCGCGTAGGCCTGTCGTCGCCGCCGGCCTCCAGGAGGAGAACGCGGGTGCGGCCGTCGGCGCTCAGCCGATTGGCGAGCACGCAACCCGCCGACCCACCGCCGACGATCACGTAGTCGGCTTCGAGTTCTTGTCCCATTCAGTCCTCCGAGGATTTCCAGTTCGGGGTCGATCGACCCCGGCGGCGGCGTCTCCAGATCAGAAGGTCGCTTCGCCGCAAATTGCTGAGGCCAGGGCAACGAGCGTGGCGCCGCGTGCGATGGCGCGGGCCCTCTCTCCCCGGGCAAATTTTCGCAAGTCCAGCTCGAGGCCAAAGGCGCCAGTGGTGCTGGCCACTCGCGAGTCGGCCATCAAAGTACGGCGTGCTCGACGACCGCCGTAAGATCACCAAGCCCCATCACTGGAAGCTTTCGAACCTCTTTCGAAAAGCGGATATTTGAAACGCTGGGAACATCGGCACACGCGAACAAGGGCAGGTCATGACCGAGCACCGGATCTACAAGACCAGTTTCGCCAGCGTCTATCCGCACTACGTCGCCAAGGCGGAGCGGAAGGGCCGCACGAAGGCTGAGGTCGACGAGATCATCCTCTGGCTTACCGGCTTCAGCCAGGCAGGACTGGACGACCAGCTTGCGCAACAGTCTGACTTCGCAGCCTTCTTCGCCCAGGCGCCCGAGAAGCACCCGGCGCGGGCCAACATCAAGGGCGTGGTCTGCGGCGTTCGCGTCGAAGAAATCGCCGAGCCGCTGATGCGAGAAATCCGCTACCTCGACAAGCTCATCGACGAACTGGCCAAGGGCAAGGCGATGGCGAAGATCCTGAGATCGTAACCTTGCACCACCGCCTTTAACGTCACGCGATCAGGCGTTCATCGCCACCGGCGACATGGCGATCACGCCGCGCTGGCGTTCGGCGTCACGCGAAGGAAGTTCTCCTCGTAGAACTTGGTCTTCACCGCCTCGCTGCGGCCTTCCAGATGGCGTTCGAACTTGCCGATCGGGTCGCGGCCCCCCTCGATGTGCGGGTAGTCGCTGGAGAACAGGTAGAGATCGGCGCTCGACTGATCGAGCATGGAACCCAGGTCCTCCAGCGGGAAGGGCGTAAACGCCATCTGCTCGACGATCTGCTGGGTGGGGCTGCGCTTTTGAACCTGCAGGTTGGCGTCGTTGCGTCCCCAGGTGCGCGCCACCCAGTCCAGCCGCCGCAGCATTTCCGGAACCCAGCCGGCCCCTAGCTCGATCGCCGCGCCGCGCAGGTTCGGGTGACGGTCCAGCACGCCGTCCAGCACCAGCATGCTGACGAAGCTCTCGGGCGCCTGATGCTGCAGGGCCGCGTCCTTGGTGCGCACGTTCTCGCCGCCGCCCAGCCAGTCCTTCACCGGCGGCCGGCCGTTGGAGCCCCAGGCCTTGGACACCTGCAACGGCGCGCCGCCGACGTGCATCAGAAATGGAACCCGCGCTTCGGCCAGGCGCGCCCAGAAGGGCTCGAAGTCCACATGGCCAGGCGAGCGATCCCCAAGCGGCGGGCGGTGCGGCACCCAGACCGCGCCCAGGCCCTGGGCCAGCACCCAGTCCAGTTCGGCCAGGGCCAGCTCCGGATCGTCCAGCGGGATCGCCGCCACGCCGATCATCCGGCTGTCGGTCTTGCAGAACTCGGCCATGTGCCGGTTGTGCGCCCGGGTCGCGCCATAGCGCAGCCGCGGCTCCAGCTTCGAACTGGGCGAGAACGGCATCCGCAGGCTGTGGGTGGCGAACACCAGTTGCTTGGTGAACCCCAGCAGATCCAGCGCCTTGGAGCGGTCGGCGCTGTCGAACGCGCCCAGCGCCTGGATCTCCTTGGACTTGGCGATCAGGTCATCGCCCATGGCGATCTGCTCGGCGCGGTGCGCCTCGCTGTGCCGGTTGCCCTGCCCCACGATCACCGCCACCTCCTCGTCGGTGACGACCGAGGCCGAGTAGCTCACCTCGGGGATCTCGTCGCGCAGGCCGGGGTCGGCGTACTTCTTCAGGAAGTCCGGCAACTCCATGATGTGGCTGTCAGCGTCGTAGTACGCGCGGGTCGCGGGCGCATAGGTCATCGCATCTTCCTCCACGCCCGCGCCTGTCCCGGGCGAGCTTCAACGATCAGCCTAGTTGGCCGGCGGGCGCACGGCGAGCGGTTTAGGCGTCCGGCCGTATGCGCCAACTCCCGCCCCTAGACAGCGACCCGTTCGGGATGGACGACGAAGTGGTCCAGATCGACCAGAGCGCGCCGCCAGGCGCTCTCCATGGCCGGCGACCAATCGGCGCCGCACGTCTCCTTCACCACCTCGGCGATCAGTCCAAAGAAGGTGGCGAACACGTTCGGCGGAACGTCGTAGCCCGCGTGGTTGACGACCTCGGTCTTGATCAGATGATCGGCGAACTGTCGGGGGCCGATGAAGTCGAGGATCGCCTCGAACGTCCGCATCAGCATCTCGCCCTTGATCGCGTCGTTCTTGTCGCGCCAGAACAACGGCTTCATGTCCGGATGCCGCTGAAACAACTGCTCATAGACGACCGGCGTCAGATCCCCGCCGCGCTCGGCGGCGATCTCCAGGCTCTTTTCGATCGCTTCTGCATCGACGGGATCAGTCAGCATCATCGCCTCTTGGATGGCATGGCGCGCACGCTCGCCGTGCGCGCCTGGCGTGGAAGAACCGAACTTCAGGTCCGGCGCGGAATAATCACCGGCAGGCTCTCGTAGCCATGCACGAAGGCCGACCAGTTCAGGAGCGGATCACCCACCACCTTGATCTCGGGGAAGCGCTTCAGGATCTCTTCCCAGATGATGGTCAGCTGCATCTCGGCCACGCGGTTGCCGACGCAGCGGTGAACGCCAAAGCCGAACGACATGTGCTGGCGGGGCCGCTCGCGATCGATGATGAACTCATTGGGACGATCGACGACCTCTTCGTCGCGGTTGCCCGAGATGTACCACATGGCGACCCGGTCGCCCTTCCTGATGGTCTTGCCGCCCAGTTCGACGTCACGCGTCGCCACCCGGGCCATATGGGCCAACGGCGTTTGCCAACGGATGGTTTCGGAGACCATCGGCAGGATCAGTTCCGGATTGGCGCGCAGCTTGGCGTACTGCTCGGGGTTCTGGTTGAGCGCATGGACGCTGCTGGAAATGGTGTTCCGCGTCGTGTCGTTGCCGCCGACGATCAGCAGCACGACGTTGCCCTGGTAGGTCGCCAGCGGCATGTCCCGGGTCGCCGGATTATGCGCCAGCATCGAGATCAGGTCGCCGCGCGGTTCGGCGTTGACCCGCTCGTTCCACAGCTCCTGGAAGGCGTTGAAGCACTCGAACATCGCCGCGCCCTTCTGCTCCCAGCTTTCGACCGGCCCGTGGCCTGGCTGGTTGGTGATCATGTCCGACCACCAGGTGAGCTTGCGGCGCTGTTCGAACGGGAAGTCGAACAGGGTGGCCAAGGTCATGGCCGTCAGTTCCTTCGACACCAGATCGACCCAGTCGAACTCTTCGCCGATCGGCAGGGAATCGAGGATCTGGCCGGCGCGCTCGCGGACCAGGGGCGCCATGGCGTGCAGGTTGCTGGGCGCCAGGGTGGGGCTCACGGCCTTGCGCGCCGGACCGTGGTCGGGCTCGTCCATGGTGATGAAGCCTGCGCCCCCGCGGCGGCGCTGCCCCATGACCTTTTCCTGCTCGGCCATGGCCACCTGGTTGATCAGGGTGATGCCCTCGGCCGACGAGAACGCCTCATGGTTGGTGTCGACCGCCATGATGTCGTTCCACTTGGTGATCGACCAATAAGGACCGTACTCGCTCTCCGGCGTGAAATGGACGGGGTCCTCGCGGCGCAGACGCTCGAACACCGGCCAGATGGTGTCGTCATAGAAACGCGACACGTTGGCGGGGTTCAGCTTCTCCAGCGGCATGGCGGCGATTTCGGCTGCGGCGTCGGCGGCCTGTATTTTCGCTGAGATGTTCATGGCGTCCTTCCCAGGTCGTGATCCGACGGCGTCTGATCGCGCCGTTTAGGATGTCGACGAGCAGGTTGAGCGCGCATCACACCCATGTCAACGACGATTGACTTAGCCCGGCTTGCGGAGGCGTGTTGAAGGATCGCATCATGACGGCGCCTGCCCATCAACCCGCGCTCGTGTAGAGACATGCAGATGACCGACCCTGCGCTACTCGTTCGCCCCAGTCCTCGCAGGCGCGACGCCGAAGCCACGCGCTCGGCCATTCTTGAGGCGGCCAAAAAGCAATTCGCGCTCGTAGGTTACGACTGCACCTTGCGCGACATAGCTGGCGAAGCCGGCGCCGACGTCGCGTTGGTGAAACGCTATTTCGGCGGTAAGGAGGCCCTGTTCGTCGAGGCGCTGAAAGCCTCTTTCGGCTCCGACGACCTGCACGAATGGGATCACCGGACCTTCTCGCATGAGATCGCCGCCACATTGGCCGATAGCCCCCACGTCGATGAGGCGCGGACCCACAGGTTCCAGTTCCTGCTCCGCGCGGCGACGTCGCCCACAACCGCGCCGCTGCTCAACCTGCTGGTTCAGGATCGATTCCTTGGCCCCATCCGCGAATGGCTGGGCGGCGCCGACGCCGATGCCCGCGCCCGCGTGTTCGCCGCGAGCTATATCGGCTTCCTAGTGGAGCGCCTGATCCGTGGTGAGGCGCTACAGGGCCGCGAGCGGGAGGTTTTCATCGAGCAAGTCAGCGCGATCTTTACAATGCTGATCGCGCTCCCCGACAGCGCCGGCGGCTGAACGCGGTTGAGCGCGACATTTGGTGAATAGGCAGATGACGCATCCCGTCGCCGATAGGGCCGGCCTCGAAGCGTTGCTGTCGAACATTCGCGCCTGCCGTGCCTGTGCTCCAGACTTTGACCATGAACCTCGACCGGTGGTGTGGGTCGCATCCGAGACCCGGCTGCTGATTTGCGGCCAGGCCCCCGGGCGGCGCGTACATCAGAGCGGCGTTCCGTTCGACGACCCGTCGGGAGACCGTCTGCGAGAATGGCTCGGCGTGGATCGCGGCACATTTTACGGAGATTCACGAATTGGGATTGCGCCAATGGCGTTCTGTTTCCCCGGAACCGATCCGAAAGGCGGCGACTATCCGCCGCCGCCCCGCTGCGCCGCGCTCTGGCGACGCTCGCTCCTAGCGCACCTGCCGAAGGTGGAGTTGACGCTGTTGGTCGGCGCTTACGCCCAACGTTGGGCGTTGCAAGACACCTTCCTGAAGTCGATGACCGAAACGGTGGCCGCGTGGCGTACCTTCGGTCCCGCCGTGATCCCTCTGCCCCACCCATCTTGGCGCAGCACCGCCTGGCTGCGGCGCAACCCGTGGTTCGACCAGGACGTGGTCCCTTATCTGCGCGCCCGGGTGGCCGCCCTGCTGGGCGATGCGGCCGCCGCCGATAAGCCGTCCTCGTCACGCGCTGGATAGAGCAGGCCCTCGGCGGCTCTCTCAACCCCGGCCGTAAGGACGGCGGGCGTCACCTTGCCAGGCCCCAGGACGTGAAAAACCGTCGCGCCCTCGGCGAGAAGATAGTCGGCGATGATCCGGCGATGGCATCTCCACCAGAGAATCTCGGCACACATGACTGCGCAGGTCTGTTGCGCGCCCATCGCGACCAATTCGGCCAGCCCCGCCCGGAACGCAGGCGTCGTCGCGTAGTCGGCATAGTTCCGAAAACTTCTATTCCGCCACAATGTGTTCGGTGAAAGACTCAGCGCCGGCTCTCGCCCGCGCAGCCCGCCGAGGGCCGCGATGTGGCGATATCCGATCCGCCGTTCACTGAGTTCGCCAGGCAGCACATCGATGTTGAACTGCGGGTTGGTCCGTGACCGCGGCATCTTGCGGACATCGACGATTGTCTCGGCCCCGACCTCATGGAGCAGGCCCGCGATCTCGTTGACTGACCGGGTGGAGTGTCCGATCGTGAAGAACGGGCGCCGAGCGTCTTTCGCCTCGATCACGTCGACCGGCCCGGCGCGTTCCCGCCTGCCCGGTCCTCGCGCCTGGCGCTGGCCTTAGTCATTCAAACGCGTGAGCGCCTCGCCGCGATGAAGCGCCACGTGGTCGGTTTTGCTGCTCTTGATCTCATATTGAGGCGCTTCCGGACTCGCGTGATGCGTATGGCCCTTATAGTCGGTGTCCTGGGTGCAAATCCCAATGATCGTGCCGCTGACGCGGCCGGCTTCCGAGTTCCAGCTCACCCGTTCTCCGACCTTGAACCGTCCGGCCTTCACGATCTCGCCTTCCCGGCCCGGCTGGTCTCAAAGAGGAACCATGTGCGCCGCTCCGTCTCATCGATCCACGTCTCGATAAGGCTTGCGGTCGCGATGTCGCGGTGCTCGTCGCAGACGCCATGGGCTTCTCTGAGACGAGCGGCGAGATCCTGGTTGTCCTCGCGCAGTTCGGCCAGCATGTCCGCCGGCTCGACATAGTCCGCATCGTTGTCCAGCACCCTTTGTATGCGGGCGATGTGGCCGATGGACCGCAAAGTCGTCGCGCCGACCTTGCGAATGCGTTCGGCGATCGGGTCGGTCATTGCGAACAGCTGATCAGCCTGGTCATCCATCATGAGATGATAGTCGTGGAAGTGCGGCCCGCTGACGTGCCAGTGGAAATTCTTGGTCTTCAAGTAGAGCGCCAAGACATCCGCCAGGATCGCGTTCATGGCGCCGCCGATGTCGCGGGTCGCGTCCGCTGAAAGGTCCGTGGGGGTGACGAGGGGGGCGTCGCGCCGCCGTAACGCCTGCTGCTTGTCAGTCATATCGATGCTCCATGGAGGGTTTGAATCCGGTCGGTCCGGCCGGGCGGCCCGAGGCGACGATCACCGGCTCATGGCCATGACGCGCTCGAACTCCAGTTCGGCGTGAAGTCCCGCCAGGTCCCGGCGGACGAAGGCCGCGGCCAGTTTCCGACCCCCGCTTCGGTAGGTGACCGTGCAGTCCCCGGCCTCAAGGCTCCCGTCGATCTCCGCCGTGTCCCACTGCTCGGCGTGACCGACGTAGGCCAGACTGAAATCGTACTGTTCGGTCCAGAAGAACGGCACGCAATCGAACCGTTCGCGCTGGCCGAGCATGTTGCGGGCCGCTGTCTGTCCCTGGCGTTCGGCGACCACCCAGTGCTCCACACGGATGTCCTGGCCCGTAAGCCGGTCCGGCCAGCGGGCGATATCGCCAGCGGCGAAAATCCCAGGGACGTTGGTTTCCAGAAAGGCGTCGACCTTGACGCCACGGTCGAGCTCCAGGCCGGCCCGTTCAGCCAGCGTCAGCGCCGGCCTTACGCCGATACCCGCCACGACAAAATCGGCCTGGAGAACTTCGCCGGTCTTCAGCACGACGCCCTTCGCACCGATCGAGCTCGCGGTCGTACCGAGGTGGAAGGTGACGCCATGGCGTTCGTGAAGAGCCCGGATGTGCCGGCCAAGATCGTCCCCGAGAATCCGCTGCATGGGTATGGATCCGGGAGCGACCACGTGCACCTCGACACCCCGCGCGCGAAGCGAGGCCGCGACTTCCATGCCGATGAAGCTGGCGCCGAGCACCACGGCGCGGCGGGAAGCCGTCGCTTCGGCGCTCAAGGCGTGGGCGTCCGCAAGCGTCCGCAGATAGTGGACGGGAGGCTGTTCCCCGCCCTGGCCCAGCCGCACCGGCTCGGCGCCCGTGGCCAACAGCAGCGCGTCGTAGGAATGGCGGGTTCCGTCGGCGAGTTCGACCTGGCGCGCCCGCACGTCGATGGCGGCCACATGTGCGTCCAGCTTCAGGTCGATGTCCTGGGCCGCGTAGAATTCAGATGGGTGCAATAGGTTGGAGCTGTCGGGCGCGGCGCCCGCGAGATAGCCCTTCGACAGGTTGGGCCGATCATAGGGGGCCGCCGCATCGGCGCTCAGCATCGTCAAGCGCCCGTCATAGCCCTCGCGCCGGAGGGTCTGAGCGGCCGCTTGGCCGGCAGCCCCGCCGCCGACGATCACGATCGAGTCCGGCAGACCGGCCCGGGCCGGAAGGGATCGCCGCGCCACGGCCGTTCGCCGCGCCCGAACGCGCACGACACCGTCAGCTTGCTCGACGTCGAAACAGGGAATCGGCGTCAGGGCCGGGGCGCGGAGCGCCTCGCCGGTGCGCAGGCTGAAGCAGGCGTGGTGCCAGGGGCACCGAACGGTGTCGTCGACTAACAACCCGTCGGCGAGCGGCGCGCCGTAGTGGGTGCAAACCGCGCCGACGGCGAAGATCTCGTCGCCCCGCCGCGCCAGCAACACCGGCTCGTCGCCAACATGTCCGGCGAGCATGGCGCCGTCTGCGAGACGGCTCAGCGACACACCCTGCCCGAAGTCCAGGTCATCGACGTCAGCTATGTCGGAGCTCATGGAACGCCTCCTCAGTCGATCTCATGGGGCGGGCTTGCGCCGCGTGCTGGCGCGGACACACGGCCGACCGTCTCGTGCACGGTCCGGCGCAACGGCGAGGATTCGTTAAAGACGAGGCCAGACAACCGAGCGCGCTCCTTCATGGAGAACAATTCGCCAATAGAAATATGGTTCATACTTCTTTGGGATTTGTCGCTCTGGCGAAGGCGAGCTTTTCGACCGGCGTCCTCGCCGTTCAGCGTTGGCAGCCGTCGCGAATGGCTGTGATCGCGGCGGCGTAGTCGCCAGATCCGAAGATCGCGCTTCCGGCGACTATGGCGTTCGCGCCGGCCTCGACGGCCTCGGCGGCCGTGTCGCAATTCTGCCCGCCGTCGACCTCGATCACCGGGCCAAGGTCGCGCCTGTCGCAAAGCTCGCGCAGTCGTCGGATCTTGGGCAACATTTCGGGGATGAAGGCCTGGCCGCCAAAGCCTGGGTTTACGGTCATGACGAGAATGACATCGCAGAGCGGCAGGACGTATTCGATGAGCTCGATCGGACTCGCCGGGTTGAGCGCGACACCCGCCTTCCTGCCGAGATCGCGGATTTGAGACAGCACGCGGTGAAGGTGGATCGTCGCCGACCCTTCGGCGGGAACAATCAGGTGGTCGGCTCCAGCCTTGGCGAAATCGGCGATGTAACGTTCGGGCTCGACGATCATCAGGTGGACATTGAGCGGCTTTCGGGTGCTGCGCCGCACGGCCTCCACCACCACCGGCCCGATGGTGATGTTGGGCACGAAGCGGCCGTCCATGACATCGACGTGGATCCAGTCCGCGCCCCCCGCATCCACGGCCTGCACTTCGTCAGCCAGTCGCCCGAAGTCCGCCGACAAGATCGACGGAGCGACGATGATCGACTTGCCGACAGCGCTCATGGCGTTCGGGTCGCGACCGGCGCCGCCGCATAGATGTCCATCACCGCGCCCAGCATCTGCAACGCTTCGGCTTTGGGCCGCTGGAAGGAGTTGCGGCCAAGAATCGACCCGAACCCGCCGCCCGCATGGATGGAACGAATTTCGTCCAGCAGCTTGTCCTCATCGACCTCAATCGCGCCGCCCGAGAAGATGACGATGCGGCGGCCGGCGAAAGCGCAGTCGACAATGTGGCGAACCCGCTCGGCTTGGGTGGCGAGCGGAATATGCAGCTCCTCGTAGACCTTGCGTGCGGCGTCCTCTTCGAGGTGGGCGGACGGCAGCTTGACCTTGATAATGTGCGCTCCAAGCTGGGCCGCGATCTGGACGCCGTAACCGATGACGTCGACGGCGGTTTCACCCTCCTTGCTCAAGGACGAACCGCGAGGGTAGGACCAGACGACCACCGCCAGGCCCTGGCGCCTGGCCTCCTCGGCCTGAGCGCGCAGGTGTTCGTACATCTCCAACTCGTAGGCGGACCCGGGATAGATGGTGATGCCGATGGCGCAGCAACCCAGCCGCAGAGCGTCCTGCACGCTGGCGATCTGGGCCTGGCTTGGGTCCTTGTCGCCGCGCAGGGAGTCGGCGGCGCTGAGTTTCAGGATCAGCGGAACATCCCCCGCAAAATCCCGGGCGCCGGCCTCCAGGAAACCCAATGGCGCGGCGTAGGCGCTGCAGCCGGCCTCAATCGCCAGTTCGAAGTGATAGAGCGGGTCGTAGGCTGGCGGATTAGGGGCGAACGAGCGCGCCGGCCCGTGCTCGAAGCCCTGATCGACCGGCAGGATCACCAGCTTGCCGGTGCCGCCCAACCGGCCGTGGTTCAACAGCCGGGCCAGATTGGTCAACGTCCCCGGGCTGTCGGCGCCGTACCAGCTAAGGATCTCTCGCACACGCGGGGTCATGCCTGCCCTCCCATTCGCCCTGCGACCGGGCCGAGAACGAATTGATCCACCGCCTTGGCGAAGCCGTCGTTCTCGTTGGTGTCGGTGACGACGTCCGCCTGGGCCTTCACCTCGGCCGTGGCGTTGCCCATGGCGATGGAAAGGCCCGCTTGGGTGAACATGGCCACGTCGTTGAACATGTCGCCGATCACCGCGGTCCGACGAGGCTCTACGCCGATGCGTCGACAAAGGGCCTTAACAGCCTCGCCCTTGTTGGCCTTTGGGTGGGTGACGTCGAGATAATAGGATTGCGAGCGGTTGATCGTCGCCGTCCCGTTCAGCAACTGGCGGGCTGCGGCCTCCACCGACGCCAACACCGCAGGGTCGTCCGAGACGCCGACGAGCTTGTCGATGCGCCCGATCACGTCCTCGAAGCCCTGGACCGGCGTCGGACCGTATCCAAGTGTGAGCCGCTCGAACGAGACCCGAAATCCGTCCGGGTTGCGAACCAGCCAATCGCCGTCGGCATAGACCCAGGCCTCTACGCCCGACGAAGTCAGCAGGCCGAGCATCGCGCGCGCGACATTCTGCGGCAGGCGATAGGCCTCGATGAGCTCCAGGCTGGGCGTGACCAGGCTGCCGCCGTTAAAGGCGGCGAGCGGCAGGTCGATGTCCAGTTGTTGGGCGATCGGCGCCATGCCCCTGGGCGGGCGGCTGGAGATGATCGTGAAGGCCACTCCGGCTTCGCGCAGCCGGCGTGCCGCATCGATCGCGGCAGGCGTCAGGCTCTTGTCGCGCGTCACCAGGGTTCCGTCCAAGTCGGCGACCAACAACCCGATCGGGCGGCCCGCATCCAATCTGGGCTCGGAGACAGTCCTCATCCGATGGGTCGCCAGGCCCGGCCGTCGCGGGTCACGAGATTGTCGGCTTGGCGCGGCCCGGCCGAGCCTGCGGCGTAGCCGTGGATTTCGCCGCCGTCCTCCCAAGCCTGGATGAACGGCTCCACGGCGCGCCAGGCGAACTCGATGTTGTCGGCGCGCTTGAACAGCGTCTGGTCGCCGATCAGGGCGTCGTAAATCAGCGTCTCGTAGCCGGTCGACGGCTCGTCCTTGAAGAAGTCAGCGTAACGAAAATCCATCTGCACCGGCTCCAGCCGGATGTCCGGCCCCGGCCTCTTGGCCTCGAACTGGAGCGAGATTCCCGCGTCAGGCTGGAGTTGCAGCACCAAGCTGTTGGCCGCCGGGGCCGCCGCCGTGGCGGCTTGGAACGGCAAGACCGGCGCCTGCTTGAACTGGATGGCGACCTCGGTGTCGCGGGCTCGCAGCGCCTTGCCCGTGCGCAGGTAGAAGGGCACCCCCGCCCAGCGCCAATTGTCTATGGTCAGCTTCAGGGCGACGTATGTTTCGGTTCGGCTGTTCCTGTCGACCTGGGGCTCGCGCCGATAGTCCGCCACCTGGTGGCCAGCGACCTCGCCGGGGCGATACTGGCCGCGAACCGAGTTTCCGAGCGCCTCCTGTCGCGACTGGATGCCGACCGCCTCGATCAGCCGGGATTTCTCCGCGCGCACGGCCTCGGCGTCGAAGGAGTTGGGCGCCTCCATCGCCGTCAGGGCGAGAAGCTGGAAAAGGTGGTTGGGGACCATGTCACGCAGGGCTCCCGTCGTGTCGTAGTAGCTGCCGCGATCCTCGACCCCGACGGTCTCGGCGGCGCTGATCTGCACGTGGTCGATGTGGCTGCGGTTCCACAGGGGCTCGAACACCCCGTTGGCGAATCTCGTGATCATGATGTTGCGGACCGTCTCCTTTCCCAGGAAATGGTCGATCCGGTAGATCTGGCGCTCGGTCACACAGGCCAGCAGCCGCTGGTTCAGGTCCCTGGCCGAGGCGAGATCGCGGCCGAAAGGCTTCTCGACCACAACTCGCCGGAAGCCGCCGGCCGGTTCGCGGGTCAGGCCAACCCTCGTCAATCGCTCGACGATGTCGCCGAAGAAGCGCGGCGAGACCGCGAGATAGAACAGAACGTTCGCGCCCGCCCCGCCGAGTTCTTCGATCCGCGTGGCCAGCCGCTGGTAGCCCGCGTCGTCCTCGAAGTCGGCGGCATGGTAGAACAAACGCTCCTGGAGCCACGACCAGGCCGAGGGGTCGATCTGGCCGTCGCCGCGCGCGGGCGCAGGAACGAACGGGTCGAGCCGCTTGCGAAAGGCGGCGTCATCGCCGGGATTATGATCGACGCCGAGCAACTTGAAGCTCGCATCCAACAACTTCGCCTTGGCCAGATGGCAGAGCGCCGGCGCCAGCAGTCGCTTGGTCAGGTCTCCCGCCGCCCCGAAGAGCACCATCACGGCCCCCGGCGCAGGCGAGGCCGCTGGGCCGGGCGCCGCCACTAGCCTCTTCCCCCCTCTTCGACGTGTCCGCCGAACCCGAACCGCATGGCCGAGAGCAGCTTTTCGCCAAAGGTGTGCGCCTCGCGCGAACGGTAGCGGGCGAAAAGCGCGGCCGCCAACACGTCGACCGGCACAGCCTCTTCCAGCGCCGCCTCTATGGTCCAGCGGCCCTCGCCGCTATCGGCCACCGCCCCGGTGAACTCCTCGAGCAAGGCGTCGCCCGCCAGGGCCTGGGCGGTCAGGTCGAGCAGCCACGAAGACACGACGCTGCCGCGTCGCCAGACCTCGGCGATGTCCGGAAGATTCAGCGCGAAACGCTCGTCCGGCGGCAGGTCTTCCGAATCCTTGTTGCGCAGGACGTCGAAGCCCTCGGCATAGGCCTGCATCAGGCCGTATTCGATGCCGTTGTGCACCATCTTGACGAAGTGGCCAGAGCCCACCGGCCCAGCGTGGATATAGCCCTGCTCGGCTCGCGGATCGGCGCCTTCCGGCCGCCGGGTGCGAGGGATCCGCCCCATTCCGGGCGCCAGGGTCTTGAAGATGGGATCGATGCGTTCGACGCTCTCGCGGGCGCCGCCGATCATCATGCAGAAGCCGCGCTCAAGGCCCCACACGCCGCCTGAGGTGCCGACGTCGATATAGTTCAAGCCGTTCGCCTTCAGCGCCTTGGCCCGGCGGATATCGTCCTTGTAGAAGGTGTTGCCGCCGTCGATGACGGTGTCGCCGCTTTCGAGCGTCTCGCCCAAGGCGGCCACGGTCTCGTCGGTAGGGTCGCCCGCGGGAAGCATGACCCAGACCACGCGCGGGGCTTCAAGCTGGCGGACCAGATCGCTGATGTCCTTGGCGCCCGCCGCGCCCTCGGCCGCCAGCTTGGCGACGGCGCCGGCGTCCCGATCATAGACCACGCACCGATGTCCGCCCTGGATCAGGCGGCGGGTGATGTTGCCGCCCATGCGGCCAAGTCCGATCACACCCAGTTGCATGGCCTGTTCCTGACGTTCACCTCAACGACCGATCGACGGCCTCGGCCAAGCGTTTCAACCCGCCTTCGACGTCTCGGCCCAGATCGAGCCGCAGCACGCGCCGGCCCCGCTCGGCCAGGACGTCGAAATCGCCTTGCGCCTGGGCCGCCTCGACGACGCCGAAGCTGAAGGCTTGGCCCGGCACGGGAATATCCTCGACCGGTTCGGCGGTGATCTGCAGGAAGACGCCGGAGTTCGGACCGCCCTTGTAGGCTTGGCCGGTGGAATGCAGGTAACGCGGGCCAAAGCCCAGCACGGTCGCCAGGCGCCGGTGGTCCCGTATGCGGGCCCGGATCTCTTGCAGCGCCGCGGCATGCTCGGGACTGCGGTCCAGGAAGGCCAACAGGCCGATATAGTCGCCCTCGCGGGCTCGCCGGAGATGGGCCACCAGATAGGCCTCCAGCGTCTGAGCCCCGGCCGCCTGTCGCAGCGCGTCGGCGTTTCGAGCGTCGGCGAACAGGGCGAGGCCGTCGCTTCGCGCAAGCGCCTCCTGTGGCGGCAGCCGGCCGGTCTGCGCATACCCGTCCGTGAGCTTGCGGGTCTTGACCTTGCTGGCCTCGACGTCCGGCTGATCGAAGGGGTTCAGCCCCATCACCGCCCCGGCGACCGCGACAGCCATCTCCCAGCGGAAGAATTCCTGGCCCAGGGTTTCGCGACTGGCCAGGGAGATCCGGACAACTGGATGGCCCAGTTCTTCGAGGGCGCGCACAAGGTCGTCCATCTGGGGCTCGCCCGGGCCTTCGAGCCGCAGATGGACGATCACCCGGTCCCGGCTATAGGTCTCGGGCGGCCCCGCCAACTCTCCGTCGATCGGGATGAGGCCCATGCCGTTCTTGCCGGTGGACTCGGCCAGCAGTTGCGCCAGCCAAGCGCC
The DNA here is from genome assembly GCA_040391295.1 of Phenylobacterium sp. Classification (GTDB taxonomy): domain Bacteria; phylum Pseudomonadota; class Alphaproteobacteria; order Caulobacterales; family Caulobacteraceae; genus Phenylobacterium. The sequence goes on along the minus strand of JBEBYB010000005.1, from coordinate 24,977 downwards.
GAGGTCAGCGATCGGCTTCGACGCCAAGATGGTGATTTTGTCCTGGCCAGCCTTCGCCGCGGTCGCCAGCACGACGCCGAGCCTCGCCCCGGGGTTGGCCGTCGGCGGAACGCTCGGACCGCAAGCTCGGGTCATGACCTTGGCGGCGTCAATAAGGGCGTCCAGACCCAGACCCGTCACCGCCGCCGGGACCATGCCGAAGTTCGACAGCACCGAGTAGCGGCCGCCGATTTCCGGGTCGCCATGGAAGACGCGGCGAAACTGCTGGCTCCGGGCGGTCTCATCGAGCTTGGAGCCCGGATCGGTGATGGCGACGAAATGGGCGAGGGTCCGACCTTCACCCAGGGTCCGGCTGGCCAGTTCAAAGAAGTGGCGGCGCAGGATATCGGGCTCCAGCGTCGAGCCGGACTTGCTGGCGACGATAAACAGGGTGTGCGCAGGGTCGATCTGAGCCTCCACGCGGCGGATCTGGGCCGGATCGGTGGAGTCCAGAACCAGGAACTCGGGAAAGCCCGGACGCGCTCCGAAGGTCTGCGCCAGCACTTCGGGGCCCAGGCTCGATCCACCCATTCCCAGCAGAACGGCGTGGGCGAAGCCGGACGCCTTCACCCCCGCCTGCAGCGCCCTAAGATCGTTCAGATCGATCGCTTCACCCCGGCCGGCCTTGAGCCAACCGAGCCAACTGGCCTCGTCGGCGCCGGTCCACAGGGAGGCGTCGCTGGCCCACAGACGCCGGACCCAGGCCTGCGCATCGGCGCTTGCCAGAGCCTCGTCGACCTTCGCCTGAAGCGCCGGCGGCAGCGTGAACGCCTGCGAGTTCAGCCGGTCGCCCAACATCTGGACGCGCTTGCCCGCGACGGCGCCCAACAGTTTGTCGAAAGCTTCGGCGAACAGGCGCACGCCGTCGACGACGAGACGGTCGGTCACCCCGTTCAGATCCAGGCCAAGCCGCTCGGCGGCGGCCAGGACGGCTTGCGCCTCGTCCAGGTCCTCCGTCAGGCTGGGCCGCACGCTCCCGTGGTCGCGGAAGGCGTCCAATGTCTTGACCGGAAGGGTGTTGATGGTGTCGGGGCCGATCAGGGTCTCGACATAGAGGACGTCGGAATAGGCTGGATCCTTGGCGCCGGTGGAGGCCCACAACAGGCGTTGCGGCGCCGCGCCGGCCGCCTCCAGCGCCTTCCAGCGGGGCGTCTCGATCATCTCCAGATAGCGCTGATAGGCGACCTTGGCGTTGGCGATCGCGACCTTGCCGCGCAAGGCTCTCAGATCCTCCGCCCGCGGCCCCGCGCCGGCTTCGAGACGCCGGTCGATCTCCTTGTCGATCTGGGTGTCGATGCGGCTGACGAAGAAACTCGCCACGCCGCGGACCTTCGCGATGTCGCCGCCGGCGACTCTCAGCGCCTCCAGCCCGGCCATATGAGCCTCGGCCACCGCCAGATAGGCGTCCAGGCCGAATAGCAGGGTGACGTTGATATTGACGCCTTCGCCGATCAGACGGCGGATCGCGGGCGTCCCGGGAGCGGTTCCCGGGACCTTGATCATCACGTTGGGGCGGTCCACCGCGCGCCAGAGCCGCCGAGCCTCGGCGACGGTCGCTTCGGTGTCCATCGCCAGATACGGCGAAACTTCCAGGCTCACATAGCCGTCGGCGCCTCCGAGGCGGTCGTAGACAGGCCGAAACTGGTCGGCCGCGGCCTGGATGTCGGCGATGGCCAGCCTTTCGTAGAGGTCGCCGGCCTCCAGATCGCCCTGCTCCAGCACGGCTTTCAGGCGATCATCGTAGTCGCCGCCGTCGCCGATCGCCTTCTCGAAGATCGAAGGATTGGACGTCATGCCCTTGAGGCCGTCCTGCTCGATCCATCGCTTCAGTTGGCCGTTCTCGAAGATCTTGCGATGCAGGTAGTCCAGCCAGATGGATTGGCCCGCTTGTGACAGTTGGAGCAGGGGATTGATCATCACAGCCCCCTCGTGCTCGCGGCCCTGCCCAGGGCGAGCTGCCGCCTCGCTGTCTCGAGCACGTGCTCGACCGTGAAGCCGAACTTGGCCTGCACGGCCTTGAGGGGCGCCGAGGCGCCGAAGCTACGCATGGCGACGACCTCTCCGGTCGGGCCGGCGTAGCGGTCCCAACCCAGGGCGGCCGCCTCCTCGACAGCGACACGCGCCGAGACTTCGGGCGGGAGGACGGCGTGGCGATAGGCCTGGTCCTGCTCCTCGAACAGCTCCCAGGACGGCATCGAGACGACGCGCACCTTGACGCCCTCGGCCGCGAGGACCTGATGGGCCTGCACGCAGAGGGAAACCTCGCTGCCCGTGGCCATCAGGATGAGCTCCGGCGGTTCGCCGCCGCTGTCGGCGAGTACATAGGCGCCGCGAGCTACGCCGGTCGCCGCGGCGTATCGGGATCGGTCCAGGACGGGCAGCGCCTGGCGCGACAGGAGAAGGCACGCCGGCCGTCGGGACTGGGCGAGGATGACGCGCCAGGCCTCCGCCGTCTCGTTGGCGTCGCAGGGGCGAAGCGTGATCATCCCCGGTATGGCCCGCAGGGCTGCGAGCTGCTCGATCGGCTGGTGGGTCGGCCCGTCTTCGCCCAGGCTGACGGAGTCGTGGCTGAAGACGAAGGCGACCGGCAACTCCATCAGCGCGGCCAGGCGCGTTGGCGGGCGCATGTAGTCGCTGAAGATCAGGAAGGTGCCCGTGTAGGGGCGAAGGTTCGAAAGCGCCATGCCGTTGGCGACGGCGCCCATGGCATGCTCGCGCACCCCGAAGTGCAGGTTGCGACCGCGATAGCTGCCTGCCTGGAAGTCGCCGGCGTCATCGAACTCCAGGCGGGTCTTGGTTGACGGCGAAAGGTCGGCGGAACCGCCGATCAACCAAGGCAGGCGTTGCGCGACAGCGTTGAGGATCTTGCCGGACGCTTCGCGTGTGGCCATCCCCTTGGCGTCGGCCGGGAAGGTCGGAATGTCCCGGTCCCAGCCTTCCGGAAGCTCGCCCGTACACATGCGCCGCAACTCGTCGGCCCGCTCCGGATCGGCCAGCCGGTAGCGCTGCAGCAGGCTTTCCCATTCGGCGCGCAGCTTGCGGCCACGCTCGCCAAAGGTGGCGTCAAAGCGACCCGAAACGCCCTCGGGCACGAGAAACTGAGCGTCCTCGGGCCAGCCATAGGCGCGCTTTGTCAGTCGGACTTCTTCCGCACCCAGAGGATCGCTGTGGATTTTCGAGGTGCCCTGCTTGTGAGGCGAACCATAGCCGATGACGCTCTTGACGCGGATCAAGGTGGGCCGGTCCGTGGTCTGCACGAAGCGTTCGACGGCCTCGGCGAAGGCCTCGCAGTCGTTGGCGTCCGCCACCTCCAGGGTCGCCCAACCATAGGCCTCGAAGCGTCGGACGACGTCTTCGCTGAACGCGAGATCGGCGTGCCCCTCGATGGTGACGTTGTTGTCGTCGTAAATCCAACAGAGGTTCGACAGCTTGAGGTGGCCGGCGAGAGAGGCGGCCTCGCTGCTGACCCCTTCCATCATGTCGCCGTCGCTGCAGAGCGCGTAGACCCGGTAATCGAAGAGGGTCAGGTCTGGGCGGTTGAATCGCTGTTCGAGCCAACGCTCGGCCATCGCCATGCCGACGCTGTTGGCGGCGCCTTGCCCCAGCGGTCCGGTGGTCGTTTCGACGCCGGTGGTCAGCCGATATTCAGGGTGACCGGGGCAGACGCTGTCCACTTCCCGGAACCGCTTGATGTCATCAAGGCTGACGGCCGGGACGGGTTGCGGCCGCCCTTCCTGATCGACCCGCCGGACCCCGCCCAAATGGAGCAGCGCGTAGAGCAGCATCGAGCCGTGCCCGGCCGATAAGACAAACCGATCTCGATTGGGCCAAGCAGGGTCGCCAGGATCATAGCGCAGGTAGCGCGTCCAAAGGGTGTAGCCGACCGCGGCCATGCCCATCGGCAGGCCAGGATGCCCAGATTGAGCCTTTTCGACCGCATCGATGGCCAGGGTGCGGATGGTGTTGATCGCGAGCAGGTCGAGCGTCGCGCCCTCCCCGTCCCGCCCTTCTCGGGAAACACCCAGTTGGACGGCGGCGAGAGTCATCATCGCTCCTCATCGGGTAAAACAGGCCGTCCCGCCTTCTCTTAGGCGTTTTGGCCAGGGAGCGCGGCCCGCAGGACAAGCGCTGATCTGTGAGTCGCAACGGCCAAAACTTCACAAAGGTTCCTCGGCGATACTGCTTCAGCGCGCGCCTGGGTCACGACCTGACCTGGCGCCTTCACGCGGAACCTCCGGCCTCCCCCGACATTAGATGTATACAAAATACTTCTTAATCGACCGACCGCTTGGAGAAGGCGCGCCGGGCGAAGCGACGCCACTCAAGGGAGACAGGCAATGGCGGCACGAAGGTCGGACGCGGAATGGAGAGGGACCCTCAAGGAGGGCTCAGGGACCGTGAAGCTTGGTAGCGGCGCCTTTAACGGGGCCTACTCCTTCGCCTCCCGGTTCGAAGACGGGACCGGAACCAATCCGGAAGAACTCCTGGGCGCGGCCCACGCCGGCTGCTTTTCCATGGCCTTGTCCATGGTGTTGGGCGCGGCCGGCTTCACCCCGCGCAGCATCAAGACCTCGGCGGTCGTCCACATCTCGCCAAGCGACGACGGGTTCTCGATTCCTCGTATCGATCTGGTCACGGAAGGTGACGTGCCGGGGATCGATCTTGCGACCTTCGTCGCGCACGCGGAGACAGCGAAACGCGGCTGCCCCGTGTCGAAGGCGCTGGCCGGCGTCGAGATCACCCTCGACGCCCGGATCGTCGGCAGTTGAAGCCCCTTGGAGGCGCCGGCGCCGTTATCGGCCGGCGTCTCCGACGTCCTGCGCCGAACGCGTCACACACACCAGCGATGGCTGAGGGATGAAAGCCCTTGGTCACCGCTTCGATCAACCGGGCTAAGCGCCCTTCGGAGCAGGCTGTCATGTCAGTGGTAGCAGAGGCTCGTGGATTTCGTGAGGCTGTCGGCCTCTTCAGAACCTCAGAGGCGCTTCAAGGCGCGATCGACGAGTTGTTGAGTTCGGGGTTCGATCGCGCCGATATCAGCCTCCTCGGCTCCGAGCAGGCGATCAGAAGCACCCTTGGCGACGCCTTCGAGCGCACGGACCTCGAGGACAATCCGGCCACGCCCCGAGGTGTCTATGTTTCGCCAGATGCCATCGGGACGGCGGAAGGAAGCTTGATCAGCATCCTCGCCTATGTGAGCGGGGTGGCGACGGCCGGCGTGATCGCGATCGCCGGAGGACCACTGACCATGATCATCCTCGGCGCGGGCTTGGCGGGCGCCGGCGGCGGCCTGATCGGAGCAAGCCTGGCCAAGCTGGTCGGCGATCACCGCGCCGCAGACATGCACAGCCATCTGGCGGCAGGCGGACTGCTCCTCTGGGTGCGGACCTGGCACATTGATGACGAAGGTCGCGCCGTTGGAATTCTGACCAGACACTCCGGCCGCGACGTGCACGTTCATTCCTTGCCCGCGACAGCTGCGGCCCATCCATCTGCGGCCGAAACGCCTCAGTAGCGGCGAACGGGATTCAAGGTTTTCGCCTGCCGCCTTGAGATGCAGCGCCCGGCGGCAGGAAGGCCGCCCTCAGGTGCTTTGAGCGTCGGCTTCTTGAGGGCTTAACAAAGCGCCGATCGCGATCTGAGCTTCGTGCTGAATTCGTTGCAGGTGATCTGCGCTTTGGAAGCTCTCGGCATAGAGCTTGTAGACGTCTTCAGTGCCCGAGGGCCGGACGGCGAACCAGCCGGTCTTCGCGGTGACCTTGATCCCGCCAAAGGATTCCCCATTGCCAGGGGCGGCGCTTAGTTTTGCGTCGATGGGCTCGCCCGCGAGCTCCGTGGCGGCGATCTGATCGGCCGAGACTCCACGGAGAACGCCCATCTCCTGGCGCGTGGCCGGCGCGTCGATGCGCTCATAATAGGATCGACCAAGCTCATGGGTGAGGTCGTCGTAAACCTGCCCGGGATCGCGCTTCGTCGTCGCGGTGATCTCAGCCGCCAAAAGGCCGAGGGCCATGCCGTCCTTGTCGGTTGTCCACGGCGTTCCATCGCAGCGGAGCAGCGAGGCCCCTGCGCTTTCCTCGCCGGCGAAGCCCAGCGAGCCGTCGAGGAGGCCCTCGACGAACCATTTGAACCCGACGGGAACCTCGACGAGCCGGCGGCCGAGTTGGGCGGCCACCCGATCGATCATGCCGCTGCTGACCATGGTCTTGCCGATTCCGCAGCCCGCACCCCACTGGTCGCGATGGCGGAACAGGTAAGCGATCGCGGCCGACAGATAGTGGTTGGGCTTCATGAGGCCGCCCGTGCGGGTCACCACGCCATGACGGTCGGCGTCGGTGTCGTTGCCGATGGCCAGGTCGAAGCGGTCTCGCATGCCGATCAGCCGCGCCATGGCGTATGGCGACGAGCAATCCATTCGGATCTTCCCGTCCCAGTCTGCGGGCATGAAGCCGAACGTCGGGTCGACCGTGTCGTCCACGACGGTCCCTGCCAGCCGATAGCGGTCGATGATCTCCGCCCAATAATGCACGCTTGCGCCGCCGAGGGGGTCGACACCGAAGGTGACGCCCGAAGCGCGTACCCGCTCCAGGTCGACCACATTCGACAGATCGGCGACGTAGTTTGCGAGATAGTCGTGACGATGCACGCAGGCCGCCAGAAGCGCGCGCTCGTGGGGCATCCGACGAACGCCGGCCAATCCCCTCTCCAGGATCTCGTTGGCCGACTGCTCGATCCAGGCGGTCGCCGCCACCTCGGCGGGGCCTCCGCTCGGAGGATTGTATTTGAAGCCGCCGTCCTCCGGCGGATTGTGCGACGGCGTGAGCACGACGCCGTCGGCGAGCCCATCGGTCCTTGTCCGATTGTAGGTCAGGATCGCGTGTGAGATCGCCGGCGTGGGCGTGTAGCCGTCGCGCTGGTCGAGCATCGTGGTCACGCCATTGGCGGCGAACACCTCCAGAGCTGTCGCCAGAGCGGGGCGCGAGAGCGCATGGGTGTCTATGCCGACGAACAGCGGACCATCGACGCCACAGCGTTGGCGATAGAGGCAGATCGCCTGCGCCATCGCCAGGATATGCGGCTCGTTGAAGGTGTTGGCGAACGCCGAACCGCGATGCCCGGACGTTCCGAAATGCACACGTTGGGACGGATCGGCGGGGTCTGGCCTGCCGCTGAAATAGGCGTCGATCAGCCGTGATGGATCGATCAGCCGAGACGGTTCGAGGCGCTTCCCGGCCAGGGGGCTGACCCGAGCGCCGCTCATGACCCGGCTCCGGGGCGCGCGTGTCGCGGGCGCAGGGTCTGCGGGAAGCGAGGCATCAAATAACCTTCCGTCAGGCGCCCAGGGGCCGCCGTTCCAAACCCTGGCCGGGGGCGTCGTAATCCCGAGCCGACTGGAATGATTGATTGCAACGCCTGATGCATTGCGGCGTTCCAATGAAGGACAAGAGATACTTCTTTCCGTCGTCTTCCAACAAAAATGCCGCTCCCGGGGCGGCGGAGAGGTCTTGGTGGCTTCCGTGTCGCACCGCGCTCTCGGGTTGAAATCCTCCCGCTCACCCTGGGACGACACGAACGCTATCCGCGAGACGTTGTTCAGCGTCGCGCGCCTGGAGGAGCATGCCCAGAGCCTGGCGGCCGCCCAGCAGGTGAAGCGGCAGTGGCCAAGAGGTCGCCCGCTGCTGGATCGGCTCACCGCCAACGAAGCGAGCCTGATCGCGGCCTATCAATCGATCTGCGGCGCGGTGAGCGACGGCGCGGCGATCACCCCCGCCGCCGAATGGCTGATCGACAACTTCCACCAGGTTGAACGGCAGATCCGCCAGGTCCGCTCCGATCTTCCGCCGGGCTACTACCGACAGCTTCCGAAACTCGCGGACGGTCCCTTCGCGAGCTATCCGCGCGTCTTCGGTGTGGCGTGGGCCTTTGTCGCCCATACCGACAGCCGGCTCGACGTCGATGTGTGGTGTAGCTTCATCCACGCCTACCAGAAGGTGCAGCCGCTAACGATCGGCGAACTCTGGGCGTCTGCGATCACCCTGCGGATCATCCTGATCGAAAATCTCAGGCGGATCGCCGAGCGCATCGTCTACAGCCGCGACGAGCGCCGCAGGGCCGACGATCTGGCCAACCGGCTGTTCGGGGTTGGCGGCCAGACCGCCGAGCCGGTCGAAGCCGTCATAGACGATCTCGATCGCGGATCGCTGTCGGAGGCCTTCATCCTTCAACTGGTCTACCGGCTGCGAGATCAAGGCCCGTCTGTCGCGCCCTTGCTGGCCCGGCTGGACGAACGGTTGGCGGCCGAAGGCAAGACCGTCGACGCGGCGGTGGACGACGAACAGCAGAAGCAGGTCTCGGCCAACGTCACCGTCCGCAACATCATCACCAGCATGCGTCGCATGTCCGATGTCGACTGGACGGAAATCTTCGAACGGCTCAGCCTCATCGACACGGTGCTCGCGGACGGCTGTAGCTTTGCGGAGATGGATTTCCCGACCCGCAACCTCTACCGCACGGCGGTCGAGGAACTCGCCCGCGGGTCCGGCCTCAGCGAACTGGAAGTCGCGCGCCGTGCGGTGCTGGCCGGCGCTCAGGCCGCCTCGGAAACCTTCGAGCGCGACGGACGCCAGGCCGACCCCGGCTACTATCTCTGCGCCGGCGGCCGCGCGGAATTCGAGGCCGCCATCGGCTTTCGTCCACGGCCGCTCGTGGTGTTCGGGCGGTTCTACCGGACGCTCGGCATCGGCGGCTATATCGGCGCCGGGGTGATCGTCGCCGCGCTTCTGCTGGCCCTGCCGATCCTGTTCCACGTGCAGACGGCGCCCGGCTGGAGGATCTGGCTGGGCGTCCTGGGAACGCTGGGGGCGATCCCGGCCCTGGATGCGGCGGTCGCGCTGGTGAACCAGGGCGTGACCCACCGCTTCGGCGCGAGCCTGCTGCCGGCTCTCGAGCTTCGCGCCGGCGTTCCCAAACACCTGCGCACGCTGGTCGTCGTGCCCACGCTGCTGACCACCCACGAGGCGGTGAACGCCCAGATCGCCCTGCTGGAGATACATCATCTGGCCAGCCGCGCCGGCGACGTCCAATTCGCCCTGCTGTCGGACTGGACCGACGCCGCGAGCGAGGAGGCCGAGGGCGATCAAGCGCTACTTCGAACCGCCATCGACGGCGTCGCGCGCCTCAACCAACGGCACGAACCCGCGCCGGGCGGCGACCGTTTCCTCCTGCTCCACCGTCGGCGCGTCTGGAACGAGAGCCAACGCAAGTGGCTGGGCTGGGAACGCAAACGCGGCAAGCTGCACGAGCTGAACCGGCTATTGAGAGGCGCCTCCGACACCACCTTCCTGCACCTGGACGGACACCCGCCGCAGGCCCCCGAAGGGGTCCGTTACGTCATCACCCTGGACGCCGACACCCGGCTTCGGCGGGATTCGATCCGGCGCCTGGTCGGCAAGATGGCGCATCCGTTGAACCAGCCGCGGCTCGATCCGGCCTCCGGCCGGGTCGTCGAGGGCCACGCCGTGCTGCAACCGCGCATCGCAACAAGCCTGCCGGAGGCCGGCGAGAGTTCGACCTACCAGCGGGTCTTCTCCGGCATGAGCGGCATCGACCCCTACTCGGCCGCCATCTCCGACGTCTATCAGGACCTGTTCGAGGAAGGATCCTACGCCGGCAAGGGGATCTATGCGGTCGACGCCTTCGAAACGGCGCTCAGGGGCCGCTCGCCCGATTCCCTCCTGCTCAGTCACGATCTTTTCGAAGGGGTGTTCGCACGCGCCGCTCTGGTCTCCGATGTCGAGGCGGTCGAAGCCTATCCGACCCGCTATGACGTGGCCGCACTGCGCTACCATCGCTGGGCGCGTGGGGATTGGCAGTTGTTGCCGTGGGTGCTCGGCTGGTCCGCCCTGCTCGGAAAAGACCGCGCGCGGTCCGCCTCGATGCCGGCGCGCGGCCGCTGGAAGATGATCGACAATCTGCGGCGCACATTGTCGCCGATGACCTGCCTGCTGGCGCTCCTGGTGGGATGGGTGCTGCCGTTCAACGCCGCCGTCGTCTGGACGCTCTTCGTTCTCGGCATGATCATCTTGCCGAGCTTCGTACCGGCCGTGGCGGGGATCGCGCCACGCCATGCCGGGCTCAGCCTACGCAGTCACTTCAGAGCGGTCGGGTCGGATTTTCGTCTCGCCCTGCTGCAATCGCTCCTGATCACCACGTTCCTGGCCCACCAGGCCTGGCTGATGGGCGATGCGATCCTGCGCACCCTGCTGCGGCTGTTCGTCAGCCGGCGCAACCTGCTCGAATGGACGCCCGCGGCGCAGGCCACGATCGGCCGCGACGCGACGACCGCCACCTACTATCGCTGGATGGCCGGCGCCGTGCTGACGGGGCTTGCCGCGCCGACCGTCGCCTGGCTGGCCGGACACCAGACCTGGATCCTGGCGCTGCCGTTCTCAAGCCTCTGGATCGCCTCGCCCGCCATCGCCCGATGGGTGAGCCGACCGTCCGAGGAACGCCCCAGGCCGGCGCCGACGGCCGCGGACGTCCGCGCCTTGCGATTGATCGCGCGCCGGACCTGGCGGTTCTTTGAAACCTTCGTCGCCGCCGAGGATCACAGGCTGCCGCCCGACAACTTCCAGGACGACCCCGCGCCGGTCGTCGCCCATCGCACCTCGCCGACCAATATCGGCCTTTACCTGCTCTCGACCGCCAGCGCGCACGACTTCGGCTGGCTTGGCCTGACCGACACGCTCGAGCGCCTGGAGGCGACGCTGGCCACCATGTCGGGCCTCAGCCGTTATCGCGGTCACTTCTATAACTGGTACGACACCCGCGACCTGCGCCCGCTCGATCCGCAATATGTTTCCTCGGTCGACAGCGGCAACCTGGCCGGACATCTCATCGCGCTCGCCAACGCCTGCGAGGAGTGGCGTGACCTCGACAGCACCACGCGGCTGCAGGGGATCGCCGACGCCCTCGATGTCATGACCGAGGAGGTCGACGGCCTGCGCGACCAGCGCCGCACGGAGACAGTCACCTGGCGGCAGTTCGACGACGCCCTCGCCGCGCTGGCGACCGACGCGCGCCATCCGCCCGAGCGCCCCGAAGCCCTCGCCGATCACCTCGCCAGGCTGGCGGCCGCCGCCGACACCCTGATCGACGTCACGAAGGCCTTCACGCTGGAGCGAGGCGACGACACCGATTCCGACCTGCTGTTCTGGGCGCGATCCATCCACGGTTCGATCCTCAGCCACCAACGCGACCTGACCGTTTCGAGCGCGACCGCCGATCTTGCGGCCAGGCTCGGCGCCGTCGCCGGCACGGCCCGGGAGATGGCCCTGGCGATGGACTTCGCGTTCCTGCTCGATCCGCAGCGTATGCTGCTCTCCATCGGGTTCATCGTTCCTGAGGCGACGCCGGACGAGAGTTGCTACGACCTGCTGGCCTCGGAGGCGCGGCTGGCCAGCTACCTCGGCGTGGCCAAGGGAGACCTGCCCACCCGCCATTGGTTCCGGCTCGGCCACGACGTCGCCTTGGTCGATGACAGCGCCGCCTTGATCTCGTGGTCGGGGTCGATGTTCGAGTACCTGATGCCGTCGCTGGTCATGCGCACACCTGTCGGCAGCGTGCTCGAACAGACCAACCGCACGATCGTTCGCCGGCAGATCGAGTACGGGAAGAAGCTTGGCACGCCCTGGGGGGTCTCGGAGTCGGCCTACAATATCCGCGACTTGGAACTGACCTACCAATACTCCAATTTCGGCGTGCCGGGCCTGGGGCTGAAGCGCGGGCTTGGGGAGAACGCGGTGATCGCCCCCTATGCGACGGCGCTGGCCGCCACCGTGGATCCGGTCGCAGCGGCGCGGAACTTCGAGCGCCTGGTCGCGGACGGCGGCCGCGGCCAGTACGGCTTCTTCGAGTCGCTCGACTACACGCCCCAACGGGTGCCGCAGGGCCAGACCGTCGCCGTGGTCCGCGCCTACATGGCCCACCACCAGGGCATGACCATCGTGGCCATCGCCGACGCCTTGCTGGACGGCGCCATGCGCCGGCGCTTCCATGCCGAACCCATGATGCGGGCCGCCGAGCTGCTGTTGCAGGAACGCATGCCCCGGGAAATCGCCGTGCAGCCGCCCTGGGCGAGCGATGCGCCCCTGGCGGCCAGGGTCGGGGAATTCGACGCGGCTGACGCCTCGCGTCAGGTCGATCCACACGCGCCCACGCCGGCCACCCACATGCTCTCCAATGACCACTACAGCGTCATGCTGACGGCCACCGGCTCTGGTTTCAGCCGCTGGCGCGACGTCGCCGTCACGCGCTGGCGCGAAGACGCAACCTGTGACGATTGGGGGGCCTACATCTATTTCAGAGACGTCGAGAGCGACCAGGTCTGGTCCGCGGGGATCGCCCCGACGGGCGTCAAGCCGGACCACTTCGCAGTCACCTTCGCCGCTGATCGCGCCTCCTTTTCGCGGCGCGACGGGGACTTGAACACCACGCTCGAAGTGGTCGTTTCGGCGGAAGACGACGCCGAGGTTCGCCGGGTGACCATCACCAATTCCGGCACGCGCGCGCGGGATATCGAAGTCACCTCCTACGCCGAAATCGTTATCGCCCCCGAAGCGGCCGACACCGCCCATCCCGCCTTCTCCAAGCTTTTCGTCCAAACCGAATACGACCCCGGCCCCGGCGCCATTCTCGCCACGCGCCGCCGCCGCTCGCCGGACGAGGCGGAGATCTGGGCCGCGCACCATTCGGTGGTCGACGGCGAGGGCGTGGGCAAGGCGGAGTTTGAAACCAGCAGGAGCCGCTTCCTGGGCCGTGGGCGCGGCGTCCATAACCCGGCCGCCGTGATCGATGGACGGTTGCTGTCCGGGGCGACGGGAACAGTGCTCGACCCTGTTTTCGCCCTGCGCCATCGGGTGCGGCTGCTGCCCGGCGCGACCGTTCGCATCGCGTTCTGGACCATGGTCGCGCCATCGCGCGCCGCGATCCTGGATCTGATCGACAAGACCAACGACGTCAGCGCCTTCGACCGGGCCGCGACGCTCGCCTGGACCAAGTCGCAGGTGCAACTGCACCACCTGGGGATCAACCGGGCCGACGCCAACCTGTTTCAGCGCCTGGCGAGCCACCTGCTCTACGCAACGCCGGCGCTGCGATCCTCCTCCGAGACGATCCTGCGCGGCGTCGGGCCGCAATCTGGCCTGTGGGCTCAGGGCATTTCCGGGGATTTGCCGATCATCCTGCTGCGCATCGCGAACCCCGAGGATGCCCGGATCGCGCACCGGCTTCTCCAGGCGATGGAATACTGGCGCCAACAGCGGCTGGCCGTGGACCTGGTCATCATCAACGAGCGCGCCTCCTCCTATGTCCAGGATCTGCAAATCGCCCTGGAGGCCCTGGTGCGGGCCAGCCAGGGCGTACAGTCGCTGCATGCTTCGCAGGACGCGGCCGCCGGGCGCGTCTATGTCCTTCGCGCCGACTTGATCCCACCGGAGACCCGCGCCCTGATCGGATCGATCGCGCGGATCGTGCTGGTCGCCGAACAAGGAAGCCTGGCGGAGCAGTTGAACTATCTTGCCGGCGACGGCGGCGCATCGCCGCCGGCTCGCAAGTCTCGCGCGCGCCGTCCGCTGCAACCGGTCGCGACCCCGAAGCTGTCGCTCGAGTACTTCAACGGGCTTGGCGGATTTGCCGAGGACGGCAAGGAATATGTGACTATCCTCGGGCCAGGTCAGTCGACTCCGGCGCCCTGGATCAACGTGATCGCCAACCCCGGCTTCGGCTTCCAAACATCCGCCGAGGGGGGCGGCTACACCTGGTCGGTCAACAGCCGCGAACACCAACTGACGCCCTGGTCGAACGATCCTGTCGGCGACCGGCCGGGCGAAGCACTCTATCTGCGCGACGAGGATACCGACGAGTTGTGGTCGCCGACCGCCTCGCCGATCCGGGACGACACCAGCGTCTATGTCGCCCGGCACGGTTGGGGTTACAGCCGGTTCGAGCATGAGGCGCACGGCATCGCCTCGGACCTGCTGGCCTACGTCCCGTTGGCCGATCCGATCAAGATATCGCGCCTGAAGCTGCGCAACACCACCAACCGCCGCCGCCGGCTGTCGGTCACCGCCTATGCGGAATGGGTGCTCGGCGTTTCGCGCGCCGCATCCGCGCCGTTCGTCTGCACGCAGGTCGACCACGGGACCGGCGCTCTGCTTGCACACAACGCCTGGAACGCCGCCTTCGGCGGGCGGGTCGCCTTTCTGGACATGGCCGGCCGCCAGACCCGTTGGACGGGGGATCGCCGGGAGTTCATCGGCCGTAACGGCCGCCTCGCCGACCCGGCGGGCCTGGCCGCCGGCGCCGCCCTTTCGGGGACGGTCGGCGCCGGCCTGGACCCTTGCGGCGTGCTGCAGACGGTCATCGAACTGGCCCCAGGCGAAGAGGTCGAGATCGTACAGTTTCTCGGCGACGCCGCCGACGCGGCGGAGGCGGCCAGCCTGGTCAAGCGCTACCGCCAGGCCGATCTTGACGCCGTGCTGGACGAGGTGCGTGCGCACTGGGAGCAGATGCTCGGCGCCGTGCAGGTCAAGACGCCCGACCGGTCGATGGACATCATGCTGAACGGATGGCTTCTCTACCAGACGCTGGCCTGCCGCATCTGGGCGCGATCCGGCTTCTATCAGGCCAGCGGCGCCTATGGCTTCCGCGACCAGCTCCAGGACGGCATGGCCTTGGCCGCGATCCGTCCGTCCATGACCCGGGAGCATCTGCTGCGCGCGGCGGGCCGTCAGTTTGTCGAGGGCGACGTTCAACACTGGTGGCTGCCGCATTCTGGCCAGGGCGTGCGGACAAGGATTTCTGACGACAGGGCCTGGCTCGCCTTTGCCGCGGCCCACTATGTCGCGGTGTCCGGGGACGCGGCGGTGCTCGAGGAGCCCATCGCCTTTCTTGAGGCGCCCAGCCTGACCCCCGAACAGCACGACAGCTTCTCGACCCCGACGACCTCGGACCAGACTGCAAGCCTCTATGAGCATTGCGCCCTGGCCTTGGAGGCCAGCCTCGCCGTTGGGCGGCACGGTCTTCCACTGATCGGGGGCGGCGACTGGAACGACGGCATGAACCGCGTGGGGGAAGGCGGCCAGGGAGAGAGCGTATGGCTGGCGTGGATGCTGCACGCGAGCCTGAGCCGGTTCGCTCGACTGGCCGAGGCGAGGCAGGATACGGTTCGCGCCAAACGATGGCTTGAGCACGCCGCGGCGCTGCAGCAATCGGTGGAACGCGAGGCGTGGGACGGCGACTGGTATCGCCGCGCCTGGTTCGATGACGGCGCGGTGCTGGGATCGGCGACCAACGACGAATGTCGGATCGACTCCATCGCTCAGTCCTGGGCGGTTATTTCAGGCGCCGCCAACCCCCGGCGCGCGGCGCAGGCCATGGCCGGTGTCGAGCGCGAACTGATCGACGAGGACAATGGATTGGCCCTGTTGTTCACGCCCCCGTTCGACCGCACGCCGCACGACCCCGGGTACATCAAGGGCTATCCCCCCGGCATCCGCGAGAACGGCGGGCAATACACCCATGCGGCCGCGTGGTCGGTCGTCGCCTTCTGTCGTCTGGGCCTTGGCGAGAAGGCGGCCAGCTTGTTCTGGCGCCTCAATCCGATCAACCACGCCCGCACGCGGGCCGAGCTTCGCCGCTACAAGGTGGAGCCCTATGTGGTCGCGGCCGATATCTATGCCGCGCCCGGCCACGTCGGCCACGGGGGGTGGACCTGGTACACAGGCTCGGCCGGTTGGCTTCAGCGCGCGGGACTCGAGGACATCCTGGGGCTGCGGTTCGAGGGCTCCACCTTGCATTTCGATCCCTGCATCCCGAACGATTGGCCGGGCTTCGAGATCGACCTGCGTCGGCGATCGGCCCGCCTGCACATCAGGGTCGTCAATCCGAACGGCGCGTCGCGTGGGGTGGCGTCCGCCGAGCTCGACGGAACCCCCCTCGCCCAGCGTCCGCTCCAATTCGAACTGATCGAAGATGATCGCGACCACGAGTTGGTGGTCACGCTCGGCTAGGCCCTCGAAACCAGGCGCTCAGCTCTCCATCCTGGCGACCCAGTGTTGATTCATCTGCCAGATCGAACGCTCCAGGGGAGAGAGCCGGCCTTGGACGGTCAGGGGCGCGGTGAGGCCGCGCCAGACCAGGTTGTTCGCCTCAATGTCTTCTGAGTGAACGTGCGCGGTCATGGCGACCATGTCCTCGATCAGCTCCGCGGCTTGCGGGAGCGAGAGTGCGGACTTGGGCAAAAGGATGTGAATCTTCAGCTTCAGACCGCCTGCGCCCGTCGGGAAGAGCTGATACCAGGTGGCGCCCGACGAGAAGGTCGCGATCATGAAATGGGGGAACACCACGGCGGCGACGAGCGCATGCGTCTGCGCCTCGGTAAGGCCGGCAATGAGCCCAGGGCCCGCCGGTTCGTGCGTCTCGGCGGCCGGCATGTGCAGGATGGACCAGGGTCCGTCATTGTCGAGGACCTGCGACTTCGCGGCCGGATAGCTCGGCTCGAACGTCTGCGCATGGGTTCCGATGTGGTGGTAGGCCTCCATGAAGTTGTCCACCAACACCTTCCAGTTCCACTGGCTGTCGTATTCCAGGGTTCGCACGATCACCATGTCGGCAAGGCGGTAGTTCTCGAAATAGCGGGTGTAGGTTTCGATCTGCGGCGCCAACGGTTGGGCGTCTGGATCAAGGTTGGCCAGGACGAAGCCGTTCCAGATCTCGCTGCGGATGCGCGGAAGGGCGCAGTCCTTCTCGGCGAAACCATCGGCGCCCTCCATCAGCGGCGCACGCACCAACCGGCCAGCCGTATCGTAGGCCCAGGCGTGGTATGGGCAGGTGAAAAGCTTGCGCCGGCCGGACTCCGGCGCAAGATCGGCCGCCCGGTGCAGACAGATGCGCGAGAGCACCCGCACCTCGCCGTCGGTTCCGCGGACGACCATGGCCGGCTGGCCCATGAGATCGATAGAGACGTAGTCGCCAGGCTCGGGAATCTGATCGACCCGCGCCAGGGGCAGCCAACCACGCTTCAAGATGCGCTCGGCCTCCAGGGCGTAGATGTCTTCCGATGTGTAGGCGGCCGGCGGCAGGGTCCAGGCCGCCTCCAGCGGGCCGCGGACGCGCGCGATCTCTGCGCCGGAGATTCCAGGCAGGAACTCGGGAGTCTGTGTCATGGGCGCCTTCGACCATTATTTATTTACGATCGATCAGTATAAATAGACTTCGGCACGGTCAAGCGTTAGACGCGAGGGATGACGAAGCCCCCTGACAACGCGACGCCGGCCCGCCGGCCGGTGGGTCGGCCGCGCGGCGACGGCAAGCCGCATCTAACCCGGCCGGCGGTGTTCATGGCCGCAGCGCGGCTGATCGCCGAGCATGGCTATGCGGGAACCAGCGTGCGGATGATCGCCCAGGCGGCGGAGACCTCGCCGGCCTCGCTGTTCAACCTATTCGCCAACAAGGAAGCGCTGCTGAACGCGCTGATCACCTACCTGGCTCAGCCGTCGCTTGCCTTCTATCGCGAGTTGGAGACGCAGGTGCGAGCCGGGGCGGACCCGGCGGCGGCGCTCTACAGGATGGTGTTGGACGAGACGCAGGTGGTGGCCTCGGTGGACCGCGCCTTCGTCGCGGTGTTCCTCTTGCCCGAGTTGCGCCAGCCGCAGTTTGGTCCGGCGCGGGCGGCGCGGCGGGAGCTTGTCGCGCATTACGAACGGCGGATTGTAGAAGGGGTGGCCGAGGGGAGCCTGCGCTGCGACGAGCCGCGGCTGGCGGCCGAACAGCTCTTCCAGTTGACGGAGACCAGCCTCATCATGGACGCAGGCGGTCAAATCCTCTCGCCAGACAAGTTGGCGCGCGCGACGGCGCGGCTCTGCCTTAGGGGGCTGCTCTCTGAACCCGGGCGGCTCGACGCGGTGGAGGCCGAAGCCGGGCGATTGCAGGCGACGTTCGAACTGCCTCGCGCCTGACGGCGATGGGAAGCGGGCTCCCTGGACGCGCCTGGCGGACCGGCCCTCATCAGCCCTCACGGAATTGTCAGGCTTGGACGGTAGCGCTCGCACGGTCTAGCCGTTAGAATCCACCACATCTAGAATGACTAAATTATGATGAAAGGGGACCGTCTTGGAGACAGTTCTCGTTATTTGCGACGATCAGAACTATTCGTCGGAAATCATACGGCGCCTCTCGTGCGAGGGCATGAATTCCATAGGCCCGGTTTCGACCGCCGGCATGGCTCTAGCCCTCGCCGCCCAGACCAGTCCGACGGTGGCGATTGTTGCGGGAGCCCCCACTGGACGACGCGGCGGCCCGGAACTGGCGAGCAAATTGCTGAGCGACTGGGGCGTCCGCTCCTGGCTGATCGACTCCCAGGGGGGCGAAGTGTCCGCGTCCGCGTGCGATTGGGCGCCGCCGCCCGAACAGATGGACCGCCTGCGACGCGCGTTCGCCTAGCTCTGCAGCTGCACTCTGTCATGCCCTCCCGTCGACCCCATCGCTTGATGGCCTCCTCGACGGAAAGTCGTCCTGCGCCCCAACGAATGGCCCGCCCCCAGCAAAGGGAGCGGGCCTTTTACGTTCAGGTCGATGACCATCATCGTGGACGAATTGTTGGTTCGCGCCCCACTGAACAAGCGGCGCTACAGCCCCAGCACCATCTTGGCCATGATGTTGTGCTGGATCTCGTTGGAGCCGGCGTAGATCGAGGTCTTGCGGTAGTTGAAGTAGGTCGGCGCCAAGGTCGCGGCGTAGTCGGGGCCGGCGCGCGGTTCGTTGCGCTCGCCGCGGATTTCGGCCCAGGTGTCCTGGACGAACGGCTGGCCATAGACGCCCGCCGCCTCCAGCGCCAGCTCGGTCACCGCCTGCTGCGCCTGCGAGCCTTCGAGTTTCAGCATCGAGGACGCCGCCCCCATCGCCTCGCCCGCGGTCCGCGCCGAGAACATCCGCAGTTCGGTGGCGTTCAGCACGTCGACCTTGATCTGCAGCTCCGACAATTTCTTGCGGAAGTCGGGATCGTCGATCATCCGGCCGCCGCCGTCCGAGGGCTCGACGGCGGCGATCTTCTGGACCTTGGCCAGTTGGTTGGTCAGGCCCGCCGCATACGGATTGCCGCGCTCGAACTGCAGCAGATACTTGGCGTAGGTCCAGCCCTGGCCTTCCTCGCCGATCCGGTTGGCGACCGGCACCCGGACGTTGTCGAAGAAGACCTGGTTGATCTCCTGATCGCCCTCCGGCGGCCCGTCCAGGGTCGGCAGCGGCACGATGGAGATGCCCGGCGTCTTCATGTCGAGCAGCAGGAAGGTGATGCCCTTCTGGCGGATCGCCTCGTTGGAGGTCCGCACCAGACAGAACATCCAGTCAGCCCACTGCGCGTAAGTTGTCCATATTTTTGAACCATTTAGGACGTAATCTTCACCGTCCCGATCGGCCTTCATCGACAGCGAGGCGAGGTCGGATCCCGAGCCCGGCTCGGAATAGCCCTGGCACCACCAGACGTCGGTCGAGAGGATCTTGGGAAGGTGCTGGGCCTTCTGCTCGGGGGTGCCGAAGGCCATCACCACCGGGGCGCACATCTTCAGGCCCATGTTCGAGGTGGCGGGCGCGCCGGCCAGGGCCATCTCCATGTCGAAGACGTACTTCTGGGCGTGGCTCCAACCCGTGCCGCCGTATTCGGCCGGCCAATCGGGCGCGATCCAGCCCTTTTCGCCGAGCCGTTTCAGCCAGCGGACCTGGCCTTCCTTGTTGATATGGCCGTTCTTCGATTGGGCCATATGGGCCCGCATGTCGTCATCGAAGGCGTCGGCGATAAAAGCGCGGACCTCGTCGCGGAAGGCCAGGTCCTCTTTGGAGAACTCGAGATCCATCGCGCCTACTCCACTGCGTCGAGATATTCGATTTCGGGACGGCCGCCCATGCACGGAGCCATCTTGGCGCCGGCGGCCTTGAAGTAGTCGGTCTGGCCGTGCGCCTTCAGGGCGTCTTCGTCCTTGTAGAGTTCCAGCACCTTGTAGACCGTCGGGTCGGTGCGGCTCTTGGTCAGTTGATAGGCGATGTTACCCGGCTCATTGGCACGGACCTGCTTGGTAAGTTCGATGAACACCGCCTCGAACTCGGCGCCCTTGCCTTCTTGGACCTTCAAGGTCGCGACTACGCCGATCATGCCGTTTTCTCCCAACGTTTGTTTGAATGGGAGCCTAGAGGCGGGCCGGGAGGCAAGCAAGGCGAAGTTGGGGGTTGATACGGGTGGCTCCCACTACCCGCTCGTCATCACCGGGCCTGTCCCGGTGATCCATAGACGCGAACCGTCCAGGCAAAATCCGCGACCACGGAGCGTATGGATGGCCGGCGCAAGAGGCCGGCTATGACGATCTGGAGAGGGCGAAACCGCGCCTAACGCCCCTGGCGTTCGTTCCAGCCGTAGGCGACCCAGTGATGGCCGCCGAGGTTGCGCGCCTCGATCACGCCGTCGCTCACGCTGTCGTTGCGCTGAGCGCGGGCGCGCTTGGCGCGCAGGGCCAAGCCCGCCAGGGCGAGCAGGACCGAGGCCATCACCGCGATCACCACCACGGTGGCGGCGAAGAACACCGCCAGGACCGCGCCGATGGCCACCGCCGCGGCGGTGGCGAGCGCGCCGCCCACCGCCGACAGGCTACGGAAAGCTGAACCGTGCTTCTGTGCGAATTCGCGAACCATGGCTTCCTCAAGGGCGCCGCTTGCTAGCGGCTAAACGGATAATTCGGCCGAGCGATCCCGGACGTCAACAATCTGCAGTAAAATCACGCGAAAGTGGCTTCATCATGCCACGCCTTCGAGCGCCATAGCTTTGCGCTCGCGCATGATGGAGTCAAAGGCTGCGTTGATCGACGCGGCCTTGGCCTCGGCGACCTCGATGAATTCACTAGGCAGACCGCGGGCGCGGGCGCGGTCGGGATGGGCCTCCGACAGCGCCGCTTTCCAGGTCGACCGCACCACCTCGTCGGGCGCATCGTGCGGCACGGCCAGGATGCCGTAGGGGTCTTCGCCCTCGATCCCCAGATGCACCGCCTTCAGCCGGCGGAAGACCAACGGCGAGAAGCCGAACAGGTCCGAGACGTTCTCCAGGTAGTCGAGTTCGTCCTGGGTCACCGCGCCGTCGGCGGCGGCGATATGGAACAGTCCGTCCAGCACGTCCTCGAGCAGGGTCGGGCAGCCGGCGTAGCGCTTGGCCAGGCGCCGCGCATAGCTCTCGTAGCCCCGCGTCGTCTGGCGGGCGAGGTCGTACAGCCGGCGGATATTGCGCTCCGACGCGGCGTCGGTCTGGAACACCTGGGCGAACCGGTTGAATTCGCCCACGCTGGCGCGGCCGTCGGCCTTGGCGAGTTTCGCCCCCAACGCCGTGACGGCGGTGGAAAAGGCGGGATCCTCGCCCGGCCGGGTGGCTGGACAATCGGCGCAGTCGCCCGCATCGGGCCGGCGAACTGCGAGCCCTGCAATGTTGCGCCAGAAGCTCATGGGAGTATCCAACTACGGGGCGGCCCCGCCTCTGACAATGCGTATTGACCCAAAGGAAGGTTACGGTTTGGACAGACTTTGGAACTTCTGGATCGATCGCGGCGGTACGTTCACCGACGTCATCGCCCACGCCGACGACGGCGAGGAAGTTTCCCTGAAGCTGCTCTCGGCCTCGCCCTCCTATGACGACGCCGCGGTCGAGGCCATGCGCCGGGTCCTGGGCGCCAAGGCCGGCGAGCCCTTCCCCGCCGCGCGCGTGCGCGCCGTCAAGATGGGCACGACGGTCGCCACCAACGCCCTGCTGGAGCGGGCCGGCGCCAAGACCCTGCTGGTCACCACCCAGGGCTTCGCCGACGCCCTGGTGATCGGCGATCAGTCCCGCCCCGATCTCTTCGCGCTCAACATCGTCAGGCCAGAGCCGCTCTATGCCGGGGTCGTCGAGGCGGACGAGCGCCTGGCCGCCGACGGCGCTGTGGTCACGGCCTTGAACGAGACCGACCTCGCCGCCCAGTTGAAGAAGGCCCGCGCCGAGGGCTTCACCTCGGCCGCCATCGCCTTCCTGCACGCCGACCTTGAGCCCGCCCACGAACGCGCCGCCGGCGACCTGGCCCGCGCCGCCGGCTTCGAATTCGTCGCCCTCAGCCACGAGGTCTCGCCCCTGCCCCGGTTCATCCCCCGGGCCGAGACCACGGTCGCCGACGCCTATCTGACCCCGATCCTGCAGGCCTATGTCGAGCGGGTGGCCAGGGCGGTCGAGGGCGCACCGCTCTACTTCATGACCTCGGCCGGCGGCCTGGTCCGCGCGCAGGCCTTCCGCGGCCGCGACGCCGTCGTCTCCGGTCCAGCCGGCGGCGTGGTCGGGGTGGCCCGCACCGCGCAGATCGCGCAGGCGCCCCAGGCGCTGGGCTTCGACATGGGCGGCACCTCCACCGACGTCTGCCGCTACGCCGGCTCGCTGGAGCGCCGCGACTCCGCCAAGGTCGCCGGGGTCAAGCTGCGCAGCCCGATGCTGGACGTCGAGACCGTGGCCGCCGGCGGCGGCTCGATCCTGGCCTTCGACGGCCTGCGCGCCCGGGTCGGGCCGCACAGCGCCGGGGCTGATCCAGGTCCCGCCGCCTATGGTCGCGGCGGCCCGGCCACGGTCACCGACGCCAATCTGGTGCTCGGCCGGCTCGACCTGCGCTTCTTCCCCTCGATCTTCGGTCCGCAGGGCGAGGCCCCGCTCGACGTCGCCGCCGCCCGCGCGGCCATCGCCAAACTCGCCGAACAGATGGGCTCGCCCAGCGTCGAGGCGGCCGCCGAGGGCTTCGTCGCCATCGCCGTCGAGCAGATGGCCCGCGCCACCGACCGCATCTCCACCGAGCGCGGCTTCGATCCCCGCGACCACGCCCTGACCGCGTTCGGCGGCGCGGCCGGCCAGGTGGCCTGCCACGTCGCCGACGCGCTGGGGCCGACCAAGGTGCTGTGCCCACGCTACGGCAGCGTGCTCTCGGCCTGGGGCATCGGCCAGGCCCAGGTCGCCAGCCTGCGCCAGATGGGCCTCGACGCCGCCCTGGACACCGAGGGCCTGACCCGCGCCGAAGCCCTGGCGCTCGAGGTCGAGGCCGCCGCCCGCGACGCCTTGGCCGAACAGGGCGCGCAGGCCTCCGAGATCCGCCGCGTCCTGCGCCTGCGCTACGAAGGCGCCGACGCCGAACTCTCGGTCCCCATCGGCCCGCTGGACGAGGTGAAGGCCGCCTTCGAAGCCGGTCACAAGCGCCTGTTCGGCTTCATCGAGACCAAGCTGCCGATCGTCGTCGCGGCGGTGGAGGTCGAAGCGGTGTCCAAGACTAGTTCTTCCTCTCCCCATTCATGGGGAGAGGGTGGGGTGAGGGGCGCGTCGCCTGGCGACGCAACGCAGCCCCTCCCGCACCTCAACGCAGCCGAGAGCCCCCCCTCACCCTACCCTCTCCCCCCGGAAGACGGGGGGAGAGGGAATGTCACCCAGATGTTCTTCCACGGCGCGTTCCACGACGCCCCGGTCATCGCCGCGGGCGCCCTGACCACCGTGGCCGGCCCGGCCCTGATCATCCGCCCCGACACCCAGATCGCCGTGACCCCGGGCTGGATCGCCACCAACGGCCCTGACGGCATGATCCTGCTGGATCGCGCCGAACGCGCCAAGACCGCCTCGCTCGACCTGGACAAGCCCGACCCGGTCACCCTGGAACTGTTCAACAAGCGCTTTATGGGCGTGGCCGAGGCGATGGGCGCGGCGCTGGAACGCACCGCCCATTCGGTGAACATCAAGGAGCGGCTCGACTTCTCCTGCGCGCTGTTCGACGCCGACGGCGGACTGGTGGCCAACGCCCCGCACATGCCGGTGCATCTCGGCTCGATGGGCGCCAGCGTCCGGGCCGTCCGCGACCGGCACGCTGACCTGCGGCCCGGCCAGGCCTTCGCCCTGAACAACCCCTATGCCGGCGGCACCCACCTGCCCGACATCACCGTGGTCATGCCGATCTTCATGGACCATCCGGCAGATGCTCCCCCCCTGGGGGAGCTGTCAGCAAAGCTGACTGTGGGGGACTTTGACTCACCTGAGGCCACACCCCCCTCCGCCGCGCTGCGCGCGCCACCTCCCCCAGCGGGGGAGGATCTAAGATCCCCCACCTTCTACGTCGCCGCACGCGGCCACCACGCCGATGTCGGCGGGATCCAGCCCGGCTCGATGCCGCCCTTCTCCCACACGCTTGAGGAAGAGGGCGTGCTGCTGGACGCCCTGCCGATCATGACCGGCGGCGACTTCCTGGAGGCCGAGGTGCGGGCCGCGCTCACCGCCGGGCCCTACCCGTCTCGCGCGCCGGACCGCAACATCGCCGACCTGAAGGCCCAGATCGCCGCCTGCCAGGCCGGAGCCGGGGCCGTCCGCACGATGATCGAGACCTATGGCTCAGGCGCCGTCGCCGCCTACATGACCTTCGTCCAGGCCAATGCCGCCGCCTCGGTGCGCCGCGCGATCGGCAAGCTCAGCGACGGCGAGGCCCGCGTGCCGATGGACGGCGGCGGCGAGATCGTGGTCCGCACCACGGTCGATGCAGCAACCGGCGAAGCGGTGCTGGACTTCCGGCAGTCCGCCGATCAGCTGGTTTCGAACTTCAACGCCCCCTCGGCCATCGTCGATGCGGCGGCGCTCTATGTGTTCCGCACCCTGGTCGACGACGACATCCCGCTGAACGCCGGCTGCCTGGAGCCGCTGCAGATCCTGACCCGCGAAGGCTCGATGCTGGCGCCGCTCTATCCGGCCGCCGTGGTCGCCGGCAATGTCGAGACCAGCCAGCACGTGGTCGACGCGCTCTATGCCGCGCTCGGCGTCATGGCCAACGCCCAGGGCTCGATGAACAACTTCACCTTCGGCGACG
>JBEBYB010000004.1:0-84430 GCA_040391295.1 Phenylobacterium sp. | reverse complement strand
GGCGCATCGCCCAGGTGCGGGCGTCCGTGCGGGAGACGGCGCACGCGCACGCCTCGTCGCCTCTCTCTGGAGCCAAGCCGATCTGCTGGCGCCGCATTGCGCCGCCGTGCGGCACCTGCGGCTTCGCAGCGTCCAGCGGCCGTATGAGGCGATCGCGGACCTGCGATTCCACTCCGCCCTTCCGGTGGCGCTGCTCCGACCGTGCCGGGTGGCGAGACCGGCCATGTTAGCTGCGGTCCGGACGCCGGAAGGCGTGCTGACCGCCCTTGAGGTGACCTATCTCGACCGGCAGGGACGGCGGGCTGAGGACTTGCGGCTGCCCCGCAAGACCGTCGGACGGCTGTCAGGCGGAAGCGCGGTGCGGCTGGATCTGGTGGGATCGGAAATGCTGGTGGCTGAGGGGGTGATCACGGCCCTGTCGGCCTCCGAACGGTTTGGTCTGCCGGCCTGGGCGCTGCTCTCCACCAGCAATCTGCGGCGCTGGACGCCGCCGGCGCAGGTGCGGCGCGTGCTGATCGCCGCCGACCGTGGGACCGACGGGGAGCGCTCGGCGCGGGTGCTGGCGGGACGGCTGAGCGATTTCGGGGTCGAAATCGCGGTGCGCTGGCCGCCCTTGCCGCACGGTGACTGGAACGACGCCATGCGGGCCTGGAGGACGGAGGAAGGGCGGGGAGGGGCGCCCGTGTCGGCGCAGGAAGGGTCCTGGGCGCACAGGGCGGGAGATGATCGATGAACGAGCTTCAGACCCAGGCGGTCCCAGCGGCGCGCGTGCGCCAGACCTTCGCCCTTCGCGATCTCGGGATCGCGCCGGAGAATATGCGTTTCGACGAGGCACCCGACGATGAGATCCCGCTGCTGGCGGCCACCATCCAGGCCGCCGGCCTGATGCAGCCGCTGACGGTGCGACCTGGCCGCAGGAAGGAAAAGCCGGCCATGGCGCTCGATGGCCGACGTCGCCTGCTGGCGCTTGAGCTGTTGCGCGCCGAGGGCGTGGTGGACGATGCCTATCCGGTGGAGGTCTTCGTGGAGACCGAGCCGGGTCGGCAGGCCGCCGCGATCGTGCTCACCAACACAGCCGCGCCGGTGCATGTGGCCGACGTGATCGCCGCCATTGGCAAGATGTTGAAGGCCCGCCTCGAAGTCTCGGCGATCGCGGGCGCCCTCGGGTATGGCGAGGCAGAGGTTCGCCGGCTGGCGGCCCTGTCTGATCTCGCGCCCAGGGCGCTGCAGGCGCTGAAGTCCGGCAAGCTGACCCTGCGCCAGGCCAAGCTCCTGGCCCGGCTCGGCGACGCAGACGCGCAGGCCGAGATCGTCGATCATGTGCTTCAGGGATATGGCTTCCCCGACTACCGGGTGTCGGAGGCCCTCGACCAGGGGCAGGCGACCCGAGCCGACCGCCGGTTCCCGCTGGTGGGCGCTGAGCGCTATGGCGCGGCCGGCGGCCGGATCGAGGCTGACCTGTTCGGCGAGCGGCCGGACGTCCTGCTGGACGCGGGACTGCTGGACAGTCTCTGGATCGCCCGGGCCAAGGCCCTGGCGGATCGCGTCGTCGGCGCCGAGATCGCCCTGCACATCACCTCAGAGCCTGATCCGAACTGGCCGGAAGGTCTTGAGTCCTATGGCTGGGACGAGGAGTCTCTTGACGAAAGCCAGAGCGCCGCGCTCGACGCCGCGAAGGCCGCAGAAGCGGCGGCCGCCGAGGCTCTGGCGGCGACGGACCCTAGCGGGGATGAGGCGGACGAGGCGGTGACGGCCTACCTCGCCGCGCGGCTGGTTCGCGATCAGGCCCATGAACCCGGACGGCCAGTGACCCTGCTGCTGGTGCATCCAGGGCGCAACCGCGTGATCGCCGCCCAGGCCTTCGCGCCGGCTGCACCCGAGCCGGAGGTGGCGCTCGCCGATGGGGCTGAGGTCGACCAGGGCGAGGGCGGCTCCAGCCCAGCCGTCGCGGTCACCTCGGTGGTCGAGGCCGCGGCCCCGGCGGAAGTGGACGGCGTCAATCACGCGCTGCATGACGTTCGCACCGATCTCGCCACCCGGGCGCTGATCCGGGCGGTGGCGGACCATCCGGCCACGGCGCTGACGGCGCTCATCGCGCAGCTCTTCGCGGTCGAGGTGCTGCATCAGCGCGGTCGCGGCGAAGGGCCGAGCACCATCGTTGCGGAGGCCTATGGGCGGCCACGGGCGCGGGTGATCGAGGTGCTCGACGGCGAGGTTCGCCAGCGACTGGCCGAGCGGCGGACGGCCTGGCGTGAGAGCGGTCTTTCGGTGATCGCCTGGATCGACGGCCTGGCGGCGGAGGCGCGGATGGCGCTGCTCGCGGAGTTGGTCGCGCTGAGCCTCGACCTGCGCGAGGAGCGCACCACCTCCACTCGCGCGCAGGCCCGCGCCCAAGCCGCCGAACTCGCCGCCCTCTGCGGCGCCGAAGTGACCGCCCATTGGACGCCGGACGACGTCTATCTGCGGGCCCATTCCAAGCCCCAGCTGCTCGCGATGCTGGAGGCGATGGACGAGACCAGCCTCACCGCCAAGACCCTGAAGAAGGAGGAGCTGGTGGCCGTCGTCGTGGAAGCCGCCGCGCGCCGCCGATGGGCGCCGGCCTTCCTTTCCTGGCGGGCGGAGGTGGCTGGGTCAGAGGCGGAGGAGGCTGAGGCTTCGGAAGGCGAGGCGCCGGCGCTCGCCGCGTGATCGGCGGGGCGCATCGCCGCCCATCGCGAGCACGGACGATGGACCTCCCGGTCGGAGCCGGGTCGTCGTCCGCGCGGGCACGTCTGGAGCTCCGCGGCCATGGCGGCCGTCTCCCACCGCAAGCATGCGCCCCGTCTGTCCCGCCCCGGCCTCGGTCGGGGCGGGATGTCCTTGTGGCCTGGTCGTCGGAGGCGCCGATGTTTGGAGGAAGGGGGAGGGCGAAGACGGGTGAAGTTCGGTCATGAGGAGGAGGTCTCCTCGCGGGCTTCAGACAAGGAGACTGTGATGCAGAACGTGGTGTTCACCGGCCGCCTGGCGGCCGAACCGCAGGTGACCCCGGACTACGGCAAGGCCGTGTTCCGGCTGCTGGAGAACCGGGGGCGCGACGCCGCTGGCAAGGAACGCGTGGTGGGGATCAATTGCGTGTCCTGGTCCAAGGGGCTGAACGAGAAGATGATCCTTCCCGGCCTGGCCGTGGGAGGCGAGGTGGTCGTGGTCGGCGCCTTTGTCGACACCGTCTACGAGACCGCCGAGGGGCAGGCGCGCGCCGCTAAGGAGCTGGTGGTCCAGCGTCTGACGGTTCTCGACTGGGCGGACGAGGCGAGCGCCTCGGCCGCGGCTGCGTGAGGGGAGGACAAGCTATGCAAAGCGTGACTATCGAAGGCTATCTGGCCGCCGACCCCTCGATCCTCGCAGCCCAGGGCGACGGGCGCAAACGCGCCAGCTTCCGTCTGCTGGAGACCGCCCGCTTCCGGCGCGGGGACGGGCAGCCGGGAGAGAGGACCACCGGGTTCAACTGCGTTTGCTTCAACGAAGCGATCGCCGAGAGCTACATCGGCCCCTACGCCAAGAAGGGCGTGCGGGCCGTAGTTCAGGGACACGTGGAGAACGACACCTGGACCGGACGGGACGGGGTCGTCCACTACGACCTGCGCCTGGTGGTGGAGAGCCTGCGCTTGAAAGCGCGGCGCGATCAGCCGGAAGCGTTGGCCGATGAGCCCCATTCGGGTCCGGAAGGCGACAACTTCAGCTCCGATCTGGATGACGAAATTCCGTTCTGAACGGCTGAATGGAACAAGAAGGCCCCGCTGGTTAGCCGGCGGGGCCTATTCCTTTGTCGCCTGGCCGCGACCGGGGTCAGAGCCGGCTTTGCCGTTCGCAGGGGAGCGGGTTCGCGACGAAGCCCCGCGCCGCCTTGGGCGGAATGACGGGTCGTCACCTGACCCTGCGAATACCCGCGGCCGCGATAGGATGAGGGCGCTTCGAAACGCCTGAACCAGATGCCGGTGCTGGCCTGGCAGGCGGCCACGGCAAAGGTGACATAAGCGATCATCCAGCCGCCCTTGGCCAAGGTCGCGGCGATGTCGCCTCGAGGACGCTGCGTGCCCGGAGCCCCAAGCGGTTCTCCGCCCTTCGGGTGACGATCCCTCGCGCGGCTCCAACACGGGCGAAGGATCTCCGCTTCGCTTCGGGGCGAGGCGCGGGATTGGAGGAGCGTCGCACCCGTCGCTGACGCGCCGGACGGGGCGCCCGCCGTGGCGGGCGCAACACCCCCACACAACGCCTTCCCACCCTGTCACGTCACCCTGGAGGTCAAGGGCCTTAAGGCCCTTTCCCTGCGCTGCGCCCTTCGGGCTCCGCTACGGTGACCTCCCGGGTCCCGACGTGGGCAGGGGGGAGGTCGTTGCGCATGGGGCGCACCGGTATTTCGTTCCTTGGAGTCCATCATGACCTTCTCCCTTCACGCCTTCACCTCTTCCGACACCGCCTTCGACGTCCAGGCCGCGGCCCTGGAGGATCCGCGTCCGCATCCCACCGAGTCCGCCTTAGTCCAGCTTGGCCAGGCGATGATGACTGAGCTTATCGACCTGCTGGGCGACGGCGCCTTGGAGGAGGTCCAGACGATCTTCGCCGAGAGCCTGATCGGCGCATTCCATTCGGCGGCGGGACGGATCGAGCGCGACGCCGACCGAGCTCGGGATCGGATGCGGTTCTTGGAGCGGGACTTCGACGGATCAGAGATGGCGGACGGCGAGCTGCAGGACGCCACGCGGGCCGCTCGGTCAGCTGATGTGGCCCAGATGGCGGCCGAGCTGGTTCGCGACGCTGCGGCAGAGGTCTACGCCACGGCGACCGGCGAGGTCTGGACGCCATGGCGGGGGAGCCGGCGCGGCACGGTGCTGACGGCGGCCCAGCTGGAGGCCAAGACAGCGCTGCGGGCGATGGCGTCCAGGCGACATGCGGATGCGCAGATCACCGGACCGGTTGTGGCCTTCCGGGCCGCGCCGAGAGCCCACACAGCGGCCGACGCGCACCGCATCTTCGACGCCCTGAACTGGGCGCGGGCGGAGTGGCCGGAGATGGTGCTGGCCACCACCGGAGCCAAGGGCGCGGAGAAGCTGGCGATCCGCTGGGCCCAGCAGAAGGGGGTGGCCCTGGTGCTCGCCCGGGCGGACTTCGAGAAGCACGGCAAGGCTGCGCCATTCCGGGCCAACGACGAGCTGATGGCCTTGGAACCGGTTTGCTGCATCACCCTCGCCCAGTCCCTGGACACCGGGCGGGCGGCCGAGGCCCATCCGTTCGGGCCGGCACTGAACCTGGCCCAGCAGGCTCAGCATCAAGGGGTCAGGCAGGTCGCGGTTCGAGCCCGGATCGCCTGATCTGCGCCCTCAATGTCCCGCCCGGCGGTCACCGTCGGGCGGGATTTTTCATGTGGCCGGGCCGCGTTTGCGTCCTGTTGCGCAATGTTGTTCGGTTGTGTTCGAAGTGGAGTAAGTTTCGGAAAAAACAAAGAAAAACTCGGACGGCAAGATAAAAGGAGGTTTTGGGGTTTCCGGGATTGTCCTATCCTATCCTGGTCTTAGAGGCGGGGGGATCGGCCGCAGCGAGTTGCGGTGACTTGCGGTCGGGGAGAGCGGGATGCAGCAGCTTGTCGGCGACAAGATCCGGGGCCGAATGCCAGGTCCGGCGGCCCCCAATATCGTCGAGCAGAGGCAGCTGCTGCCATCTCGCCTGAAGGCCGAAACGCCGGTTCGTGTCGGCATGTTGCGGCGGCTCGCAGCCTCCGCTCGGTTCGCGCACGGCGATCGAGCCGGAGCGCTAAGAGCCGCGCAACGACGTTCTGGCCGGTCCTTCCGGCTCGACGTTCGCCAGCGGGTGGTCGTTAAGGCGCTGGTGTCCCGGCATGAGGGCGCGGGCGGTGTCCGCGGCGCGGCGCTCATGCGCCACGCCAGCTACCTTGGGCGCGCCGGCGCAGGGGCCGAAGGCGGCCGGCCGGATTTCTTCGACCGCGATCGAGACGGCATGGACGCTCTCGATACCGTGCGTGGCTGGAGCGAGGATCGGCATCACTTTCGGCTCATCGTTTCACCCGAGAATGGCGACCGGATCGAGGACTTTCCAGAGTATGTCCGCGAGGTGATGGAACGGGTGGCGAACGACCTGGGCGAACCCGAACTGGCATGGATCGCCACGGCTCACTTCGACACCGACCAGCCCCACGCCCATGTCCTGGTCCGCGGGCGCCGAGGGGACGGGCGCGACCTGGTCATTCCCCGCGCCTATGTCGGCTACGGCATCCGAGCCCGGGCCCAGGAGGTGGCGCAGGAGCGGCTGGGCGACTTGAGCCGTCATGACGCCGAGAAGCGGATCTGGCGAGAGACGCAGGCGAATCGATTCACCGGGTTTGACCGCCGGTTGCTGGAAAGCCGAGGCACCGATGGAGCTGTGGCGGATGGTGTCGGTCGAGGGACTTGGGCGGCGCTCATGAGGGGCCGACTTCGACACTTGGAGCTCATCGGACTCGCGGCTCGCGTGGGCCAGCGATACCAACTCGCACCTGATCTTGAGGAGAGGCTCCGGGGCCTACAGCTGCGCACCGATATCATCCGGACGTTGAACGCGCGTCGGCTGGAGAGCGACGCTGAAGTCCGGCCGATGGACGGAAGCCTTGTACGCGGTCGCGTCGTTCGCAGCGGATATCACGACGAGCTGGGGGCGATGGCCTTCGTGATTGTTCGTGACTGGGATGGAGCCGAGTACTATGCGCGCTTAACCAGCGGCGCCCTCGCACCGCAGGTGGGAACCCAGGCAACGTTGCGAGCGACGGAACAGGGAGCCGTGCTGCCGACCGCTCGCGGATCAGCGCTAGGTATCGATCGGTGACCGCGGACTGTAGCGACGCGGGCCGGATTGGCGCGCGAGCGCCGATGGCTAGAAGCATTGCTCATCGCGAAGCGATCTCTAGCTCAAGTTTAGCGATGTGGTTGCGCAGGGACTGCGCGGAAATCCGCGCGGCGTTGGGGGGTAAAGATAATCAATATAAAGTTCTTGCGGGGCTGCGCTCGCGCTCGGCCTCTCCAGCAACGCTAACGCGGCCATCACGATCTTCACCGATCAGGCAAGTTTCCTCGCCGCCGTCTCCGCGCCCGTGACCGACACATGCCAGGATCTCTTGATTGGCGAAGCGACGCCGGGGCCGCTGACGCGCACCGTGGGCGCCTATGGTTACCAAGCCAGCGTAAGCACCACCAGTTTCTTTGGTGCGGGCACATCGGCCAACCACTGACTTTCGACCAATACGGCGACTGACGCCATTAGCTTTGGTGATTTCACGGGCGGCGTATTCGGGGTCGGGGGCAACTTCTTCACAGCAAGCATCACCGGCGCGGCCGCTGCCGGCGGCGTGGTTCTGACTGCAACGGACGCTGACGGATCGGTCTCTCACACAATCTCAAATACCACCGCGTCGAGGTTCCTGGGCTTAGTGTCCACGAGCGGCGTGACCGGCATGACGCTGGCCGCAATTCAGCCAGGCGCCTCCACCTACCTGTGGGCTACGGTTGACAATCTCACCGTGGGGCAGGTCCTTTCGACCGTGCCTGAACCGGCGACCTGGGCGATCATGATCATCGGCTTGGGCGCGGTCGGCTCGATGGTCCGCACATCGCGCGGCCGGAACGCTTTCAGCGCCGCCTGATCCACAAACTCTGACGACGGCCTTGGGCCCTCGCTTCGGCGGGGAGCCTAGTTCATGTCCGCCGCATAAAGTCGGCCTATAGTTCTAATATAGCTCGGAAATCGGCATCAGCTCCGCCACGGTCGCGGTGTTGTTGGAAGCCTCTGCATTGGCGTGCTTCGCGTCGGCGATCGCTGCGAAGTGCGCTCGGTTGTTGTAGAAGC
Source organism: Phenylobacterium sp. (assembly GCA_040391295.1). GTDB lineage: Bacteria > Pseudomonadota > Alphaproteobacteria > Caulobacterales > Caulobacteraceae > Phenylobacterium. Next base: position 76,561 of record JBEBYB010000004.1, on the reverse strand, counting down.
CGCCCGCAATCTGCGCGGCGGCGCGCGACACCATGACGATCACGGCGCGCCGTTCCCGAGCATCCGAAAGCGATAAGCGTCGCCCTCGTTCGCCTTCTCTTTCATGTCGATCAGCGCCATTTGGGGTCCCGAGTTTTTGGAGGGGCGCTTGTGGTCCGATTCTGACCTGCGGGGACGTCCTCATGGTCTGGCGCGAGGTGACCTTATGCTCAACCGGCTCGGGTTCGTCGGCGTCATGCGGGGTTCGCCTGATAGGCATGCCATCTGGTCAGCGCAAAATGGCCCCAGACGATTGGGTGGGCATGAAACAGCATTACGACATCAGATCTGACGACGAGCCTGCCGGCATAGGCGTGCGCCAAGATGACAGCGTCATCACCAAGAACCTCGCGCGGTTTGTGCCGCACTGCATCGAAGCAAGCGGCGTCTAATTCACGCGGTCGGCGGCCCGGTCACACGGTTCCACGCACGAAATCCATCCGATCGGTTCTTCTGCGCGTATCTGCCGGGAAACCGGATGGAGCATGCCATGAGCGTCGTCATTGCTTATTCTCTCACCTTGGTCGTCTTTGCGGTGATCGACACGGTCTGGCTTGGGACCATGGGAGATCGTCTATACCGGCCCTTGATCGGCGCGATGCTGGCGGACAATTTCAGACTGGCGCCTGCCATCGCTTTCTATGGGCTCTATGCGGCGGGTCTCACCTTCTTCGCCGTCCTGCCGGGACTGGCGGCCGGTGACTGGAGGAAGGCCCTGTTGTGGGGCGGACTGTTTGGCCTTTTCGCCTACGGAACCTATGACCTGACCAACTTGGCCACGCTGAAGACGTGGAGCCTGAAGCTGTCGTTGATCGACATGGCTTGGGGCGTCTGCGTCAGCGCCGGCGCTTCGGCTGCGGCCTGCGCCATCGCCCTGCGGCTGCTGCGCCCCTCCTAGCGACGAGGCGGGCGCGGGAAGAAGGGGCTGGTGCGGGCTGCGTAGGCGGCGAAGGCGGTCGGCCGAGAGCGGCGCATATGGGCTTCGAGCAAGGGTACGCCCGAAACATGGTTCAGCAGCCAATAGATATAGGCTGGCCCGGTTAGCGCCAGCCATCCCCAGGGCCAGGCTCCGCCGATGCTGATGGCGAACACAGGCCACGCGCACCATCCCAGCCACTCGAAGAAGTAGTTTGGGTGGCGAGACCAAGCCCAGAGGCCGACATCACAGACCCGGCCACGGTTGGCGGGATCCGCCCTGAACGTTGTGAGCTGGCGATCGGCGACCGCTTCGCCGAAAAGAGCGAGCAGAAAGATGAGAGTCGCCAAGCCGTCCTGGAGGCTCAATCCCGGCGTGGGATTTCTAGCCGCTAGCAAGATGCCAAGCACCAGCACGGCGGCGGCTCCAGCTTGCAGCATCAGAAAGCCGAACATCCGCGCTTGAAAGCGCGGACCCCATTCCTGGCGCAGGCGGGCGTAGCGCGCGTCCTCGCCTTCGTGAGCGGCGCGCGCGGCGATGTGCAGACCGAGCCGCAAGCTCCAGAGGCCGAACAGCGAGGCCGTCAACCATTGACGCGCCAACGGCGCCGCCCCGTCGACAGGCGCCAAGGCGACCCCGACGCCGGACGCGCCAAGCCCTAGCGACCAAAATGCGTCGGCCCAACCGCCTTGCAAGGTGCGCCGTTGAACGATCCAGGCCGCGGTCATCACCAGAACCAGGAAGAACGCTGCTGCGCCCCAGAGCGGCAGCAGCCCCGTCATAGGCGCACGAACGGCTGCATCAGCCAGCCCAGCCATCCGCGGATCTGAATTTGGCCGTCCAGCGCCGCGACGCACAGGCAGGGTTCGTCTGACACCACGCGTTGTTGATGGAGCACCTGGGGGTCGGCTTCCTCGAAATCGCCGACGCCGAAGCGTTCGGTTTCGGTGGCGTAAGCGCCAGACAAGACGCAGGTCAGTTCGACGCCGCCGTGGGTGTGGCGCGGCGTCTCTCGCCCCGGATCGATCTTGAGCAGGATGACCCGACAGTCGCCGTCGCGGGGAGCGTCCACGTTGCGGACCCGTATCCCTGGCCCAACCAGGCGCCAGGGTCCCAACGCGTAGCGGCGCAGCGGCTCTGGGAGTTCGGGCATGTCATTGAGGGGGGCGCGCGCCGTCACCCCGCCTGCGTCGGTGTCGATCCGCGCCATGGCGCGTGCAAGGGCGTCGTCCGACAAGGTTGAAGGAGCCGTCTCGTCGAGAAACTCTCCGCCCACGGCCTGAAGGCGGCGCACCCAAGCCTGGTTAGCGGGGCGCAGGGCCAGGTGAGCGGCCACGACCACGGCTTCTGGCGGGCTGAGGACGCCCGCGGCATAGGCGAGCAGGCGTTCCTCCGACGGATTGCGATGAGGGTTCATCGGGAAGCCTCCTCGGAGGGTTCAAGCATCGCGCGAAGTTTTATGATGGCGTTGCGAATACGGGATTTCACGGTGCCGAGCGGCAGACCGAGCCGCCGGGCGATTTCGGAATGGGGACTGTCCATGAAGAAGGCGAGGCGAAGAACCTCGACCTGATCTGGCTTGAGCCGCGCCAGGGCCTCGCGAACCCGTTCCGCATCTTCGGACATTGTCAGGATGTTGTCCGGTTGGCGGACTTCCTCGTCGGCCAACTCGATCTCGGGCGTCGGCAGGGGGCGGGCGTCGCGACGAAGCATGTCGAGGCGCCGGTTGCGGGCGATGGTGAAGATCCAGGTCGCGGCGCGCGCCTTGCGAGCGTCGAACAGGTCAGCTTTTCGCCAGACCGTGAGCATGGCGTCCTGTGCGAAATCCTCTGCCGCCGCGGCGGGCGCGCCGGACTTGATTAGCCAGGCCTTCAGCCGAGGGGCGAAGTATTCGAACAACTGGGCGAAGGCCTCGCGGTCCCGTCTCAATGCGACGGCCTCGATCAGCCGATCGTACACGAACGCGTCCTGCGCGGGGCCGCCCGAACTCATGCGATCCGAACGCATTTCCAAGGATGTGAGAGACGAAGGCGCGACATGCATGGAGCCTATTACGCTTCGTGGAAAAGCGTGGATCATTTCCAATCCGATCCCGACCCCGGCGCGTAATCCGCTCAAGTCCGCGGTGATTTCAGCGGCGCGTTCCGGAGCCGTCATGCCGCTATCGCCCGCCAGCACCTCTAATGGCCCCTTAAAGATCGCCGTGGTGGGGTCGGGTATCGCGGCTCTGTCGTCGGCCTGGCTGCTGTCGCAACGTCATCGGGTGACCGTCTATGAGAAGGCTGATCGGCTGGGCGGCCATTCCAACACTGTGACGGCCGGGGTGCTATCGGGCGATGTCGCCGTAGATACCGGCTTCATCTGTTTCAACGACGCGACCTACCCCAATTTGATCGCCTTGCTCGCGCATCTGGGCGTCTCGAGCCGTGCGACCGACATGTCTTTCGGCGTGTCGCTGGATGAGGGGCGCTTCGAATACGCCGCGCCGGGGCTGTTCGCCCAGAGACGCAATTTCTTCAGACCGCGTTTCTGGTCGATGCTGGGCGAGATCCTGCGCTTCTATCGCGAGGCCCCGATTGATCTAGGCGCGCTGGCCGATCCTGATTTGACGCTCGGGGACTATTTGAAGCGCGAAGGCTTCAGTGAGGCCTTCCGCGACGATCATCTTCTGCCGATGGCGGCGGCTATCTGGTCCTCGCCCGCCCATACGCTGATGGACTATCCCGCCGAAGCGTTCATCCGCTTTTGTGGCAACCATGGCCTGCTGAAGGTGGTCGGGCGACCGCTGTGGCGTACCGTCGAGGGTGGTAGCCGCGTATATGTCCAACGTCTGGCGCAGGCGCTCGACGACGTGCGGCTGGATCACGGGGTGACGGCGGTGCGCCGCACCGACCAGGGCGTCATGGTCCACGACAACCAGGGCGGCGCCGAGCGGTTCGACCATGTCATTATCGGCGCCCACGCCGATCAGGCCCTGGCGATGTTGGACGAACCCACCGCGCGGGAAAAGGCGGTGTTGGGCGCGTTCCGCTACAGTCGCAATCTGACGGTCCTGCACACCGACGCCGGCCTGATGCCCCGTCGCCGCCGCGCCTGGGCCAGCTGGAACTACATCGGCGCGAACGGAGGCCTGTGCGTCACCTATTGGATGAACAAGCTTCAGGGCCTGCCCGGGCAAGACCTGTTCGTCACCCTCAATCCACCGCGCCCGCCGAAGCCTGACACCCTGCTGCGCAGCGAACTCTACGAGCATCCGATCTTCAACCGGGCGGCTCTCAAAGCTCAGCAGCAGCTATGGAGCTTGCAAGGGCGGGGCGGGGTCTGGTTCTGCGGAGCGCATTTTGGCGCCGGCTTCCACGAGGACGGCCTTCAGTCCGGCCTCGCCGTGGCCGAGGAACTTGGGGGCGTGCGTAGGCCCTGGACGGTCGAGAACGAGAGCGGCCGGATCTATCTGTCGCCGGTTCCGGCTGACGTCATGGAGACGTCCGCGTGAGCGAAGCTTCCGCCCTCTATCGTGGCGGCGTCACGCATCGGCGCCTGCGGCCGAAGGCGCATGAGTTGGCCTACCGAGTCTTCTGGCTGCTGCTTGATCTGGCCGAGATCGACGGGCTGGACCGGCGTCTGGCGCTGTTCTCCCGCAATCGTTTCAACCTGCTGTCGTTTCATGACCGTGATCACGGCGACGGCTCGGGTTCGGCGCTGCGCTCGCAGGTCGAGGCCTGGTTGGCCCGAGCTGAGATCAACATCGGCGACGGGCCAATCCGGCTTCTGACCATGCCGCGAGTGATGAGTTACGGCTTCAACCCGATCAGCATCTACTATTGCCATCATACCGACGGCGGCCTCGCGGCCATGGTCTATGAAGTTACCAGCACGTTCGGTGTTCGCCACACCTACGTCATTCCGGTTCCTGTTGAGGACCAGGCGGCGGGACTGATCCGGCAACGCGCGGCAAAGGCCCTCTATGTCTCGCCTTTTATCGGGATGGAGATGGACTATGAGTTTCGCGGTCATGCGCCGACCGAACGGCTGGACCTGACCATTGACGCCATCGAAGCCGACGGCCTGTTGATCACGGCGGCCATGTCCGCCCAGCGTCACCCCTTGGAGGATCGCGAGCTCTGGTCGGCCGCGGTCGCCCTGCCTCTGATGACCTTCAAGGTCGTGGCCGCCATCCATTGGGAGGCACTCAAGCTCTGGATCAAGGGCCTCCGTCTGACCCGCCAGCCGACGCCTGCGGACGAGCCGGTTACGATCCAGCATCACGCGCGGGAGAGCCGTCTTGGTCGATGAGGCCGCACGTCCGGTCGTCCTATGGTTTCGCCGCGACCTAAGACTAGAGGACAATCCGGCTTTGCACGCCGCCGTCGCGACAGGGCCAAGTGTTTATGAACCGTCGGTTCGAGCTTGACACCTTTGTCCGCGACGCCGACATCGCCCATGCCCTCCAGAACGAGGGCGTTGGTTGCCAGGGCTTCAACGGGACGCTGCTTGTCCGGCCCGCCGCCCTCCTGACAGGAGCTGGCCGCCCCTATCGGGTCTTCACGCCATTCCTCAAGGCGCAAGGCGTTGACCCGCTGATTCCCGATCTGGAGCACATGCCGGCGCCGGCGCGCATTCTGACGCTCGAACGGCGAGGGACGATATCGCCAACTGGGGGCCGCATCCCACTGCGCCTGACTGGTCGGGCGGCTTCGAATGGACACCTGGCGAGGTTGGCGCAAGTTCGGCGCTATCGGCGTTCCTGGCGAACGGACTCGAGGACTACGCTGCAAGTCGCGACATTCCAGGTCGTTCCGGGACGTCGCGTTTGTCGCCCCATTTGCATTGCGGCGAAATCAGTCCGCGGCGCGTGGTGCAGGACGCGCGGCGCGCTGTCGCACAGAGCCGCGCGCGCCCCGCCGAGGTGGGCAAGTTCGTCGCCGAGATCGCTTGGCGGGACTTTTCCGCCCACCTGCTGCACCAGTTTCCCTATATGTCCGAGCGCGCTTTCCGGCCCGATTAGGGCTATCGGGACTGAGTGAGCTCGTCGCCCCCGGTCGCCGGGTGGCATCACCCAGCGCCAGGTCATTGCTGAATTTTCGCGCCGCTCGGCGCTGGAAGGAGGTTGTCCATATTGGAACATGGCCGCCGGCCGACCGTTCACTGTCGGTGCGTGGGGCTGCGACGCCCTCGGGTAGCCACTGAGATGCCCTTGAAAAATCTTCGACGCCGATTGCGATCCGTCGCCTTGGCCGAGAAGCTTGGCCCTGGATTGATCACCGGCGCGGCTGATGACGATCCCAGCGGCATAGCGACCTATTCCCAAGTCGGCGCTCAGTTTGGCTATGGTCTGCTGTGGATGATGGTTCTCACCTTTCCGCTGATGACCGCCATCCAATTGGTCAGCGCGCGTATCGGCCGGGTCACCGGCAGAGGACTGGCGGCGAACCTTGACGAAGTGATGCCAGCTTGGCTGGTCGTCGTCCTGGTGGCTCTGCTGTTCATCGCCAACACGATCAATATTGGCGCCGATCTCGCCGCGATGGGCGCTGCGGTCCAGTTGGTCTTGGGCAAGGGCGAGCATGTTTTCGTCATCGCCTTCGCCCTGCTGTCGCTGCTGCTGCAGCTTTTCCTGCCCTACAAGCGCTACGCGCGGTTTTTCAAATGGCTGACCTTGCTCCTGTTCGCCTACGTCGCCGTGCTCTTCATGGTGAAGGTTGATTGGCTCGCTGCGGCGCGGGGGTCGGTCTGGCCCAGCGGCCGGCTCGGGGCGGCGGAAATCCTCACTATCGTGGCGATCTTCGGGACCACCATCAGCCCCTATCTTTTCTTCTGGCAAAGCGCCCAGGAGGTCGAGGAAGTTGATCAGAACCCTGACGCTCAACCGCTGAAGGACGCGCCGCGCCAAGCACGGGGCGAGCTTCGGCGAATTCGGATCGACACCTTCGTCGGCATGGCGATGTCCAACCTGATCGCCATCGCGATCATCATCAGTACCGCAGCGACCCTGCATGCGACCGGCAAGACCGATATTGGCAGCGCTGCGGACGCCGCCCAGGCGCTGCGTCCGGTCGCCGGACCCTTCGCCTTCGCGCTCTTCAGTCTGGGCATCATCGGGACGGGCTTGCTGGCGATCCCGGTCTTGGCTGGCTCGACGGCCTACGCCATCGGCGAGTCCCGCGGTTGGAAGTGCGGCCTGGAGTACAAGCCCTGGGAAGCGGTGGGCTTCTATGTGGTGATCGTCCTGGCCACGCTGGTCGGGATCGGCATCGACTGGTCGCCAATTGATCCGATGCGAGCGCTGTTCTGGAGCGCGGTGGTCAATGGCGTGATCGCCGTGCCGATGATGGCGGCGATGATGTGGGTGGGCAGCCGCCATAGACTGATGGGCGGCTTCACGGCCGGTCTGCGGCTCAACGTTTTTGGCTGGCTGGCCACCATTGTCATGGCCGTGGCGGTCGGCGCCATGGCGATCGTCCATTGAGGCGCCGCCGCGGAACCTAGTGCGATCTCGAACCTTCCCTCGGCATGAAGGGCTGGTTGCGAAACAATGGGCTGACGATCGCGCTTCTGGCGCTGTTTGCGGCGAGCTTGCTGGGACAGGCTGTCACGGGCTGGGCAAGCGAAAACCAGACGCTGCTTGATCACGGCGGGACGCCCTTGCCGTTGGGGTCCTATCTGGCGAGTGCTCCGTTTCTCTCTGCGTTATTTGAGAATTGGGAGAGCGAGTTTCTGCAGATGTGGGTGTTCGTGATGCTGACCGCCTATCTCTTTCAGCGCGGCTCGCCGGAATCGAAAGACCCCGATGAAGCCGCGCCCCAGGATCGCGATCCAAGCGACGATGCTCGCAATGCCGGCGCGCCTTGGCCGGTGCGGGCAGGGGGTTGGGCGCGCGTGGCCTATTCGCATTCGCTTGGCATGTCCTTGCTGTTGCTCTTCGCGGCCAGTTTCGTCCTGCATTGGATCAACAGCGCACGCAAAGTGGCGGGCGAAGCACTGGCCCACGGCCACCCGCCGCTTGGCGCCGGAGCCTATTTGCTGCAGCCAGAGTTCTGGTTCGAGAGCTTCCAGAACTGGCAGAGTGAGTTCCTCTCCACCGCCGTTCTGATCGTGCTAGCGATCTTTCTGCGTGAGCGCGGCTCTCCCGAGAGCAAGCCCGTCGGGGCGGCGCACGGCCAAGCCGGCGCTGACTGAGCCCCAGGGGCGGGGGTGTGCGCCGCTCTCACCTGAACTCGACGGCGCCTATCCTGCCTGTCTAGCGGAACGTCGCGGCCGGCTCGGGATTCCGCCAGGATGCAATTGGTTCGCAAAATATTTCAACGATCTAAGGTGAAGCTTTCGACCGATTTTGTTCGCGATCGAAGGTATTCTGGTCGGGTGTCTCTACCTGCCGAATGGCAACCCGGCGCCGGGGCCGAAGTTCGACCTCAAACTCCAGTGGTTTGAGCGTTTCAACGCCTATGCTGGCAGTTTGCTCGCCTTGAAAATTCCGGTGCTCCTGGCCGGCGATTACAACGTCATGCCCAATGACCTCGATGTCTACAAACCTGAACGCTGGCGCGATGACGCCCTATTCAGGCCTGAAGTGCGCGCCGCCTTTCACGAGTTGATGGATCAGGGGTGGACGGACGCGGTGCGCGCCCTTCATCCGGATGAGCGCATCTACACATTCTGGGACTATTTCCGGAACGCCTTCGCCCGCGACGCCGGCCTGCGCATAGACCATCTGCTGCTAAGTCCGGCCGTCGTCGCGCCGCGGCTGAAGTCCGCGCAGGTCGATAGCTTCGTCCGGGCTTGGGAGAAGACCATTGATCACGCGCCAACCTGGATCGAACTTGCCGATGGTCCATCGCCAAGCCACGTCGCAGAGCGCCGGTAAAGAAGTTCTGACCCACTCGGTCGCCGTAGCGACTAAGGCTTCTTGAACGTCTCGCCGACGACGGCGGCATCCGGTCCATCAGGTCCCGCCGCACGTCTCGATTTCTCACTGGTTTGTTGGCCGGCCTTGGCAGAGACCAAGCCCGGCCGGGATCCGGACGGCTGCGCGGCGTTGGCATCGCGACCCGGCGAGTGTGTCGCTTCAGATTTCGACATGATGTCCTGCCCCTATCAAACTTGGTGCAAGTTCAAGCTGATTGGGCGGCGTGGGTTCCGGAGTAGCGACGGCGGGACTCAGGCGGAGGTCTCACCCGGCGCGTGCGCCTCTTCGTCATGGAGAACGTCCTGGCGGTAGAGCATGGTGATCGCGGTGTAGAGCACCAGGGTGAGGGGGGTGGCGAACAGCACTCCCAGGGGACCGAACAGCGTCCCTAAGCCCACCACCGCGAAGATCCCCAGCACGACCGGAAGCGAGGCGAAGTTCTTCTGGACAAGGGGGGTGATGAGGTTGGCTTCAAGCTGGGATACGCCAATGAACAGCGCCAAAGTCATGAGCAACATCTGCGTGCCCCCGCTCGCTGCAACTAGCAGCGCTGGGACCGCCGCGGAGATCGGGCCGACGATCGGCACGAATTGGGCCAAGCCTGTGAACAGGCCAAGGGCCAGCGGCGCGGGCACGCCGATGGCCCAGAGACCTAGACCTACGAGAGACCCGACCAGAACCATGGCGAACACCTGCGCCTTCACCCAGCCCTTCAGCGCGCGTCCGCAGGTGTTCATGACCTCGCGCAGACGAGGACGGGAGGGCTTGGGCACCATAGCCAGTACGCCTTCGCGCGCGCGGTCGGGCTGAGCGGCCAGGAAAACTCCCGCGACCAGCACCAGCACCAAGATGGCGAAACCTGAGACCGCGCCCAGCGCAATGCGGGGGGCGATCGCCAGCGCGCGCCCGGCCTCCAACCCTAGCTTTTGCAGTTGCTCTACGATTTGGCCGGCGGCGGGAGAAGCTTGCAGTCGCGTCTGGAATTGGACCCAGGCGCCCGGCAGCTTTAAGGTCAGCTGGTGGACCTGTTCGGAGATTTGTTGCCCGAACAAGAAGGCGATCCCGGTCAGCGCGGCGAGGATGATCAGGATCGAACTCAGCACGGCCAGCCCGTCCTTGAACCTGAATCGGTTGACCAGCGGATCGGCGATCGATCGGACGATGACCGCGACGACAACCGATCCAAAGACCAAAATCCACAGACTGGCGAGCTTCACCGCGCCTTGGGCGAGGAAATAGGCGCCGACCAGGACGACCGACGCGGCGACCATCGATGCGAGCGGTATTTTGTCGAGTTTCACGGGGCGTTCTCCAGCTGAGCTGTGAACGCTCGCCGACGTCTGAAGTTCGCCGTGCTCATAGGGTCTTGGGGGCGGCCGATTGCATTTCGACCAAACGAGCAGTCGCAACCGAAGCGCCCCCCGACAAGGGGGGACGCAACTGCGGCCTAGTTCAGGCGGACCTCGGCGGTCTTGTCGGCGTAGTCCTTCTTAGGGTCGGAGCCGAGCAGCATCTTCACGCCGGCCAGGAGGTTGTTCTCGTTGAGCCAAATCTGGGCCCGATCGAGATCGAAGCGCAGCAGCAGTAGCTTGGGGTCGGTCTTGCCGCCCTCGAACCAAGCGGCGATCCACTTGTTCCAGAGCTTGTCGATCATGGCGGGGGTGTTGTCCGCAACCAGGTCGCCGTGAATTGTGGCGAACAGGTCATGGCCCTTGGCGGAGAAGTGGGCGAGGGCCTCGTGGCGAGAGCCCAACGCCTGCGCGAGGTCGGTGTCTTTGGCGGTGAAGAACCAGACCGAGCGGTGGTTGTCGCCATCGAACTGGGCGGTCATCGGCTGGCTGTGGCCTTCGTCTACTCCGGCCAGGCCCAGCATCAAGGTCATGTCGGACTTCAGGGCCTTGAACAGCTTGGCTTCGAGTTCGGCGGGGGTGGTGGTCATGGAGATCCTCCGTTGAGGGGGAAGGAACGAGGAATCTCCGGCCTAGTTCCAGGCGTGGCCATGGGAGCGGCGTCGATGGCGTCATCGAGCGGGCCGGCGCGCGAGCCATGGGCTTGTGGTTCTGGCCGTCATAGGGGCAAGGATCGCGCGGCGCGGCCCGTGCTCGATGAGAGATGAACCTGCAGCGCCCCGTTGCGTTGACGGACGTAGAAAGCCACAGGAGCCCTTACATGCCCGCCAAGTCCGCAGCTCAGCAGAAGGCCGCCGGCGCGGCGCTCTCCGCCAAGCGTGGGGAGGCGCCTAAGACGAAACTTAAGGGCGCCTCCAAGTCGATGGAGACCTCGATGAGCGAAAAGCAACTCGAGGAGTTGGCCCACACGAAGCGTAAAGGTAAGCCCGAACACGTGCCGAAGTAGGACGCCGGGCAGGAGCGAACTTGACCCAAGCCAGAGACTGAAGCTGAAGGCTCCAGGCGCGGTTTGGTTCTATGACGCCGTCGTGGCCGCGCCAAAGTCGGCGGCCGCATCCGAGCCTGGGCGACCGGCGGCTTTTCGCGGGGGGCTAGGCCGCGCTCACCGAGGATCGCCGTAAGGTAGAGGCCGCCCCTGATCATCCCAAGATCTTCGTGACGGATCGAAGATCGCCCTTGTGGGTTAGGTGTAGTCAACCCGCCCAACAGGACTTCACTATGATCCGTTCCTTTCTCATTGGACTAGTCGCTGGCTCCAGGGCGATGACGCCGTTTGCGGCTGTTAGCGAGGCCGCCAGGCGCGGGACGCTGCCAGCGAATAACGGAGCCCCCTCGTGGCTCGGAAGTCCAATGGTCGCGGCGGGATCGAAGTTGCTCGCGGCGGGCGAGCTATGGGGTGACAAACTCCATTCCGCGCCAGATCGCATCGTCCCAGCGGGGATCGCGGCGCGCATTCTCAGCGGCGGCTTGGCAGGAGCCGCGCTTGCGCCTCGTCGCTACGCCCTCTTGGGCGGCATCCTCGGCGCGACGGCTGCTGTCGGAGCGGCCTATCTGACCTTCGGCCTCCGCATGAGGGCGCTGCGTCGCTTCGGTCAGACCCCTACCGGGGTCATCGAAGATGCGCTGACCATCGGCGCGGCGCAGGCGGTCCTATTACCGCGCGCCGCCCGTTGAGAGCACCGCGCCTAGCGGGCGCAGCAAGACAGAGAGGCCGCCATGTCCTTGATCGCCCAGCCCATAAACTGCACCCTCAAATCAGACCCGAAGGTCAAAAGCTCAACTGACGCCATGATCACCCTGCTTGCGGGCGAGCTCGGAAAAGCACAGACCGAGGTGGCTCCGACGATCCGGATCGCCGCCCACAGCATTTTGCCTGGCGTCACGTCCGATGAGGGACGTGGAGACGAATGGCCTGCGTGGTCGTCGGAAATGAAGACGGGGCGCACAATGTCTGCGCCAGGCCTTTCAAGCGCTCAACGATGTGGGCTGGACCATCCCCGCGGTGGCCGGGTGCTACTGGGTTGGCGAGGCCATATCGGAGATACCGACTTCCAAGACCGGAAAGCTCTTCCGAGGGGCGTGGCGAAGACGACGCGAATGGTGGCGGCCAACGCCGCCCACCTTGCGGCGCTGCTCAAGGATAGGCCGTTCCCTGCGGGGTGACGGCCGCCGGACGGCTTCTCGTCATGCGCGGTTGGTCTGATCAATCAGCAGCCTTACCAGTGCGACATTGCCTTGCGGGCAAACGCTGTGCCCGCAAGGAGCGCAATGACGGTTGGGCCGTTTGACGTCTTCACCGGCGGGCTGTCGGGAACCTGGAGGCCGGCTTGGACAATGCGAGCGACATTAGATGGCTAGTTCCTTTAAAGCGCCCAGCCGCCCTATGTTCAAAGGGTGGCACCTTATCGACATCCGCGATCATCTCGTTTCGGGCCTGCAGTTTCGGGGCCTGCTGTGGCGGCGGTCAGTTCGGAAGATCGGGGAGGGGCGGCTTCGTATTTGCTTCGATGTGAAGGTTTAGCGCTCGAAAAAGCCCGGCGAGGGCGGTCGTTCGCCGACACTGGGGGCCGATAGCGCCCTCGCCCCGTGTTGCGCTGGCACGAGCTGTACCGGAACTTCGCGGGGTCGTTCCAACGGAGACTACGCATGACTGACGTTACGGCCGTTCTGCTTGTTGACCTCAACCGCTACCTGGGGCGCTGGTATGAAATCTGCCGCCTGCCATTGAAGTGGGAAGATAAGATCGCGACCGACATCTCGGCGAGCTATTCGCGAACCGAAAACGGGTCGGTGCGGGTCGATAACCGTTGCTTCGACGGCGAGGGCAAGCCCACCCAGTCCGTCGGTGAGGCCAAACCCGTCGATGAGACGAACTCGCGGCTGAAGGTGAGCTTCCTGCCCAAGTTCATACGTTGGATACCATTCACCGAGGGCGATTATTGGATACTGAAGCTTGATCCCGAGTACCGCTTTTCGCTCGTGGGGACACCCGATCGGAAACATCTTTGGCTGCTCGCCCGCGAGCCCGGCGCTCCTGAAGCGGTAGTTCAGCGATACCTAGTCGAGGCTAAGCGCCAGGGCTTCGATCTTCAGCGTTAATCACGCCTCGCCACACTGGCCGGGAAGTCACCGACTCCCTGGTTCATGAGGGCTAGGCCCGCCCAATGAGGGGCAGGTTTTGCGCGTGAGCTGTTGGAGGTCTACCGCCTCGACGAAGACCGTTCAGTTGGTCTCCAAGTCCCCCTTCGCATATTTGGCGGCAGCGATGAGCGCTGTGGAAGCCGCCTGCAAGCTGCGCGGCGGCGCGAGACAGGGCGACTACGATGGGGCTTCCGATATCGAGCATCCGAAAGCGATAGGCGTCGCTCTCGTTCGCCCGTTCTTTCATGTCGATCAGCGCCATCCAGAACTCCCAATTTTCGGAGCCGCGCTTCTGCTCCGATTCTGCTCTGCGAAAGGGCGTTGTCTGTCGACCATCGAGGGCGCTGGCCTTCGCACATCTGCGCCGTCAGCTCGTCAGCGGCCTCGGCCGATTGTCGCGGTCATCGTGCTCGCCGTCTTCGAACAGACGTACAACGGTCAAGCAGCCCTCATCTTCGTAGTCGCAGAGCTCAAACCCGCGATATGCGACGGACTCATGACCTCAAGCAGCACCTGATCGACGGGCACGAAGTCCGCGTTGAGTGCGAAGGCATCATCACGACCAGGTCGGGATCGAGGGCTTGGAGCGCGCCGATCAGATCTCGGATTTTCATTTCCCAGCCTCTTCGAACCGCCGACTAGGCCTCGCCCGCTTAAAGCAGGACGAGGCCCGCGCCGAGCCGAGCTCTGGCGGCGTCGCCCTGCGACGGGGGGCGTCGCGGGCCGACGATCATGCGCAACGCGCGCTGCCCAAAAGCCAGACAACAAACACCAAAGCGCGGCTGTGGTTCCGCCTCAGGGCGTACGCGGCGGCCGACCTGCTAGGAGGCATCGCTAGTAGCCGCCAATAATCGGCAGGATTTCCCCGGTGATGTAGCTTGAGCAGTGGGGAGAGGCGAGGAAAACATAGGCCGGCGCGATCTCCTCTGGTTGGGCCGGACGCTTCATCTTTGATTGGGCGCCGAACTGGCTGACGTCGGGCGCCTGTTTGTCGGCGGGGTTGAGAGGCGTCCAAACCGGGCCCGGGGCGACGGCGTTGACGCGGATGCCCCTGGTGATCAGGTGGCCGGCCAGAGCTCGGGTGAAGGCGTGAATGCCGCCCTTAGTCATCGAGTAGTCCAACAGCTCCTTGCTGCCGTCGATGCCGGTGATCGAACCTGTCATCAGGATCGCCGACCCCGGCTTCATGTGCGGGACGGCGGCCTTGGCGAGGTAGAAGTAGCCGTAGAGGTTGGTCTTCAAGGTGCGGTCGAAGTGCTCGTCGGTAAGGTCTTCCAACGCCGGGACATGCTCCTGGAAGGCGGCGTTGTTGACCAACACGTCAAGGCGTCCGAGGGCGTCAAGCGTCTTCTTGACGGCGGCCTTGGCGAAGGCGGGATCGGCGACATCACCGGCTAGCAGGATGGCGCGGCGGCCTTCCTTTTCCACTGCGGCCTTGGTCGCCTCGGCGTCCGCGTCCTCCGTCAGATAGGCGATGGCCACGTCACACCCTTCGCGCGCGAACAGAACCGCGACGGCGCGGCCGATACCGGAATCCGCGCCGGTGATCAGCGCGACCTTGTCCTTCAGTTTTTCAGAACCCTTGTAGAAGGGGGCGTCGTAGAGCGGCGCCGGATCTAGGTCGGCCTCGACGCCCGGCTTCTTCTGGTGCTGCGGGGGGAAGGGCGGGGCAGGGTATCGGCGGGCCCCAGCCTGCATGGCGGGTTCGTTCTCGTCGGCTTCGAATGAGCCCTTTGCCTTCGCATCGATCTTGGTCTGGATATCGCGGCCGGCTTTGGCGGTGCGTTCAGCTTTCTGGGCGAGTGGTTTGCCGGTGGGCGACTTGGTCACGGGATCGGCTCCTCCTGAAGTGTGAGAGGGGCAATGAGCTCAAGCGGCCCGAGTTCCTAAGGCCAGGCTTGTTTCCGAGGCGAAGAGGGCCCAGCAGCCTCGTTGTTCAACTTGAGAAGCGACCCCATCGGAGACTAGGCGAGGTCGACGATGACGCCTTCATTGGGCTCCAGTCGCAAACGTCCGCCAACTTTTTCTCCGATCCTCCCGCCGCGGGTCGAGAGCGCAACACGACCCTCGCCCAGTTCAAACAGCCCGCCCTCACCAGCCAGGTCCAGCACCACGACGACCCGGCTGGAGCAGCTTGCGCGTTCGTAGGCGAGTAGTCCCTGATCGGCCCAAAGGGGCTTGTAGCGCCCCTCCCATAGCCCCGACGTTCGACGTCTGAGCGCGATGAGGGCTTTGTAGAACCGCAAAATCGAACCCTCGGTCTCCACTTGCCGGGCCGTGGTCAGGCTGCGCCAATCGGGACTTATCGGAAGCCATGGCTCGGTGTTGCTGAAGCCCGCATAGCGCGCGCCGCTCCACAACATGGGAATTCGCGCCGGATCGCGGCCGAGGCCCAGCCCAGGGACGTCACGCGCCCTAGTGAAGCGCTCGCTTTGGGAACTCCCGAGAGACGGGAAGTGGATGTTCCTGCCGATCGTGACGCCATACTGTGAGACGCGTCCGTAGGCGAAGCGCCGTGGATGTGACCAAGTGGCGCTAGTTCCTCGATCAGCGTCGTTTTCTCGGAGTTCAATAGCGTGTCAGCGCAGGAAGCAGCTTCGCTAGTGTGGCGGCCGGAACATCTGAGGCTGGCGATCGATGCCGCCAGCGTCGCGCTTTGGTCCTGGCAGGTCGATACCGACCGGTTCACCATGGACGAGCGAGCCTTCGAGCTTTGGGGGCTGATTTGGTCAACACAGGTCGCGTTCGAGGATCTGTCGGCTCACATCCACCCCGCTGACCGAGATCGGGTACGCGCGGCCTTCACCGCCACTCGCGCGGTTGAAGGTCCCTACGAAATCGATTTCCGCATCGTAGATGGCGACGACGTGCGCTGGGTTTCAGCGCGCGGCCAAGGCGCGGATGAAGGCATTATTGACGGGGTGATGTTCGGAATCTTCCTGGACGTGACTCAACGGAAACAGGCTGAGGAAACCCACGAACTACTGGCCGGCGAGATGAGCCATAGGGTCAAGAACCTGCTCTCCATCGCCGCGGGCCTGACGCGGATCACGTCGAACTCCACGACAACGGCGGCTGAAATGGCCAAGGCGCTCACCGAGCGCCTGGCGGCCTTGGGCCGCGCCCACGACCTTGTCCGCCCGCTCCCCAGTAACGAGGGCAAGGCGGCGCTGCTTGGGGACCTGCTTTCGGTACTCCTGGCGCCCTATAACGACCAAGGTGCCTTTGCCGGACGGATCCGAGTCGCTGTCCCGCGGATGGGCGTCGGCCAACGGACCGCCACCACCCTAGCGCTGGTGATTCATGAAATGGCGACTAACTCCGTCAAGCATGGCGCCTTGTCGTCAGAGGATGGGGTGCTCGATATCTCCAGCACGACCGATGATGACGACGTCATCCTGGTTTGGGCTGAGACCGGCGGCCCGGCTATTTCCAGCGCGCCGGACATGCATGGGTTTGGCAGCAAGCTCATCTCCCGCAGCGTAGCTCACGACCTGGCGGGCTCGCTGTCGTACGACTGGCAAGAAAGCGGCCTCGTCGCCACGCTACGAATGCGGAAGGATCGGCTGGGAGCATAGGCTGTCGGCCGCGCGGCGACTTCACGGTAGGCCTCGGGCCGAAGCCCGCAGGGTGGGCCTAAATTAGGGCTTGCAGGTCCAGGGCGTTGAGCGCGGCCGCTCCCGAGGCCGTGTTGTCAAAAACGCACCACGTCTGGCGCGAGCTAGCGGCTCGCAACTTCGCAACTATGGCCGAGAGCTCAGCTTCACCGTAGGCTGAGTAATACATACGGGGGGCACCGTGGAGGCGCCAGTAGGCGAGACCTTCCCACCCGCCCGGCGCGCTCGCGGCCGGATGGAGCGGCGGATCGGCGGCGACCCGGCCAATTTCGTAGGAACGCAGCAACCCGTCAGCGTTAGCGTCAAACCAGCCAGAATGCCTAGGTTCGCAGGCGATCAACCCGGGCCAAACTTCACGGAGGCTCGTGAAAAAACGCTCGGCGATAGGCGAGTCGAAGGCCAGGCTTGGGGGCAGCTGGACAAGCAGAGGACCGAGCTTGTCTTTGAGGCCCATCACCTCGGCGCGGAAGGCGGTCAGGAGGTCATGGGCGTCCACCAGGCGGGCGTCATGGGTGATGGCCTTCGGGAGCTTTACGGCGAATCTAAAACCAGCCGGTGTCGAGGCATGCCAACGTGCGTAGGTGCTGGCGCGATGGCTGCGGTAAAAGGTGCTGTTGATCTCCACCGCGCCGAAGCGAGCAGCATAGCGTTCTAGCCCCGAGCCCTCGGCCGCAAACCGCTCGGCCACGCCGCGCGCGATCACCCACCCGGCCGTGACGACGTACAGCCGGTTCAATGGAAGCAGGCCAATTTCAGGAGGAGTATTCCGCTTAGGGCGGCTGGGAGCGAGGGGGCGAGCCGGACAACGCCCGGCTCGCCGTTGATGACGCACACGATGGGGCGCGACCTAGTTTCAAACTGTAGCTAATTCGGTCGCGCTTTGCCCATCTGGCTCATGAGTTCGTCTTTGCGATCTTTCAGGCGGGCGCCCATCTCCTCAAGGTCTTCATCGCCCTTCTTGGCCTGGGCGAATATCCCGCCCGGCTGTTCCTCTTCCTTGACGTGGTGCTTGATGTACTCGCCGAGCACCTTGACCTTGGCGTCATAAAAATCGTCGGCCGGCTTCATGGCCTCGATCTCGGCTATGAGCTTCTTGGCCCCGTCGTGTTCGACATAGGCCTCGTCGAGCATGTCCTCCTCAACCTCGCCACGGGACTCTGGATAGAAGATCTCTTCTTCGATCTGAGTGTGAACCTTGAGGGCGAGAGCGATCTTGTTAAACAACGCGAGCTTGTCGGCGTCTTTTTCAAGCTGCTCGTACTCGTCGAACCAAGTTTCGACCTGACGATGGTCCTGCTTCAGCAGCGCCACCGCCAAAGGGTCGCGGCGGCTGGTCCGGCGAGTGCGGCCGCTGCGGGCCCTGGCCGAGGTGGATTTGGCGGTGGCGGTTTTCGTTTTCGTGGTTGCGGTCGGCATGGCCGGTCTTCTCCCGATGGAATGAGTTGAGACCACAACACAATCCCGCCAATCTAGTTCCTATGTTATCTCAATGACTAAGCTGTACCGGAACGAGGCCAAAGCCCCTCTGGCCTCGGCGGGTATTTTTGGACAGGAGGCGGGAACGGGCAGTGCCGCGATGGGTTGAGCAGACCCACAGGAGCTCCCGCCATGCCCGTCACGACAGCATCTGGCACGCAGGCTGACGTCAGCCCCGCCAACCTACTCAAACAGCCAACGGACGATACGCTCGTGGCGCGCGCGGTGACGATTCGATCGCCAGCCTGAAGAGCTTTACGCCTATTGGCGGGACTTCTCGAATTTGGCCGCGCTCTCGCATTGGGTGGTGAAGGGGCCAGGCGGCCTGGTCATAGAGGACGTCCCAATCGGCGGATCGCTTGGCGGTCGGTCGAAGGCTCAAATGTCGAGCATCGGGGCTGGGTTGAGTTCCGCGACGGCCCGGTGGGCCGGGGAACTGAGGTTCACGCGCTCATCGAATACGACGCCCCTGGCGGCCGGCTCGGGCGGTTGATCGCCAAGGCGCTGCAGCATGAACTGAACACGCAAGCGCGCCGCGAACTGCGGCGTTTCAAGCAGTTGATGGAGACCGGCGAGATCACCCGCTCGGACGGCCCCCGCGGCGGCCAGCGCTACCAAGACGAGGATTAAGACGCATGCGAGCGCTCACTTGGCGCGGCAAGCACGATGTCCGCGTGGAGACAGTGGATGACCCACATATCCTCAATCCCCGTGCCATCATTCTGAAGGTCACCGCCACCGCGATCTGCGGATCAGACCTGCACATCTACGACAGCTTTATTCCCTCGATGCTTCCCGGCGACATCCTTGGCCATGAGTTCATGGGAGAGGTGGTCGAAGTCGGAAAGGCCGGGGCAGGCGGGCTCAAGGTCGGCGACCGGGTCGTCGTCCCGTTCAATATCGCCTGCGGCGCCTGCCGGCCCTGCAAGACCGGCCAATTTGCGGATTGCGACAATTCCAACCCCGCCGACAAGGCCGACATCAGTGAAGTCGCCTACGGTCATGGGGTGTCCGGCATCTTCGGCTATTCGCATATGATCGGTGGCTATGCCGGCGGTCAGGCTGAGTTGGTCCGGGTGCCGTACAGCGATGTCGAGCCGATCAAGGTCCCCGGGGGGCTGAGCGACGAGCAGGTCCTGTTTTTGTCCGACATCTCCCGACGGGCTGGATGGCGGCTGAGAACTGCATGATTGAACCTGGCGACACCGTCGCGGTCTGGGGCTGTGGTCCTGTCGGCCAGTTTGCTGTTCGCTCGGCCTTCCTGCAGGGCGCCGCGAAAGTGATCGCCATCGACCACCACGCCAACCGGCGTGCGCTCGCGGCGGCGGCCGGCGCTGAAACGCTAAACTATCATGATGTGAAGGTTCTTGAGGCCCTGATGGAGATGACAGGCGGCCGGGGACCCGACAGTTGCATCGACGCGGTTGGAATGGAAAGCCATGGCTATTCTCCAGACAATATCATCGATGCGGCCAAGGCCGTGGTGCGGCTCGCGACGGATCGCACCCATGTCTTACGGGAGGTCATCATGGCCTGCTGGAAGGGTGGCCACGTCTCCGTCCCAGGGGTTTACGGCGGAGTTACAGACAAATTTCCCGTTGGCGCCTTCATGGAGAAGGGCCTGACCCTGAAGACCGGCCAGACACACACGCAGAAGTACATGACCAAACTACTGGACATGGTGGTCGAGGGAAAAATCGATCCGAGTTTCGTCATCAGCCACGAGCTCCCACTGGAGCGAGCCGCCGAGGGCTACAAGATGTTCAAGGAGCAGCAGGACGAGGTGACGAAGGTCGTGCTCAGGCCATCCTAGCCACGACGTCTGCAATACGAGCTGCAAAACAGGTGCGCCGGCGTCATGAAGCCTAGATGGGCGCTTCACGTCGATCGCGGCCTTTCAGTTCGGGGGCCTGGTGGGGGCGATGTTTTTGCGTGCCCGCGCCGCATCTACCACCACGGCGCGATCGTCCGCGGAACTGTTACGCATTGTGGTCTCTATGCAGGTGAAGATGATATTTGCGTGGTCACGATGAGGCGCTGCGCGCGGGAGAAGAGATGGTGGTCGATGAGGTGGAGCGCCCGGTCGTGGTGTGGTTTCGCCAAGACTTAAGACTGGGGGACAATCCGGCCCTGCACGCCGCCGTCGCGACGGGGCGGCCGATCTTGCCGCTCTATATCCTCGACGAGCCGGGCCCGGAGCGCCGCTTGGGCGCAGCGTCCCTGTGGTGGTTGGACAAATCGTTGCGCGCGCTCGACGCCTCGCTGCGTCGATGTGGCGGCGGGCTCATTCTCCGACGAGGCGACTCGGAGGCTGAACTGCGTCGCCTCATCGACCAGACCGGCGCCGATCAAGTCTTCATGAACCGCCGATTCGAGCCTGAGGCCTTCAGGCGCGACGCTGATATCGCCCATGCCCTGCAGACTGAGGGCGTGAACTGTCAGGGTTTCAACGGAACCTTGCTGACGCGCCCGGCCGCCGTCCTGACGGAGGCCGGACGCCCGTACAGGGTCTTCACGCCGTTTTTGAAGGCGCTGGCGCCGGTGATCCCGGAACTCGATCACATGCCACCGCCGACGCGCATTTCCACGCTCGGCGATGTCGCCAGCGACGACATCGCCGACTGGGGGCTGCATCCGCGCGCGCCAGATTGGTCGAGCGGCTTCGACTGGAGCCCGGGGGAGGAGGGCGCAAGTTCGGCGCTATCGGCGTTCCTCTCACGCGGCCTCAAGGACTACGCCGCTAGTCGAGACATTCCCGGTCGCTCTGGAACCTCTCGCTTGTCGCCGCATCTGCACTGGGGGGAGATCAGTCCGCGACGCGTGCTGCAGGACGTACGGGGAACTGTCGCGCAGGGCCGGGCAAGTCAGTCGCAGGCCGACAAGTTCGTCGCCGAGATCGGCTGGCGCGAATTCTCAGCCCACCTGCTCCACGAGTTTCCGTACATGACCGAACGCGCCTTCCGGCCAGAGTTTGACGACATGCCCTGGCGGTCCGACGCTGATGGGCTCGCGGCCTGGAAGGGGGGGCGGACGGGCTATCCTCTGGTGGACGCGGGCATGCGCCAGCTTTGGACGACCGGCTGGATGCATAATCGCGTCCGGATGGTGGTCGCATCTTTCCTGGTCAAGCACCTCCTAATCGACTGGCGCGAAGGCGAGAGGTGGTTCTGGGACACGTTGGTGGACGCTGACCTCGCCAGCAATGTGCAGAACTGGCAGTGGGTCGCGGGCTCCGGCGCCGACGCCGCCCCTTATTTCCGGATTTTCAATCCCGTCGTTCAAGGCGAGAAGTTCGACCCCGATGGGCGTTATGTCCGGCGATGGGTTCCCGAGGTCAGGGCACTGCCGGACCGCTGGCTGCACGCACCCTGGAGCGCGCCGGCCGGCGTGCTGTCTGAGGCCGGTGTGCGCCTGGGGCTGACCTATCCCCGTCCGATCGTGGACCACGGCCAGGCCCGGTTGCGAGCGCTGGCGGCGTTGAAGAGCCTTGCGGGGGCGCCGAACAGCGCTGAATTTTGAACAGCGCAGTCGGTGTATGGCTCGTGGCCGAAACTAGGGCGTCTCGCCCTCGCGTAAGCGATTATGGATCGCCGTTGCGGCGATCGCAGCTTCCCCTGTCGCCGTGCTGATCTGGTTGAGACCCCGCACGAGGTCTCCGGCCGCGAACAGCCCACGGACTGTGGTCTCTTGGCTTTCATCGACGATCAGGCGCCCGTCGTCACCGACCCTAGCCCCGGCGGCGACCGCCAGATCACAACGCGGGAGAGCCCCGAAGGCCGAATAGACCGCGTCGAACCGGCGGGGCTCGCCGCCGGTCACTTGCACGGCCGCGCGTTCGCCGGTTTCGAACGACAGCGCGGAGACAGGTTCCTCAATAATGACGACGCCGGCGGCGGCGAGACGGTCTCGCTCGCTGCTTGGCAGCGCCTGTGACGGACCGGTGTTGATGAGGGTGACGGTGTCGCTGTAGGTCGTTAGGAAGAGAGCCTCTCGCGCGCCGAGCGCATCGTCGCCCATCACCGCCAACGTCTGTCCGCTGACCTCGAACCCATCGCAGATCGGACAGATGCGCAGGAGGCCGGTCTGGACCGCGTTCTCCACTCCCGGAAGATCGGGCACTCGATCAATTACGCCGGTGGCCATCAGTACGGCGCTGGCTTGGTGATCCTCACCATCGACCCGCACGTGAAAGCCGCCCTGCATAGGCGTGATCATTTCAACCCTGCCTGTTTCGATCCCTGCGCTGAAGCGTTCGGCCTGTGTCTGCATGCGCGCCAGGAGATCGAGGCCCGGGACACCGTCGGGAAAGCCCGGATGGTTATGGGTACGGGGTATCCAGCCCGCGCGGCTTTGACCATCATGGAAGAGCCGAAATCGCCGCTTGAAGCGCGCCAAATAGATGGCTGCCGTCAGCCCGGCCGGACCGGCCCCGATGACGAGGGCGTCGAGTTCATCGCGCTCGGCCATCGCTCAGGACGAGACGCCGACGGTATGATCCCTCAGGCGTCCACCAAGCGCGGCGGCGACACAGGCGATGAAGGCGCCGATCAACAGTGACAGGGCGGTGAAAAAGCCGGTCGCCGAGGCGCTTTTGCGAGCCTCGTCGACCGTCGTACGCACCTGGGTGACGGCGCTATCGACACGCCGCTGCGCCTCGGCCGGAGACAGGCCGGCGCGAGTGGCGACAAGATCGCGGATGTAGGCGCTATCGGCGGGCGACAGCTTGCCCTCGGCGGCGCCCTTGGTGAGGATCCGCGCGACCTGAGCCTGCGCCGCAGTGTTGGCGGCGCCGTCGCCCGGGGAGGTGGACCGGAGGAGGGCGTCGATCTCATAGGCGTAGGGCGCGTCGGCCGCGGACGCCGCCGCCTTCGCCGCGCCAAGTCCAGCCGACACCAGCACGACCGCGACCAGCAGCGTCGAGAGGGCCCACATCACGAAGCCATGCGCCGTATCGCGGAAGAAGACTTCGTCAGTGTGTATGTCTACCCAACGCGTCCGCAAGCGGCCGGTGATATAGCCGCCGACCGCAGAAGCTAGCCATTGGATGATGATCAGCCAGATCCCAGCCATGACGGTGAAGGCTCCGGCGGAAACCCCTGCGCCCGGCCACGGGGATGTTGAGGCCAAGCCAAGGCCCGAGCCGAGCGCCACCAGAACCAGGCTGGTCGCGCCAGCTACGGTCGCGCCTGCCCAGATCGCTGGCCAGGAAACGGAAGGCGAGGAGGACGTGACTTCAGTGTCGCTTGAGAAGTTGGTGCTCATCTTGCGTTCCTCGAGGCCGTCAATGCCAGATCAAGGCGAGCAGAATAATGATCGGAATTGGAACCCCCAGCAGCCACAACAGAATTCCGCGTCCCATGAGATAGCTCCCGATCGTTGCTGCGTATCAACGCCGGGTCTCGGCAAGAGTTGCTGAAAGGGACTCGGCGAGGAGCATGCAATGCGGCACCGAGCAGGTCCCGTGCGGGGCTATTGCGCCCTGCCGTGTCTGGCAGGCCCGGTCGGTCCAGCTTGCCGCCTTCCGTCGATGAGCGCCTGCAACTCTCCAGCTTGGCAGCGCCAGGCCTGGCGGGCCCTCCATGTGGTTATGTAGGGCCGCCATGAGTCATCGGCACTGTGCCCCATCGCCGTTTCCGAGACCGGGCTCGGTAGGCGCCCCGCCAAGGCTCCCGCGTACGGCCAAGTTTAAAGAGCTTGTAGGCGACGAGCTGCGCGACGTCGCCCTGGAGCTGGACGCGCCCGTCAAACTCAAGCAGCCAGGCCCGTAAGACGGCTTTCGGCCACCGACGCGGATCAACGCCGCCGGGCCCTGGCCACGTTCAAGTTCCCCAAAGGCCGCAGCCATTCCAACGACAAGTTGGTCGGCGGGATTGGTCTGGTCGGCGGCGAGTCGTGCGGCCTCGGTCCGCGTCTTCACCATCGCCTCAAGATTACACAGCAGGTCCCTTCCGACGCTCACTATAGAACCGTCCAACTGGCCGCTGTCGTGCTGACGTGCGCCCGTGAAAACGGTTCTGCGCGGTTCGAATAACTCCAGCGCGATCGGTCGCCGCATCACCATTCGGCGACGCAGGCAGCCATCCCAAACCGGCTGATGGCGAAAGTCGTTGCTCAGGACGGGCGGCCTAGCTCTTCCGACCTCCCGAGCGTCAGGTCTTCAGTTGGATTCTCCGCTCGACCTGCGCTGCCGCTTTCTCAGTCTTTTTTCGCTGCTCGAAGCGCGTGCGTTCGCTTGAGGCATGCTCACATCCTTCTGATTTCTACCCGCGAAAGCCGGGCGTGAGGCTACGCAAACCAAGATTAAAGGTTCCTATCGGCGTCATATGGTGCTGGTCGCCCTGTATTCATCTTCACTCAGTCGAGATGGACAGCCCCAGGGAAAGGGACGAGCACCTCAGGTGCCAAGGCTCGGATGCGATGTTTCCGGCTTGAGCCAAACACTGTTTTGTAACGGGAGGATTAGAGGCCGTATCGGATTCCCGGAGCAATGGCTCGACGTGCTCGAGGGCGCCTTTGACTACCGGAAATCCATCGATCCGAAGTCGGCGACTGGATCGAGTAGAAGGTGAGGGCCGGCAGCGGGGTTAAGCGCCACGGGGGCATTCATCTGGCGGAGGCGTCGATCCCGGCGCCTCCGAACCGGAAGGGCGGACAATGACCACCTACAAAGTCGGTTATCTGATCGGGAGCTTGGCCACAGGCTCGATCAATCGCAAGCTCACCAAGGCTCTGGTCAAGCTGGCGCCGTCGACCCTCTCGTTCTCGGAGATCCCGTTCAAAGGACCTGGCGCTCTACAGCTATGACTATGACGCCGATTTCCCGCCGCCGGCCCGAGGCTTCAAGGACGCGCTCAAGGCGGTAGATGCGGTGCTGTTCGTTACGCCGGAGTATAATCGGTCGGTCCCCGGCGCGATCGGCACCGCCGTCGCCCAACAAAGCCTGCGCAGCGTGGGCCGCCAGAGATCACGCCGCTCGACAGCTATCCGCTCAATGTGAACGATAGGCGGCGAGCGACCGGGTCGCCGAGGCGCTCCGCGCGCATTTCTCGGGCGATCGCGTCCGCCATACCGGCCCGGCGCCGGCCAGCGAGGATTTCGGTGCTTTGGAGCCGAGTGGCATGCCCCCACTCTCTCTTCTGGTTCGTGGGCGGCACGGATCCCGATCTCCACGCGAAGGCCAAGGCGGAGGGTCAGATCAACGCATTGCCGGTCAAGCACAGCCCCCATTTCGCCCCCGTGCTGCATCCAACGCTTGAAACCGGTTTGGAGGCGATGGTCGTCGCGACGCTAGCGTGGAACAGGGCCTGATGGCGGGGGCGCGTCGATGACGGAGTTGGAGGCGGCGCTTGAGGCCCAGAAAACCCTCGTCCTCATTCTCGACCTTTGCGGGACATTCGCCTTTGCACTCAGCGGTGCTATGGCGGGGGTCCGGCGAGGTCTCGATGTATTTGGCCTTCTGGTGCTGTCATTCGCGGCCTCCAGCTTTGGGGGGATAGGCCGAGACCTGCTGATCGGCGCGACGCCGCCGGCCGCCTTGGACGACTGGCGCTATCTCGCAGTCTCGCTCGGGGCGGGGCTCATCATCTTCTTCTGGTCCCCTTCATAGAGGGGGATTGGTCTGTTTTGGCCTGAGGATTATGGCGACCCATTGGGGATGGCGTCTGCCGGTCGCCGCCAGTGGAAAAACACAGCCTCCACCGGACAAACAGTGAGGTTCACCGACTGGCAGGCGCTACCCATTCTGACGCCTGAGCTGGGAGGTTCCCAAAATGGGGGTAAGAGAAACCTTCGGCTCATGTTGTCTGAGGTCGGCGATCTGATCGTCGGCTGGGCCGAGCTACTCAAGGCCGAAGCCCGCGCCGAGCCGAGCTCTCGGGCGTGCCCTGCGACGGTGGCGTCGCGGACCGACGTCGCGGACTTTACGTCGCCAACCGTTCAGGCCGGCTCAAGGCCGTGGTCCTTGCGCCTTCACGACCGGTTTCACTTCGCGCAGGGGATTCAAGGGCGCGCCCAAACTCAAGTAGCCAGACGTTAACGACACCGGGCTAGGCTGAGCGCAAGTCGTTGGGAGCGCGTCGAGGATGCAGGATCGTGACGTGACGCTGGAGGCGATCCGCCCCACCGCGAAACGCATCATCCGCCTCGCCCAGGCGTTGTTCGACGGCGTTTACGCAGACATCGTTTGGCAAGAAGGCGAGCGCCGGGCTCGTATGGTCCCCTTCGAAGGAGACGATAACGCCCAGTTTCCCAGTCGCCGCATCATGGCCACCGCAGAGCCGTTGTGGATCGAGGACTTCGAGACCTGTCCCGTCGTTCGCCGCCATAGGCTGATTCCGGCCAGTCCCGACGTCCGATGCTTCATGGGCGTGCCGATCATCAGCGACGGTTCGGTTCTGGGCGTACTGGGCGCGATCGACCGACAAGCGCGGCCGAGAGACGAGCGGACGCTGCGTCGCTTCGGGGAACTGGCCGATTTGCTCGCCGACGCCTTCAAACAAGTGGTCATGGCCGCCGAACGCGAACGCACCGCCGATCTTCTGAAGGCCGCGTTCGAGGAAACCGCGCGCTCCGAGCAAAGGCTGAAGCTCGCCGCAGAGCTCGCCCAGGTCTACGTCTGGGAACTGGACCACAGCCGGAAGGAAGCGCGCGAGGACGGCGCGCCCAGGCATGCCCCCTCCAAGGATTATCAGGACGCGGCGCGTTCGATTTGGGACGGGGTTCATCCTGAAGACCGGCCGAAGGCCGAGGCCCTATGGGCCGCGCACCTGGACGGCGGACCGCCGCTCCGCGCCACTTACCGTATCGCTCGTGCGGACGGCGCATTCATCTGGGTGGACAGCGCGGCCGAAGCCGTGCGCAGCGACGACGGGAGCTTCGCGCGAGTGGTCGGCGCTATCCGCAACATCGACCGGGACAAGAAGAATGAGGCGGCGCTGATCGAAGCGCGCAACGCCGCAGAGGGGGCAAACAACGCCAAGAGCACGTTCCTGGCGACGATGAGCCATGAGATCCGCACGCCGTTGAACGGCATCCTCGGGATGGCCCAGGCCATGGCGCGCGAAGAGCTGCCGGACTCCCAGGCTGAGCGACTGAGGATCATCCGTCAGTCGGGCGAGACCCTGCTCGCGATCGTCAACGACGTTCTGGATCTATCGAAGATCGCCGCCGGCAAGCTTGAATTGGAAAGCGCCGAGTTCGACCTCGTCGACTTGACCGCCGCGGCTCACGCAACGTTCGGCGCGGTCGCAGAGGCTAAGGGCCTCGCCTTCGACCTGCGCTCGGCCGGCGCTGCGGGCGTCTATCGCGGAGACCCGGTTCGAGTGCGACAAATCCTCTACAACCTGATCTCCAACGCCCTGAAGTTCACCGACCGTGGCGGCGTGGTGATCAGTCTGAGGCGGCGAACCACTGGACTTAGCATTGAGGTGGCCGACACTGGGATGGGCATTGCGGCCGAACACCAGGACAGCTTGTTCCAGCCCTTTGTCCAGGCCGATGCTTCGACGACGCGGCGGTTCGGCGGCACCGGCCTGGGACTCTCCATTTGCCACGAACTGGCCGCCCGGATGGGTGGCGACATCAGCGTGGAAAGCGCCCCGGGCCGCGGAGCGAAATTTATCGTGCGCCTCCCACTGCCTTTTGTGGGCCCAAGCGCGACGCGAGTGGAACAAACAGTTCAAGGCACCGGCCTCGCGTGGGAGGGTGGCTCGCCTTGGCGGGTGCTCGCAGCCGAAGACAACAGGACCAACCAACTCGTCCTGACCGCCTTGCTCCATCAGATCGGGATTGCGCCCGTGTTCGTCGAGAACGGCAAGCTGGCTCTGCAGGCCTGGCAGGCGCAGGATTGGGACCTAATCCTGATGGATGCTCAGATGCCGGAGATGGACGGTGTCCAGGCGACTCTGGCGATCCGCGCGGTCGAAGCGGCAGGGACGCGCCGGCGCACGCCCATCATCGCTCTGACGGCCAACGCCCTCGCTCATCAAGCCCAGGAGTACGCCGCCTGTGGCATGGACGATGTCGTCTGCAAGCCTATTCAGGTTCCAGAGCTGTTCGCCGCGATGGAGCGGGCCTTCGCCTGCTCTGACCAGGTCGCAACCGGTTCCTAGTTTGGACGGCCGGGCGCACGACCAGGTCCGTAGCGGCGTGAAGTAGACCTCTGCCAAAGGTTGGCGCTGATCACCTCTACGGGTGTCGCCAACGGCGCACAGGACTCGTCCAGGCTCAGTTCCGGGATCGTCTCGCGCAGGCCGCGAAGCGCGCCATTGGGGAAGAGGCGAGGGGCCGTCAGTGGCCGCGCTTTGCTGCTGTATTTGACCATGACCAACAGCGGAAGGCGGGCTTTCCCGCCACGATCACTCGCTGGAGCTATGAAGGTCGGCAGCCCCGTTCCCGAGCCGGCCACCTGGGCCATGATGATCGTCGGCTTTGGCGCGGCCGGCTCGATGATCCGCACCACGCGCCGCCGGAACGCGTTCGGCGTCGCCTAGACGGCATTCGCTGATTTCAGCTTTGGGCCCTGGCTTCGGCGCGGGGCTTTTCCTCGGGAATCCGCGCCACCATCTTCAAACGATGAAGAATTCCCCTTTGGCCCCTGGGGGAGGAGGGGCGTCGTTACTGCGCGCTGATCATCTGTCATGGCGCGGCGGCTGCGGCGCAATGCTGAAAATGGTGGCTGTAGAGCTTTTGGTTGGAGCCTGGGAAGGCCCTGACACGCTCATCCATTTGTGAGCGTTGAAGTGACTGGACCGACACCTCTTTGGGACGGACGAGGCTGTCACCGCCTGGCGCGGCGAGGGGACCACAAGCTGCGATCAGAGAAATTATCAAGGCCGCAGGCGCAAGGCGGGCGGCGGGAAGCTGCATTGTCATCAAGGGGCTAACGCCGCAGATCCGATTTGGTGCGACACTATCGCCGTCGTCTTCTTTTTGCCGGCCTATGCGGGCACAATTGGGCAGATGTTCAGGATCTGCTCAATCGGCGCGGCGGTTATCCTCCTGACGCTGTCGATCGGGGGCGGGACGCCGCCTGGCGCCGTTAACGCGGCGGCCGCTGCTTCCATTTCACATGGTTTGACCGACCCGATCGGCGATCTCCTGGAGGCGCCGGTTTCCAACTGCGAGGCGGCAAGCGGGTATGAAGATGCCGCGCGTCGCAACGCCGACAGCCTTCGGACGATGACTTGGTCGGCGTTTGGGCGCGCCGAAACGGGCTGGGCGATCTATTCGGCGCATGTCGCGCGCGCCATCGGCACGAACTGCACCCCAGGCAACCCCGGCTTCGCGGCGGCCTTGGCGCGTTGGCAAGCCAGCCGCGGGCTTTCCGGTGACGGGCGATCTGACCTCATGACGCTGATGTCGATGAAGGGCGAGTGGCAGGCGGCCCGCCCATATGTGGCGCTGCGTGCGTCCGGCGTCAGCCCTGCGCCGCCAACGTCGGCGGAACTGACCCGCTTGGGCACCGAGGAAGGCTATATGGGCAAGTCGGTCGAACTGAGATCGGACGTCTTACCCACCTACCGACGGATGATGACGGCAGCCCGTGCGGAGTCGCCGGACCTAGCTGATGACCGCCATTTGCTCAGGTTTTTCAGGCTTCCGAAGTCCAACCTATGACGCTGCGCGCTGCGCGCGCGAGGGCAATTGTGCAGGCGTTGTCCGGGCCAAATGTTCGGTTCACCGCACTGGCCAAGCCTTGGACCTCGTGATCGAGGCCGCGCCAGAGGCAGGATCCGCAGTTTGAACTCAGAACTTGAGTTTGGTTCATCGATCTCGGCGCCGTTCACTGATGTTGAGGCGCTGATCGTGGGCAATGCTGTCTCGTCCGATCGCGGGGACGTCGTTCACCAGAAGATCGACGAGAGCTAGTAGGCTGGGCGGCGCTGTCGAGAGGTCGGCTTCGGCACCTGGAGCTGATCGGTGTGGCGCCTCGCGTGGGCCAGCGGTACCATCTCGCGCCGGACCTCGAGGCGAGGCTCAGGAGTCTCCAACTGCAGACCGATATCATTCGGACGTTGAACACGCGCCGACTGGAGATCTGCGCTGAAGTCCAGCCAATGGAGGAAGGCCTCGTGCGCGGTCGGGTCGTCCGCAGTGGATATCACGACGAACTCGGGGTTATGGCCTGCGCGATTGTTCGTGATCGCGATGGAGCGCCGAGACTTACGCGCTCCTCATAAGCGGCGCTCTCGCACCGCAAGTTGGAACGCAGGCCACGTTACGAGCAACAGGGCAGGGAGCCGTGCTGTCGACCGGTCCGGGGGCTGCGCGGTGTTTCGAACGATGACGTGGCCCTCGGCGGGGCGGTCCGACGAGAGGGCGCGGGCGTGACGCTTTAGGAAGGACGACCGCCGTTTTCGTTCCGTCGAGCGATCACCCAACTGACGATGTGCGCATGCGTCGTTCGCACGAGCTCGGCAGGGCCGGTGAAGTAGAACTCGCTGCCCGACCGCTTACGCTCTTCGCGCCAACGCAGCGGACTGGTGTCCTCTGAAGTGAGGACAGCCACCAGCTTGTCTCGCGAACGCTTCGGCACAAAGGCGACATAGGTGGCGTCGGTCATGGTCAGGCTCACACGTTATGACCCAGAGGGGACAACGATTCCGCGGCCCGGCTCAAGTGGAGGTCAGGCTGAGAGTGGGATCGGTGTGACGTTATCGGCGAGCGGACGCTCTCCCACGATCTGCCGCAACAGTCCCTCCCAGACGGTGAGGGCATGCCGCTTCTCCTTGGCGTATAGATGGAGGTTGTAGTGTCGTCGCGTGGTCGCCGATCCACCGCCGGCGTCGGTGGTATGATTGAGCACTTGGCTGATCACGAACGGCGCGATGTCGCCGCGCTCGCTCGCGAGCAGGCTCGCGCCGGTTCGCCGGAGATCGTGAGGGCCGGCCAATGGCATGCCAAGCAACTTAACGAGCCGACCCATGGCGCGGGTCAGGGCGTCTGGGCTGATCGGTTCGTTGGGATCCCGCGGTGACGGGAAGACGTAGGGCGAGCCCTTCCGCCCTTTCAGGCCCAGAGCTTCAACCACCAGCGACACGGCGAGCGGCGGCAGAGGCACGAGATGTGGCTTGCCGTTCTTCACGAGGTCGCCCGGGAGGGTCCAGACGGCTTGGCGGAGGTCGAGATCGGCGAGGCGCATGCCGGCGATCTCGGCCCGGCGTTGAATTAGAAGCGCGGTCAGGCGCAGGGCGAGCGACACCGCTGGGCTCAGCGTGGCGGCCTCGCCGTCCTTATCGGAAATGGACTCTGGGTTCTTCAGACCATTCCAGAAGAGGTGCAACTCACCGTCATCGAGCACACGCTCCCGCACTCGCTTGGGGGCGGGCGAAGACATGCTCATGACGGGGTTATAGGGCACGAGCTCTTCTTCGAGCGCGTAGGACAAAGTCTGGCGGACGAAGGCGTGGGCGTGGTTGGTCTGGGTGGTGATCCCCTTGGTCAGCATTCCGCGGGTGAGGGCTTTAACCTCCGCCCGGCCGATCTCCGCATAGGGGAGGCGAGCCAGCGACTTCTTGATATGCCGCTCGTAGAGCTGGCGCTCGGCCATGATCGTCTTGGCCTTCTTCGGGCGACCTCGCGGTCGGTAGGTCCCGAGTTCGCTGGCGACGAAGTAGGCGGCGACGAGATCGTCGTAGGTCCGAATGGTCTCGGCCTTGGCCTTCGCCTCAGCCTTCCGTTCGAGCGCGGCGGGATCGGCGCCGGCCTCGACGAGTCCGCGAGCGGCCTGGGCCTTTTTGCGGGCGTCCGCGATGCTAGTCGCTGGAAAGGTCCCGAGCTTGTAGCGGGGTTGGCGGCCGTCGATCACCCGGTAGCGGAAGTACCAGGTGCGGAGACCTCCCGAAGTCGCGCGGATCAGGAGGCCAGGCTCTTGGAGATCGAAAAGCTCAGCTCTTTTACCCGCTTGCGGTTTGAGTGCGAGAATCTGCTTATCGGTGAGACGAACCGGCATTTGTCCGACCTGAGGATACCCTGATCCACAGGTCGTCCCTAAACACCATTCGGGGGCACACCGGGGGCACAGGAGTGTGAAAACGAGCGCTCTTTTCTGAAACGCGAAGAACCCTATCATGTCAGAAACTTGCGTGTTTTCAATCAATTATACTGTTTCAGCGTTGTTCAGGATTGTCCATTCTCGGCGCTTCATAACCCACAGGTCGGCGGTTCGATCCCGCCCCCAGCCACCACCTTATACAAACTTGGCGGCGCGGCCTCGCCGTTGCGGGCAGGTTCAGCCGGAAGTCCGGTGTGGTTCCGAAACAACCGATCTAGGCGCAGGCTTGGGCGGGGTCCGGACGCCGGTCGCTCTCCTCAAGCTAAAAGGCGTGGCCTGAGCTGTCGCCCGCCACCTATGATCCCAGCAGCGACCGGTCGGTCGTTGGTTCGCTCCATTGGCTGAGCCATTGGAGATGTGACTTTCATCCTCGCGCTGCGGAGACCTGCTCATGGCCACGACCCGGCAAATCCACCTTGTTCGCCGTCCGAACGGCGTGCCGACCCCTGCCGACTTCGCGCTCGTTGAGGCTCCGATCGGCGAGGCGGGCGACGGCGAGATCAAGGTCGAGGCGGTGCTGATGTCGGTCGACCCGTACATGCGCCCCAGGCTGGACGCCGATCAGGCGCTTGATGAGCCGCTGCTCGGCGGCGGCATTGGCCGCGTCGTCCAATCCAAAAACGCGAAGTTCAAGGAAGGCGACCTGGTTCGCCATGGCGCGGGCTTCCGCGAGAGCTTCGTGTCCGATGGCCGCGGGGTTTCGGTGTTGCACCCTGACCCCGAGCTTCCTCTCACGGTCTACCTGCACGCCCTGGGCGGGACCGGCATCACCGCCTATGGCGGCTTGCTGGAAACCGGGGCGCTGAAGGACGGCGAGCAGGTCTTCATCTCCACCGCCGCCGGCGCCGTCGGCTCGGTCGCCGCCCAGATCGCCAAGATCAAGGGCTGCTACGTCGTCGGATCCACAGGCTCGGCCGACAAGGCCGCCTGGCTGCGCGACGAGGTCGGCCTCGATGCGGTGATCAACTACAAGACCGAGGATCTTGCCGCCGCCCTCGCAGAGGCCGCCCCGCGCGGGATCGACGTCTATTTCGAGAATGTCGGAGGCGCCCATCTCGACGCGGCGCTGCCGCGCATGAACGTCCGCGGCCGAATTCCGGTCTGCGGAATGATCTCCACCTACAATGGCGGCGGCGAAGGTGTGAAGAACCTCTTCAGCCTCATCTATGGCCGCATCCGGATGGAGGGGTTCGTGGCCAGCGACTTCGCCCACCTGAACGCAGCGTTCCTGGCCGACATGACCGGCTGGCTGAAGGCCGGGCAGATCAAATACCAGGAGACGGTTCTCGACGGGTTCGAGCGCGCGCCTGAAGGCCTGATCGGTCTCTTCAAGGGCGCCAACAGCGGCAAGATGCTCATTCGCATCGCCGACTGAATACGGCTTGAGCCGGGCGCCGAACGCTCCCATGTCAGTCAGGCTTCGTGCGACCAGTGGGCGCCGGCGCCGCCTGATCATCGGGCCGTCCTGCTAATCCGCGAGCTCAGCCAGAACGACGCGCAGCGGCCTCGGAACCGCCTAGTCCCCACCCGGGGTGCCGTTGTTCTGGCCTAAGCCTTTGGCGAGGGCTCACGCATCGACGGGTCGCGCTTCAGGACGGCCAGGCCGTCTTCGTCGGTCACATGCCAGAGCGAGGGCAGGAAGCGACGCAGACCTTGCCGCCAGCGCTTGCGATAGCGCCAGCGCTCGCCGTCCGGCGCCACGTCGAGGTCGTAGGGGGCCGCAGTGGTCCTGCTCGGACTGTCCATGATTGATCCTCTCCTGGCGCCGTGGGCTGACCAGCCAGCAGGATCGGCGCCAGTCGGGGTCAGCGATCGTCGCGCAGATAGACGATGTTGGCTTTGTTGTTGCTGATCAGAT
This sequence comes from Phenylobacterium sp., assembly GCA_040391295.1. Lineage (GTDB taxonomy): Bacteria > Pseudomonadota > Alphaproteobacteria > Caulobacterales > Caulobacteraceae > Phenylobacterium. The sequence continues at coordinate 42,149 of JBEBYB010000004.1, read as the reverse complement.
GGCCGATCAGGAAGCCGGCGAGCGCGGCTGCGGTGAGGGCGGCGTAGGGACGTTCGTGCACCAGGACATCGGCTTCCTTCGCGCGGATGCGGGCTTCCTTCTTCAGCCGATCATACTGTACTTCGGCGCTAGCCTTGGCCTTGCCGACCTTGTCCTCGACCAGGACCCGGGTGTCGCGGGCCAGGGTGGTGGCTGCTTCGGCAATGGCCCCGGAGGCCGCGACAGCCGCCTTCTTGGCGTCCTTGGCGCTCTGCTTGGCCTGGGCCTTCAGGTCGCTCGCGGCCTCGTCGATCTTGTCGGCGGCAGCGTGGATTGTGGCGTCAGTGTTGGAGCCGTAGGCGTTCGTCATGTGGTGGGGCCTCTTGAATGGGGCGCATGGCGGCGCGCCGTCGTGAGAATGGTGAGTTCTTGAAACGAAGGCGGGGCAGGGCAGTTCCATCTCGCGCGCGCAGAACGACCATTGGGTGTCGAATTGCAGATTGTCGCGCCTGGCGGCCTTGCGCCGCGCGAATGTGGTGCGTTTTGCGGGTTTCGCAGCCACAGACGTCAATCCGTCATTGCGCTGCAGCAGAATAACGCTACGCCACTTTTGCAAGTGCTCAGTACGCAAGCCCTGTATGGGTCAGAATGAGGCAGTTCCAATGATCATGACGTCGATGCGTGTTTTCCCCAGCCTGTTCGTCGGGCGTCGTGAAGTGGTTCAGGCTGTCGAGACCCCGCACGTTTTTCAGGCTGACGAGGCCGGCTCGGTGTTCACTTGCGGCGCTTGCGAAGAGATCGTGTTGACCAGCCATGAGCGGGCCGACATCCGCGACGTGGTCGTGAAGTGCCGCTGCGGCGAATACAACCAGCTCTAGCCTGGTCTAGATCGAGACGATCCACCCATCGGTCAGTGAGGCGGCGCTGACGCCGACCAGCACCATCTGCGCGCCGCCGCCGACATTGATCACCAGGTCGGCGCCGACCTGGGCGAAGCTGTAGGTCGCGCCCTCGCTGACCAGCACCCGGTCGCCTTCGGCCCGGTTGAAGTCCATGACCCTGTCGAGGTCGCCGGCGCCCCAGGTATGGAAGCTGTCGGCGCCGCCGCCGCCCCAGATGGTGTCGTCGCCGCGGTCGCCGGACAGCCAGTCGTCGCCGGCCTCGCCGTACATGATGTCATTGGCCTGGCCGCCGCGAAGCACGTCCGCGCCGTCGCCGGCGTAGAGGGTGTCGTTCCCCATATTGCCGTAGACCAGGTCCGCGCCGAGTTCGCCGTGGAGCAGGTCGTTGTCCTTGCCCCCGACCACCCAGTCGTCGCCCTGACCGCCGTAGAGGGTGTCGTTCCCCATGTTGCCGTGCATGTCGTCGAAGGCCGCGCCGCCGGCGAGATGGTCGTCGCCCTCCTCGCCGCGCAGGAAATCTTGGCCCGCGCCGCCGCTTAGGGTGTCGCCGCCGGCGCCGCCATAGATCACATCGTCGCCCGCCGCCCCGGTGAGCGCGTTGCGGGCCCCATTGCCGGTGATCGCATCGGCGCCCATGCCGCCGATCGCGTTCTCGATCGTCGCGCCGGCCGCCACGGCGACATTGCCGGTCAAGCCGCCGACGCTGGAGAAGTTCCCCGCGCGCAGGTCGATGGTCTGGGCGTTGGAAAAGCCCGAGAAGTCGAAGGTGTCGTTCCCGCCTGCGTCCCACACGGCGAAGATTAGCCTGGACCCTGCGTCGGCCTCGAACCATGGCCGGTCGGCGTTGGAGTTGAACCCATAGACGGTGTCGCCGGTACGGGTGCTCATATTGGCCCCGTACTCGAGCTGGATGGCGGCGATGTCGTCGAGCAAGGGGGAGGCGGCATAGCGGCCGCCGAAATAGGCGCCGGTGTTGGACTCGCTAAAGTAGCTCATCACCGTGAACTGCCGGGAGTCCTCATAATAGAGCGCATGGGCGGCGTAGGTGGCGTCGTCGTCGGCCTCATAGTCGGCCGGATGGGCGATGCCGATCGCGTGGCCCAATTCGTGAACCAGGACCATGGCGCCGTAGTCGCCCATGGCGGGCGCGAGGTTCGCTCCCGAAGCGGTGTTGATCCAGACGTCGCCGGCGGCCGAACTCGAAAGAGTCGAGCCCGGATAATATGCGAAGGCGGTCGCGCTGTCGGTGTCGGACGAATAGTTGCCCAGCAGTATGGTGGCCTGGTCGGTATAGGCGCTTTCGCCCGCCGCGCCGAAGCCGATGCGGGTGAAGGTGATGTTGGCCGCGTCGCTCCAGCCGGTCAGGGCGAGCTCGGCCTGGGTGATCTGGGTCGCGTTGAAGCGCGAGAAGCCCGCCGTGTCGTCGGGCATGGTGGCCGGTGCGTTGGCGCGGAAGCCGTAGGTGACGTTGGCGGCCCGGCCGATCACGCTCGACCAGCCGGCGTCGTCGCGAATGAGCTGATGGCTGGCCTCGGCGATGGTGTAGCTGTCCTTGCCCGCGATCAGCGGGCCGCGCTCATCGGCGTTCAGGAAGTTCTGCCGGCCGGCGGTGGCAAGTTCATCAAACATCGACGCGTTCCGAGAAGCCCAGGGGCGCGTTCAACGAGCGACGCGAACCCAACACCTAACGGCGTTACTGTTTTGGCGTTGCGAAACAATTTACGCGAGTGCTTCGCCCCACTCGTTCCAGCCGGCGATCCGGGGCGTGCCGGGGACATACATGGTTTGCACGCGCTCCATGCGGAAGCCTGAGGCGCCTATCGCCTCGGCGATCGGCCGGGTCAGGTGGCACCCCCCAGCCAGGCGTTTCCAGACCGGCTCCACGCGCCGCTGCCACTTGGCGACGTCGGTGTCCGGCGCCAGGCCGTGTTCGCAGAACAGGAACCGTCCGCCGGGCTTCAGCACCCGCCGCGCTTCGGCGAGCGCCTTGGCCGGGCTGTGAACCGAGCACAGGGTGAAGGTGCAGACCACGGTGTCGAAGGCCGCGTCCTCGAACGGCAGCGCCTCGGCGGTTCCATCGGCGACCGAGACCTTCAGCCTGGGATCGCGGGGCGCGGCCTCGGCGATCGCGCGCAATTCGGGGGCGGGATCGACGCCGGTGACGCTTTCGACAGTGTTTGGGTCGTACAGGCTAAGGTTGAGGCCCATGCCGATCCCCAGTTCCAGGACGCGGCCGGTGGCCAGCGGCACGATCTTGGCTCGCTGTTTCATCATCGGCGGGGAGGAGCAGGCGCGGGTCAGCAGCGCGGGCAGGATGCGACGTTCGTAAAATGAGGCCATAGGTGACGATGACCCAGCCTCGGCTCGCCGCCTAGGGCCTTACGCGGCGGCAGCGTTACCTTCGCCGAGGTTTTCTTGCAGCGCGCGTAGCAGGTTCTCGGGTTTCATCGGCTTTTCGACCACGCCGTTCATGCCGGCCTTCAGATAGCCTGCGGCGTCTTCCGGATCGGCGTTGGCGGTCAGGGCGATGATCGGTACACGGCCGGCCGCGCCGGGCAGGGCGCGGATCTCACGGGTGCAGGTGACGCCGTCCATGCGGGGCATCTTGATATCCATCAGGATCAGGTCGAACCGGCCGGTGCGGGCCGCTTCCAGCGCTTCGACCCCGTCAGTGGCCGATTCGGAGGTGCAATCGAACATCTCGCACAGGGTCTCGGCGACCATGCGGTTGGTGGCGTTGTCATCGACGACGAGGATGTGAGCGGTGCGGTCCGACCGATGCAGGGTTTCCTCGGCGACAGCCGCCGGCTTGGCGCTGGGCACGGCGACCTCGAACACCAGGGTCTCGCCGGCGCCGACATTAACCTCGGAGCGGACCACGCCGCCCATGGCTTCGACGATATTGCGGCCGAGGGCCACGCCCAGGGCGGTTTCCAGCCCGAACAGGGCTTCGATCTCGCGCATGTCGAGGGCGCGGTCGCCCATCACCCGATCGCCGCCGCCGCGCACGCGGCCTTCCAGGTGGGCCACGTCGCCCTCGGCGGTGGTCTTCAGGCTGACCTCTACAGCCCCGCGCCTGACGCTCGCCAAGGCCTGGGCGATGAAGGCGTCGAAGACCTGATGCATCCGGATCGTGTCGGCCATGATCAGGGCGTCGGGATCGCCGTCATAGGAGACCAGCAGAGTGACGCCGCCGTCGGTGGCGCGGTCCTGCCACCTGGCCTGCACCTCGTCGGCCAGTTCGGCCGCGCGCTTGGGCTGGAGGTCGAAGTGCAAGCCGTCGGACGAGGCGGTCTTCAGATCGGTCGAGGAGGACAGGATCTGGCGAACGGCGCGTGCGGCCTCGGCGACGCCGGCGATGCAGGCCTGGGCGTCGGCGCCCATAGGCTGGCGCGCCAGGCGCTCGGTTAGCGCCAGCACACCTTCCATCTGCTGATGGATCTCGCTGGTTACGCGCTCGAAGAAGAATTCGGGCAGGGACATGAACGCCGAGGTCCTGGGGGAACTTATGCTCACCATGGGCCTAAGCGCTTGCGGAGACGTTAAATTCCGCCTGGGGATTGAGCGGTAAATTGACGCGGGCGCGAAAACAGATGTCGGCTTTCCGACCAAATGAAAAGGGCGGCGGGATCGCTCCCGCCGCCCTTCATTTTTCCAGGAATTACTGGCTCTTAGAAGCGGTACTGCAGTTCGACGCCGTAGGTCCGCGGCTGGATCAGGCCGCGCGTGATCGCGGTGCTGGTCTGGAGCAGGTAGGCGTTTCCGCCGACCACCAGGCCCGGGTTCGGATTGGCGAACACGGCCGTCGGGTTGGTCGAGGAGGTCGAGTTGAAGCCCTCTTCGTCGGTCACGTTCTTCACGTAGCCGATGACGGAGTAGCGATCCTGGGCGTCCTTCCACAGCACCCGCAGATCGGCCGTGCCGTAGGCGGGAACGGCGAAGTCGGGGTTGTCGAAGGGCTGATAGGTGGTCTCGTCGGTCCAGGTGTAGGTGCCCGAGAGGATCAGCGAGCCCGGGGTGAAGTCGAAGGTGTAGTTCGCGTTCAGGGCGAACTTGTTCTCCGGCGACTGGTAGATTTTCGAGCCAGCCAGGTCTTGGAACCTGAGCAGCACGCCATTGGTCACCGAGGAGCCGCCGCTCGGACGCGCCGACGACTTCAGAGCGCTCGGGTCCGCCGGGTCATAGAAGCAGCAACCATCGGTGATCTTCGTGTGCAGGTAGCCGTAGGAGGCCGAGATTTGCAGCGGCTGGATCGGCTGCCAGGTGGCTTCCAGTTCCAGGCCGTAGGCTTCGGCGTCGACGTTCACGAAGTTGCTCGAGGCCGCCGTGCCCGCCGCGTTGAGCTGCGACAGGTTGAGCTGCAGGCCCTCGAAGTCGTTGTAGAAGGCCGCGGCGTTGAGGATCAGGCGCCCGCCGATGGTCTTCTTCATCCCGACTTCGTAGGCGTTGACGGTCTCCTCGTCAGCGGTCGGCTTGGCGGACAGGGTGCCGAGCAGGAAGCCGCCCGACTTATAGCCGCGGCTGTACTTCGCATAGACCAGGGTGTCGTCGTCCGGGGTCCAGTCGAGGTTCAGGGTGCCGGTGACGGCGCTCCAGCTATCCGACAGGCTGCGGAAATTCTGCACGCCGGGCTTGGTCGGGTCCATGTCGCTGGAGACGTCGACGGCGTTGTTGCCGAAGTTTGCGGGGTTGAACATGACCAGCCGCTGGGATTCGAAGCCGTCCTTCTCATCCTTGGTGTAGCGAAGGCCGGCGGTGAGCGCCCACTGGTCGCTGAACTTGTAGGTGCTTTGGCCGAACACCGCCCAGGCCTTGGAATCGAGTTCGGCCTGGTTGTCGACGAAGTTGCGCAGCGGATTGGCCGCTTGCTGGCCTTGCCCGGTGACGCCGCCCGCCCCGAAGTGGAACGAGGGCTGCGCCAACTGGGCTTGCAGCGGGCTCCCGAGCTGGATGCGCTGGCGATAGTTCTCTTGGTATTGGTAGAGGCCGAGGATCCAGTTCAACGGACCGTCGCTGTTCGAGGTCAGGTTGATCTCGTTCGAGAAATACTTCTTGTGCTCGTTGAAGTCGGTGGTCTGGTCGCTGAACACCGGGATATTGTTGAGCGGACCCGACAGGTACGAGGTCGTGGTGTTGGTGGCGTCGTTGTCGCCGCCGGTCTGGTAGTTGTACTGTTGGAACCCGCCAATGTACTTCAGTTCCGCCCAGCCCAGATCGTAGCTGATCGTGGTGGTGAACAGGTGCTGGCCGCGTAGCTGGCCGTAGCCGTCGCGGTTGGTCCATTGCTTGTAGGGATCGTTGACGCCCGGGTTGGGCGTCGCCGCGCCGAACTGGCCGTTGGGGACCAGGCCGCCGATCGGCTGGAACGGGCGGGTGGTGTCGTAGGGCGTGATCAGGTTGGACAGGCGGTCGCCCACCCCCATGGTGTCGTCCCAGTTCGAGCGGTTGTAGCGCGCCCAGATGTTCAGGTTGTCGCCCAGCTCGGCTTCAGCCTGGATCTCGAAATAGGTGCGCTTGATCGTGCCGGCGTCGTTGCCGTCGCCGAGGTTCTTGATGAAGCCTTCGCGCTGCCAGTCCTGCGCGCCGCCGATCTTGAAGCGCAGGTTCTCGGCCACGGGGATCGAGACGACGCCTTCGATCTTGGTGCGGTCGTAGTTGGCGTAGCCGGCGCGGATTTCGCCGCCGAACTCATGCGAGGGGCGCTTGGAGATGGTGTTGACGGCGCCGCCCATGGCGTTGCGGCCGTACAGCGTGCCCTGCGGGCCGCGCAGGATCTCGGTACGCTCGACGAACAGCGAGCTCTTGAACAGTTCCGACGACGAGGCCGAGTAGAAGCCGTCGGTGTAGCTCGCCACGCCCGGATCGTTGCCGATGTAGAAGGTGTTGCGGCCGGCGCCGCGCAGCGAGACGCGGTCGGTGCCGGAATAGTTCATGCCAGGCGTGAAGTTCACGAAATCCTGGATGTTGGTCATCCCGCGGATGTCGCGTTGTTGGGAGGTGTAGGCCGAGATGGCGACCGGCACGTCCTGCAAGGCCTGCTCGCGCTTTTCGGCGGTGACGACCAGCTCTTCGATCTGGAAGGCTTCGGACTCTTGAGCGTAGGCGGGGGCCGAGATCGCCGAGAGCGTCAGAGCCGACGCGCTTAGGGCGAGCAGAGTCCGCAGGCGCGGAGCTTTGTTAGACATCAGTATCCTCCCAGGGCGGCGGGGCTGGAGCACCCTCTGAACCCGCCAGCGTGACGCGTATGCAGTGATGGTCCGGCGCGGGGAGGCGCCGGCTTGGCCAGGACCCTCGGGCCCACTCTCGGCTGCGTCAATATTGAGGCCGATAACTGATCGAAATTCGGTTGAGCTGACGGCGTTCTGTGGCGGAAATACCGCGCTTTCAAACCGCGTGTATAAAAATGACCGCCGTTCTTTGACGTAACGATGAATCAAAAGGAAACGCGAGTTCCTTAGTTTCCCTAGGGGCCGGGCGTCGTACCTATCCTACAAATGAATTATCTGGGCGCTGTTCGGAGCAAAGAAAAACCGCCGCCCCGAGGGGCGGCGGTCAAGGTGTTTGGCTGAGGTCGTCAGGTCGTCAGAAGCGCTTCTGGAGCGAGACGCCGTAGGTGCGCGGCTCGGTGAAGAAGGCGTTGCGGAAGCGGCCCGAGGAGTCGTCGGTCAGGTAGAAGTCGGTGATCGACTCTTCGTCGGTCGCATTTTTGACAAACGCGCCGATTTCCCACCCGGATTGCGGGTTGGCGACCGTCAGGGTCAGATTGACGTTCTGCCAGCTGTCGAGTTTGTCGGCTTCGCTGTTGTAGATCCGGGCGAAGGTCTTGGTCTGCTTGTAGTAGTCGCCGCGCAGGGTGGCGGACCAGTCGTTGCCGAACTGCCAAGTGTATTGAGCGCCCAGGGAAATGGTCCAATGGGGCGCGTTCGGCAGGTCGTTGCCGTCGAGATTCACGTCGACGCCGTCGGCGATCAGGCCGCCGAAGGCGTTGGTGCCGACCGCGGTGGCGCCGTTGAACACCGTGCCCGCGCCGGCCGTGGAGGCCGGCGTACAGACGCCCAGCAGAGCGAAGGGGTTGTTCAGGCTGTTGGAGATCGCCAGCGCCGTCTGGGCGTCGGTGAGTTTCACGACGCAGGCGGAGGCCTCGGAGGACTTCACGGCGATCAGGTTGGCGTTGCCCTGGGTGCGGTCGAAGATGTCGATCGAGGTGGCGTCCTTGATCTCCGTATCCAACCAGCCGATGGCCGTGTTCAGGCGAAGGCCGTCGAGCGGTTGCCACACACCCTCGAACTCGGCGCCGAGCACCTTGGCGTCGACGTTCTCGTTGATCGAGGTGCGATTGACGATCTTCGAGACCTGATAGCCCTTGTAGTCGTAGTGGAAGATCGAGCCGTTCAGGGTCATGCGCCCTTCGAGCAGGGTGTTCTTCATGCCAAGTTCGATGGCGTTCACGAACTCTGGTTCGAAGGACTCCGGCGGGCAGCTGACCACCGCCGAGCAGGCGGGGTTCAGGCCGCCGGCCTTATAGCCGCGCGAATAGAAGGCGTAGATCAGGCTCTCGTCGGTGAAGCCGAGGTCGGGGTGCCAGTCGAAGCCGAACCGGCCGGTGGTTTCCTTGAATTCCACCTTGAGAACCGGGTCGGAATTGCCGGGAGGTCCCCCGACGCCGAAGCCGGGCGTGCCCAGGGTCACGGCATGGTTCTGAACTTCCTTCTTATCGACCGTGTGGCGTAGGCCCAGCGTCCATTTGAAGGTGTCGTTCATCTGCCAGTAGACTTCGCCGAACACCGCGCTGGAATTCAGCTTATAGGGCGCGAAGTTGTCGTAATAGTTGTGGCCTAGGCGATCGGGGTCCTTCTTGGGGTCGACGCTAATGCAGGGCGCGACGCCGACGCAGTTCGGGTTTCCCGTCGTGAGCAGGTTCTGAACCTGGTACCAGGCGGTGCCGGTATTGAACATGACGTAGTAGTCGCCGGTGCCCTTGAACTGGAGCATGTTGGCGCCGACGTTGAAATTGAACGGGCCGTCATAGTCCGACTGCAGGCGGATTTCCTGGCTCCACTGCTCTGTGCTGGCCCAGGAAATGTCGCTGGTGGTGAACCGGTTGTAGGTCCCGTTCTGCGGATCGCTGACCGAGCCGCCTGGGAACAGGTTGGCGTAGATGCCGGCATATGCCGCGCCGGGCACCGGCACTGCGTTCACCGGATTGGGCGTGGCGTTGAAGTTGGTGCTGGGCGTGTAGCGGTTATAGTCCTGGCGCGTGTAGATATAGGACTGCGTGAAGCCGGCCACCCAGTTCAGCCGCAGGTTTTCGGTCAGATCCCAATCGACGTTGAACTCGTAGATGTCGGTTTCCGCCCGATAGATCGGGTCGAAGTTCGACTCGATGTCGCGGACGTCCGGCGTCTGCATCTTGCCGACGTAGGCGTCTCCCGTCTGGAACCCGCCCAGCATGCCGAACAAACCCCCGAGGGTGGATTGGGAGTTCACCGTCCCGAGGACGTCGGCCGAGTAGAGCGAGGTCGGCAGGCAGCCATGGCTGAAGAGCGAGCGCTGGATCTGTCCGATCGGCGCGATGCCGGAATAGCCCAGGCCGCCGATGTTGGCGGGGCCGTTGTCCTTGGTGCAGAATTGCTTGCCGATCCGCGAGCGGCTGTCCTTCTCGTAGAACCGATCGTACATGAAGAAGGCGCGGAATTCGTCGGTCGGATGGAAGCTCAGGGTCGCGCGAACGCCGTAGAGCTTGCGGTCGTCGGCGTCGTTGCCGGTGACGATGTTGTCGCCGAAGCCGTCGCGCTGCATGTAGGTGCCGGCCAGCCGCAGGGCGAAGGTGTCGTCGATCGGCAGATTGACCATGCCGCGCAGTTTGTAGGCGCTGTAGTTGCCGACCTCGCCGCGAACCATCGCCTCGAACTCGTCGGTGGGCTTGGCGGTGATCAGGTTGACCACGCCGCCGGTGGCGTTGCGGCCATAGAGCGTGCCTTGCGGACCGCGCAGCACCTCGACCCGCTCCACGTCGTAGAACTCGGTTTCGAACAGGTTGTTGGCGATCTGGGGCACGTTGTTCAGGTGGATGCCGGTGCCGGCGTCGCCTGAGCCGGACACCAGCTTGGAGCCGATGCCGCGGATCTGAAAGTTATAGCCGGTGAAGTTCGACTTGGAGAAGTTCACATTGGGGACGGCGAGGACCAAGTTGGGGCCGCCGTCGATCCGAGCCTTCTGAAGCGCTTCCTGGTCGAACGCCGACACGGCGATCGGGACGTCTTGCAACGCCTCTTCGCGCTTTTGCGCGGTGACGACCAATTCCTGGATAACGTTCTGGGCCAAGGCAGGCGACGCCACTGTACTCATTGCCGCCGCAGACGCGCCCACGATCAGTAGGCTCCGCAAGTGCAGAGTGTTCAACATTCCAGATTCCTCCCAGTACGTCCGAGGCTCTCTACATATCGGCCCGGTACGTCACGTCGCCGCGCAAGATTTCATCCAGAGGCTGGCGACCAATCCCCCGACATTGCGAAGGCTCGCTCTCAGTTGTGGAGTCTGTCAACGTGACGACGATAAGTTATCGACGTTAATGTCGAAACTTCCAAAGGCCTGTTGCCCAAATACCCGTCTTTCGAAGACTGACAATTCGAGTCGATGGGTGAGCAGTTGCGAAGTCGAAAGCTCATCAAGCGTCGAATTCATGAATGCTGCGATTGCGAAGACTTGTCTCGACGTCAAAATTAGATGATGGGGTATGGCGGCGCGCGCGAAGTCTCGTCGCACCGGGCTTCCGGTTTGCCTCCCGCACGCGCATATGGGGCCAATGAGCGAAGTCCTCCCTCAAACCCGCGCCCTCGTCCTGTTCTCCGGCGGCCAGGATTCCAGCGTTTGCCTGGCCTGGGCCCTGGCCCGTCACGACCACGTCGAGACGGTTGGCTTCGACTACGGCCAGCGGCATTCCGTCGAAATGGAACAGCGTTCTGTGGTTCGCGACGCCATGCGGGCGCGCTTCCCCCAATGGGCCGATCGGCTAGGGGAGGATCACGTCCTCGATCTGCGAGGTTTCGGCGCCGTGGGCGAGACCGCGATGACGCAGGAACGGGCGTTCGAGGTGACCGAGAAGGGGCTGCCGAACACTTTCGTGCCGGGCCGAAATCTCGTCTTCCTGACCTATGCGGCGGCCTTGGCCGATCGGCGCAAATTGCAGTTTCTAGTCGGCGGGATGTGCGAGACCGACTTTTCCGGCTATCCGGACTGCCGCCGCGACACGCTCGAAGCCCTTGAGACGGCGCTCAATATGGGCATGGGGCAGGATTTCGTGGTCGAGACCCCGCTGATGTGGCTGACCAAGGCCCAGACTTGGGGTCTGGCCCACGACCTGGGCGGCGAGGACCTGGTCCAGCTGATTTTGGAAGACAGCCACACCTGCTATCGCGGCACGCGCGGCGAGCGGCACGAGTGGGGGTACGGCTGCGGCGATTGCCCGGCCTGCGACCTGCGCGCCAAGGGCTGGAACGAATGGGTGGCCGCCGGCCGCCCGGGGATCGAGGCATGAGCTACGCGGTCAAAGAGATATTTCTGACCCTCCAGGGCGAAGGCGGTCAGGCGGGCCAGCCGGCGGTGTTCTGCCGTTTCGCCGGATGCAATCTCTGGTCGGGGCGGGAGGAGGATCGCGCCGCCGCGGTCTGCACCTTCTGCGACACCGACTTCGTCGGCATGGACGGCGAGGGAGGCGGCCGCTTCGCCACCGCCGATCTGCTGGCCGACGCTGTGCAGGCGGCGTGGATTGGCGGCCCCGACAATCGCCTGGTGGTCTGCACTGGGGGCGAGCCGCTGTTGCAGCTCGATCCGGTGCTGATCGACGCCCTGCACGCCCGCGGCTTCCGGATCGCCATGGAGACCAATGGGACGCTGAAGGCGCCGCCCGGCATCGACTGGATCTGCGTCAGCCCCAAGGCCCAGGCGCCGGTCGTCCAGACCAGCGGCCAGGAACTGAAACTCGTCTATCCGCAGGCGGGGGTCGATCCGGCCAGCTTCGAGCATCTGGATTTCGAGCGTTTCCTGCTGCAGCCGATGGATGGTCCGGCGCGTGTCGAAAACACGCAGGTGGCGATCGCCTATTGCCTCGCGCACCCTCGGTGGCGTTTAAGCGTCCAAACTCACAAGTACCTCGGCATTCCGTAGACCGTCCCTGGTCTGCGAACGCCCCAAGACCTGCGCAATGATCCAACCTGTATTCGAAATCACCAAGGCCGCGACCTTCGATGCGGCGCACTACTTCGCCGATGGGCCGGAGCACCGGCCCTACGCCAATCTGCACGGCCACTCGTTCAAGGTGGAAGCCACCGTGCGCGGCGTCCAGCAGGAGCCGGTGGGCTGGGTAGCCGACCTGGCCGACCTCGACGCCGAGCTGAAGGCGGTGGCCGCGCAGCTCGATCATGGCCTGCTGAACGAAAAGCCTGGCCTGGAGCGTCCGACCCTCGAACACCTCTGCCTTTATTTCGCAGAGCGGCTGAAGGTGCGCTTCCCCGGCCTGTCGAAGATCGTGGTCTCCCGGCCGACCATCAGCGAGAGCTGCGCGCTCAACGTCCTCTAGCGGCGCGGCTGGTCTTTCTCGTCGTCCCCGTCGGGGATGACCGCGCCGGCGGCCATGCCGACGCCCTTGGCGGTGACGCCCACCGCCGCGCCGGTAACGCCGACGGCGACGCCGGCCACCGTGCCGACCGCCGCGGCGGCGAGGCAGCCGCTCAGCGGCGCAGCCAGCAGGGCGAGCAGGGACAGCCGAAGTGCGAGGCGCGGGATGGTCATGGCGAAATCCTGAAGCACCGTCGGTCTAATCGGCAAACGTCGCCAAATGGTGGCCAGATCGTGGTCGTTGGCGCCTCGGCTAGACGCGACCCTGGCCGCCCGGAACGAAGGCCCCGCCGCCGGTCTGGGCGCGATGGCGCAGATAGGCGTCGGCCAATACGCAGGCGGTCATGGCCTCGACCACCGGCACCGCCCGCAGGCCCACGCAGGGGTCGTGACGGCCCTTGGTGCGCAGGTCGATCTCCTCGCCGGCCTCGTTGAGGCTGCGGCGCAGGGTGAGGATCGAGGAGGTCGGCTTGAACGCCACCCGCGCCACCACCGGCTGGCCGGACGAAATCCCGCCCAGGATGCCGCCGGCGCTGTTGGACAGGAACATCGGGCCGTCATTGCCCATTCGCATCTCGTCGGCGTTTTCCTCGCCGGAGAAGGCGGCCGAGGCGAAGCCCGCGCCGATCTCCACGCCCTTGGAGGCGTTGATCGACATCAGGGCCGCCGCCAGCTCGGCGTCGAGCTTGCCGTAGATCGGCGCGCCCCAGCCGGCCGGAACGCCCAGCGCCTCGACCTCGACGACGGCGCCGGTCGAGGAGCCGGCCTTGCGGACCTTCTCCAGGTGTTCTTCCCAGATCGGAACCATCTGGGCGTCGGGGCACCAGAAGGGGTTCTCCGTGCGCTGGTCCCAGTCGAGGCGGTCGCGGTCGATCGCATGCGGGCCGATCTGCACGACCGCGGCGCGGATCGTGACGCCGTTTAGGATCTTGCGCGCCACGGCGCCGGCGGCCACCCGCGAGGCGGTCTCGCGCGCCGAGGCCCGTCCGCCGCCGCGATAGTCGCGCACGCCGTACTTGGCGAAATAGGTGTAGTCGGCGTGGCCCGGCCGGAACTGGGTGGCGATCTCGCCGTAGTCGCGCGAGCGCTGGTCGACGTTCTCGATCATCATCGAGATCGGCGTGCCGGTGGTCACCTGGCCGCCGGTCCGCTCGTCCTCGAAGACGCCGGACAGGATCTTCACCGCGTCCGGTTCCTGGCGCTGGGTGACGAACTTGCCTTGGCCGGGGCGGCGCTGGTCGAGCCAGACCTGGACCTCTTCGGCGGTGAGGGGCAGGCCGGGAGGGCAGCCGTCGACCACGCAGCCGAGAGCCGGCCCATGGCTCTCGCCCCAGGTGGTGACACGGAAGAGGTGACCGAAGGTGTTGTGCGACATGCCGGCGCTTTTAGAGGCGAGACAGCGACTGCGCTAGGCCGCCCAGGCGGCGGCGAAGCGCCGACGCAGGGTTCTGGCGGCGGAATCGGTGGTGCGGACCTGGGCGGCCAGCCGCAGGAACAGATGCCCCTGGCGGTGCGGGCCGCGTGCGGGCAGGCCCTGGCCGACCAGCCGCACCAGGCCGCGCTCGCCAGCCTTGCGGGTGATCCAGACCACGCGCCGGCCCACTGGCGTGTCCAGCGCCACCCGCCCGCCCTGGGCCAGCAGGCCTGGATCGAGCGGCACGGTGAGCCAGAGGTCGTCGCCCCGGACCAGCATTTCGCCATCGCTGCGGACCGCGATCTCAAGCTCCGTCTCGCCGACCCGCAGGGTGTCGCCGCTGCGAAGGCCCGCCGGAAGACTGATCTTCAGGCGGCGGCCGCCAGCGGGCTGGTGAAACAGGTCCCCGCCATTCATGGCCAGCAGCGGGGTGATGTTCAGGCAGGTCTCGGTGCGCACCGGACGGACCACCGTCGCCGGCGGCTGAATGATGCTGTCGGTGATCTTGGGCGCGCTGAGCAGGCGATAGGCCTCGACCGCCTGGCGAAACCGCTCGGCGTCGCCGCCGGGGCGATCAGGATGGGCCTGCTTGGCCGCTTCGCGAAAGGCGCGGCGCAGTTCGGCGGCGGTGGCGAGCGGGGAGACCCCCAGGATCTCGCGCGCCCGCTTTCTGTGCATCGTTTCGGATAGGGGCGCGGCCATCCCCGGAACCTTGCGGCCATCGTGGTCAACGCAGCGTTAAACATGCCAAGTTCGTGAACTCGCGCTATACGGCGGGCATGAGCGACAAGACAGCCATCCCGCCGTCTCCCAGTGAAGACGAGTACGTTCGCCAGGTGTCCGCGGCCGAGCCGCCGCCGCTGCTTTCCGCCCAGGATCCGTTCGACCTGTTCGCCGAATGGATGAAGGAGGCGGTCGCCAAGGAGCCGAACGACGCCAACGGCATGGCGTTGTCGACGGTCGATGAGACCGGCATGCCGGATTCGCGCATGGTGCTGCTGAAGGACGCCGGCCCGGACGGCTTTGTCTTCTACAGCAACCTTGGCAGCGCCAAGGGCCGCCAGCTTGCGGCCAATCCCAAGGCGGCGTTGCTGTTCCACTGGAAATCCCTGCGCCGGCAGGTTCGGGTGCGCGGGACCGTGGTCCCGGTGACGGTGGAAGAGGCCGACGCCTATTTCGCCACCCGCGCACGGCCGGCCCAGATCGGGGCTTGGGCCTCGGAGCAGTCCCGGCCGCTGCCGGACCGACTGGCGCTGGAGAAGCGCATCGCCGAGATGGGCCTGAAGTTCGGGATCGGGAAGGTTGCGCGCCCGCCGCACTGGTCGGGCTTTCGGATCGTGCCGGAAACCATCGAGTTCTGGCGCGACCGGCCGTTTCGCCTGCATGAGCGCCTGGTGTTCGTGCGCGCCGGAGAGGGCTGGACGACCCAGCGCCTCTATCCTTGAGCGACGCCGAAGAAGCAGAGGTCACAGCCTGGCTCGGCGCGCGAGCCGAACGGACGATCGAGACGGCCTGCGCCCGGGTGTTCCTGACCGGCGACACCGCCTTCAAGGTCAAGCGGCGGGTCGAGCTTGGCTATCTGGACTACTCGACGCTGGAGCTGCGCCGCTGGGCGCTGGAGCGTGAGCTGCGTTTCAATCTGGCGGCGACCTCCGACATCTATCGCGCGGTCCGCAAGCTGACCCGCGCCGCCGGCGGCGGGCTGGAGTGGGACGGCGAGGGCGCCGTGGTCGAGTTCGCCCTGGAAATGCGCCGCTTCGATGAGAGCTTCGTGCTGGCCGCCCGGCCCTGGGCCGTGGATGGCCCGCTGGCCGAGGCCTTGGGGCGCGAGGTGGCCGGCCTTCATGCCCGGGCCACGGTCCGGCCGCAGGGCGGCGGCGGCAAGGCGTTGAAATACACCATCGATTCCAACGCCAAGCTGATCCGCGAACTGGCGCCCAGGCTGGGCGAGGCGCGGGTCGAGGCCTTGATCGCCGCGACCGACGCGGAATATTTCCGTCGTGAGGCGTTGCTGGATGCTCGCCGCGCGGCGGGGTTCGCGCGGCACTGCCACGCCGACCTGCATCTGGGGAACATCCTGCTGGAGGACGGCAAGCCGATCCTCTTCGACTGCATCGAGTTCAACGACGTCCTCTCCGACATCGACATCCAGTACGATCTGGCCTTCCTGCTGATGGACCTGGACTTCAGGCGTCGCCGCGACGCCGCCGTGCGGGTGCTGTCGGCCTATCTGGACGAAGGACTGCGTCACTTCGGTCCGGGGCTGCTGGAAGGCCTCGCCGCCTTGCCGCTGATGATGGCCGTGCGGGCGGGGGTTCGGACCCACGTCCAGGCCCATAGCGGCGACTATGACGCGGCCAGCGACTATCTCGACGCCGGCCTGCGCCACCTGTCGCCGCCACGCCCCAAGCTGACCGCGGTGGGCGGCCTGTCGGGCAGCGGCAAGTCCACCTTCGCACGTCTGATCGCGCCGGGTCTGGGCGCTTCGCCGGGCGCGGTGGTCCTGCGCACCGACGAGATCCGCAAACGTCTGCTCGGTGTTGGGCCGCAGGCCTCGCTGCCTGCCAGCGTCTATAGCCCGGCCTTCTACACGCAGGTCTATGACGCCTTGCTGAGCGAGGCCCGCACCCTGTTGGAGGCCGGCCGTGCGGTGGTGGTCGACGCCACCTTCATCCAACCGGATCTGCGCGCGCGGGTCGAAGACCTGGCGGCCCAGGTTGGCGTGCCCTTCCATGGCGTCTGGCTGGAGGCCGCGCCCGAGGTGCTGGCCGCACGCATCGCGGGGCGCGAGGGCGACGCCTCCGACGCCACCGCCGCCACCTTGCGCATGCAGCTCGAACGCGATGTCGGGGTGATCGATTGGGTGCGGGTCGACGCGTCGGTTCCGGCCCAGGACGCCGCCGAGGCCTGGTCGGTCCAGCATGGCGGGTCGCCGCCGCCCTGAGCCTCAGGGCCTGCCGGCCGCCTCGATCTCGGCGCTCGCGACCTGCGGCGTCTCGACGGATGCCGACGAGGGAGATGTCGCGGTCGCCGCCGCTGGCTTCCAACTGAAGCGATAGCTGACCAGATAGCCGTCGTGATCGGAAAGACGTCGCCGGCCCGGCTCCGATCCGAACACCTTCTCGACCCGGATCGGCCGAACGTTCACCGCGCCGTCGCTGGCGAAGGCCTGCAGGTCCTGCGAGCGCAGCCAGGGCTGCTCGCCATCGACCGGCGGCTGGCCGTCGCACGGGCTGGACGGATGGTTGCAGAATTCGCTGACCACCACATAGGGCCGCTCGGCCGCCTGGTAGTCGTAGCGCTCCGGGGCGTTGCGGACGTTGAAGTCGCCGCCGATCAGCAGCGGGGTCTGCGCCTTCCAGTGGTTGTTGATGAAGGCGTTGAGTTCCTCGGTCTGCAGGTTGTGCGCGCGCAGGGAGCGCTTGACCGGCACGCGCGAGGCGCCTCTCGAGTTCATGTGCGTGTTGATGATGTCGAGGTCCTGCGGCAGGCCCGGCGGCGCCAGGCGGACCAGCATCGCGCCCTTGTTGGCCAGGCAATCGAAGCCGGCGCAGTACCGATAGGGCGTGTTGCGAACCTCCACGATGGGCTCGTCGGTCAGTACGTGCAGGCCCGCGCTGGTGAACTTGCCCCAGCCCTCGCCAAACCGGATGTAGCGGACGCGCCGGTAGCGGCGGCCATCTTCGGGGGCTGCGTCGGAGGCGCGCTCGCCACGGGTCGGGCCTTGCGCCCAGTAGCGGTAGCCGCTGGCCCTGACGAGGTTGCCGACCTCGCTGCGGAAGCCTTCCTGAATGAGCACGACGTCCGGCTGGCGGCCTTCCTTGCGCATCGCAGCCAGTTCTTTGCCGATCTTTTTCAGGGCTTTGGCCCGGCCGGTGGCGATCGGCCAGGGCAGGCCGCGGACGTTGTAGGTGAGGACGGTGAGTTCGGCGCTGCGGTCGCCGGCCGCGGCCGGGCGCTCCACGCTTACCACCGGCGGCGGGGCGATCGAGGCGTTGTCGCTATGGGGCAGGCTCGCCGTGGTCACAGCCAGGACGGGGGGTAAGGCTATCGCCGCCAGATCCACTGTTCGAGAGCTTCCGCTTGGTTGAAACCCACCGATGCGACTTATCGGAGTTTCCATCGCCCCGGCCAAATGAACAACCGGTGAGGATGCTAGACGGCTTGCCCCGCAACCCAGCCCGACGACCAGGCCCACTGGAAATTGTAGCCGCCCAGCCAGCCGGTGACGTCCACCACCTCGCCGATGAAGTAGAGGCCGGGCACGGCCTTGGCGGCCATGGTCTTGGAGTCCAGGTCGCTGGTGTCGACGCCGCCCAGGGTCACCTCGGCGGTGCGGTAGCCCTCGGAGCCGACCGGCTTGACGGTCCAGGCGTTCACCGCTTCGTCGATGCGGGCGATCAGCTTGTCGGACAGGTCGCCGACATTGGCCGGCGCCCCGATCTCGTCGAGGATCATCTGCGCGACCCGGCGCGGCAGGTGGTCGGCCAGCACCGTGATCACCGCCTGCTTGCCGCGCGTTCCGCGCGCGCTCTTCAACACCTCGGTCAGCTTGACGCCCGGCGCCATGGTCACCGTGATCGCCTGGCCTTCGCGCCAATAGGACGAGATTTGCAGGATAGCCGGGCCGCTGAGGCCGCGGTGGGTGAACAGCATGGCCTCGGCGAACTTGGTCTTGCCGCAGGCGGCCACGGCGTCGACCGCGACGCCGGCCAACGGCTTCAACCGCTCCAGGGTCTTGACCTCGAAGGTCAGGGGGACGAGCGCCGGCCGGGTCTCGACGATGCTCAGGCCGAACTGCTGGGCGATCTCGTAGCCGAACCCGGTGGCGCCCATCTTCGGGATCGACTTGCCGCCGCTGGCGATCACCACCGAGGCGCAGGTGACCGGGCCATGGGGCAGGGCGAGGCGGTAGCCGTCCGCCGTCTTCTCGATCTTGTCGACCGCCGTGCGCAGCCGCAGTTCGACGCCGTTGGCGCGCATGGCCCGGGTCAGCATTTCGATGATCTGCTTGGCCGAGTCGTCGCAGAAGAGCTGGCCCAGCGTCTTCTCGTGATAGGCGATGCCCTCACGCTCGACCCAGGCGACGAAGTCCTTCTGGGTGTAGCGACGCAGGGCCGAGATGGCGAAATGCGGATTGGCCGAGATGAAGTTGGCCGGCGCGGCGTGGATGTTGGTGAAGTTGCACCGGCCGCCGCCGGAGATGCGGATCTTTTCGCCGGGGGCGGCGGCATGGTCGACGACCAGCACCTTGCGGCCGCGCTTGCCCGCTTCGATGGCGCACATCATGCCCGCCGCGCCCGCGCCGATCACGACGACGTCAAAGGAGTCCAATTGCCGCCTCGCGACCCAGTAAAGATGCGGCCCTTCGATAAGAGGCCGCCCGCCAAGTCAACCTGGGCCGTGATGTCGCCGAGTTAAAGTCGTCTGGTTCGTTGACCCGCGTTGCTTTGCAGACTTCGTGAATCTAGCTTGCGGGCCAGCCTAAAAGGGCGCCGTCGGGAGGAATAAAAAAATGCAAGGCTTGATGCAGGACTGGCCGTTGACGGTCGACAAGATCCTGGACCACGCCAAGGCCTGGCACGGGGGACGCGAGATCGTCAGCCGTTCGGTCGAGGGGCCAATCGTCCGCACCACCTATGCCGAGGTTCATGAGCGCGCCAAGCGGGTGTCGAACGCCCTGCTGGGGCTGGGGATTCTGCCCGGGGACCGGGTCGCCACCCTGGCCTGGAACACCGCGCGTCACGTCGAGGCCTGGTACGGGATCATGGGGATGGGGGCGGTCTGCCACACCCTGAACCCGCGCCTGTTCGCCGAGCAACTCGTCTATATCATCAACCACGCCGACGACCGGATCATCCTGACCGATCTGACCTTCCTGCCGATCCTCGCTTCGATCCGCGATCAGATCCCCGGCGTGAAGCACATCATCGTCCTGACCGACGAGGCCAATCTGGGCGACAGCCTGCCCGGAGCGTTCGCCTATGAGACCCTGGTGGCGAACGCCTCGGCCGACATCGCCTGGGGCGGGTTCGACGAAAACACCGCCGCCGGCCTTTGCTACACCTCGGGCACGACGGGTAATCCGAAGGGCGTGCTCTATTCGCACCGCTCGAATTTCCTCCATACCCTGGTGACCATGGGGGCCGACGTGTTGGGCATTTCGGCCACCGACACCGTGCTGCCGGTGGTGCCGATGTTCCACGCCAACGCCTGGGGCCTGGCGTTCTCGGCGCCGGCGGTCGGCGCCAAGCTGGTCATGCCCGGCCCCAAGCTGGACGGCGCTTCGGTTCATGAGTTGCTGGAGATGGAGGGAGTCACCTTCTCGGCCGCCGTGCCCACGGTCTGGCAGATGCTGCTGACCCACCTGCGCACCACCAAGGGCACGCTCAGCACCCTGAAGCGCGTGGTGATCGGCGGTTCGGCGGTGCCCGAGGCGATCGTGCGCGGCTTCCGCGACGAGTACGGCGTCGACGTCACCCACGCCTGGGGCATGACCGAAACTTCGCCGCTCGGCACCCAGGCTACGCCGAACTACGCCATCTCGCAGATGGACGCCGAGCAACAGCTGCAGTTCAAGCTGAAGCAGGGTCGCGCCCCGCTCGGCATCCAACTCAAGCTGGTGGACGACGACGACAAGCCCCTGCCGCATGACGGCGCGACGTTCGGGCGGCTGAAGGTGTCCGGCCCGTTCGTGGTCGGGGAGTATTTCAAGTCCGAGGGGGGCGATATCCTCGACGCCGAGGGCTATTTCGACACCGGCGACGTGGCGACCATCGACGAGCACGGCGTCATGCAGATCACCGACCGCGCCAAGGACGTGATCAAGTCGGGCGGCGAATGGATCTCGTCCATCGAGATCGAGAACATCGCCGCCGGCCACCCCAAGGCCGAGCTGGCCGCGGTGATCGGCGTCGCGCATCCCAAGTGGGACGAGCGGCCGTTGCTGCTGGTCAAGCTGACGCCGGGCGAGAACGCGACCAAGGACGAGTTCCTGGCGTTCCTGGACGGCAAGATCGCCAAGTGGTGGATGCCTGACGACGTGGTGTTCGTCGACGAGATCCCGCTCGGCGCCACGGGCAAGATCGACAAGAAGCTGATCCGTGAGCGGATGAAGGACTATGTGCTTCCCGTCACGGCCCCGGCAGCCAGCGGCGCAATGGCGCTCGCCGCACCACCCGAGCCCAAGATCTAAGCGTCGGAGCCCGGGTTCTGCTCGTGCCTGTCATCACCATAGTGACGCTGCGGGGGCGTGTCTGGGCGCGTGAAGCCCAGCCAGCAGCCGCGGCGTCGCTCCACTCTGTTGCATTGGGGCTCCATGATCTTGCGTAGTTTGATGGCCGGCGTCGCCGGCGCGGCGATGGTCTGGAGCACGGCGCTCGCGCAGCCTTTGCAGGGCTTCGACGCGGGGGCCGACCTGCCCCCGGCTTTCGCGGTGACATCATTCTATGACGCCTCGCCCAAGCTTGCCGGGGCAAGGCCCGGCGATCTCCTGAAGTCCGAACCGGTGGCCGCGCCGGCCGGGGCGCGGGCGTGGCGGGTCATGTACGCCTCGCGAACCTGGGATGATCAGCCGGTGGCCGTCACGGGACTGATCATCGTCCCGATCGACAAGGCGACGACGCCCCGCCCGGTGCTGGTCTGGGCGCATGGTACGACCGGCGGCGCGCGCGGCTGCGCCCCGTCCTTGGCCCCTGATCCGGCCCGCAGCTTCCTCGAACGGGGCGGGGCGGCAGGCTATCCGATCGATATCGGTACGCCCTATCTGCAAGACCTGCTGGCGCGTGGCTATGTGGTGGCGGCCCCTGACTATCAGGGGCTCGGCGGGCCAGGCGTGCACCAGTATCTGGTCGGCGACACCGCGGCGCGCGGCGCGCTGGATGCGGCGCGCGCCGCGCGGCAGCTTCGCGGTTCGAAGGCCGGCGCGGACGTGGTGATGCTGGGTTGGTCCCAGGGCGGTCAGGCGGCCCTGGCGGCCGGCGAGATCGCGCCGGCCTACGCCGCCGAGTTACGGGTCCGCGGGGTCGCCACCCTGGCCCCCAGCGCGACCATCATGTCGCCGGTGGTGAACCAGCTGTTCCGGTCGAACACGCCTCACGTCTACGAGATCATCCGGGGCTACGTCTCGGCCTATGGCCTGTCGACGAACCTGCTGTCGCCACGCGGCCGCGATCTCGTCGAGGTCGCCGGGCAGGGCTGCATCCTGGAGGTCTTCAAGGACGTCGGCCGCTCGAAAGAGCCTGGCGTGATCGCCGACGTCACCGACGACCCGGCCTGGACGGCGGCGCTGGAGCGCAATCAGTCGGGGCTGCGGGTGTCGGCCGCCCCGGTGCTGGTCGTGCACGGATCGGCCGACGCCATCGTGCCGTTCGCCAGCACCGACCTCTACCAGGCTCGCGCCTGCTCGGTGGGGACGAAGCTGCAGATCGAGCGCATCGAGGGGACCGATCACCGCAGCACCATCCCCGCCGCCCGCAAGGACATCCTCTACTGGCTGGAAATGCGGCTGCGCGGCGAGCCCGTAAAGGCCAACTGCCCGTCAGCCGGCTAGCCGATAATCGCTGTCGGGACCGGGCGGGCCGTCGGTCTTGAGCACGCCGCGCCGTTCCAGGTCGATGATATGGCCGAGCACCGAACGCGCGGCGGCCGGCCACAACCGCTTGTCGACCTCGGCATAGAGCACCGGGACCATGTCCTTGATGCGCCCGTGGCCCTCGCTCACGGCCTTCAGCACCTGCGCCTCGCGGGCGCGGCGGTGGGCGATATAGGCGGCGATGAACGGATCGACGTCCAGGACCGGCGGCCCGTGGGTCGGCCAGAGCGTCGTGAAGCCTCGTGCCCTCACCAGGTCCAGGCTTTCCATATAGGCGGTCATGTCGCCGTCGGGCGGCGAGACCACCGTGGTCGACCAGCCCATGATGTGGTCGCCGGAGAACAGGGCGTTCTCTTCGGCCAGGGCGAAGCAGATGTGGTTGGACGTGTGGCCCGGCGTGGCGATCGCCTCCAGCGTCCAGCCGGGTCCCTTGAACACCGCGCCGCCGCCGCAGATGTCGATGTCGGGCGTGAACGTCAGATCGTGTCCAGCCTCGGTGATCACCACCGAATCCACCGCCTGGGCGGCGACCGCGCAGCCGTAGATCTTCGCGCCGGTCTTTTCCTGCAGCGGGCGGGCGAGGGGGGAGTGGTCGGAGTGATGGTGGGTGACCAGGATATGGGTCACGCTCTCACCCTCCAGCGCCGCCATCAGGGCGTCGAGGTGCTCGGGCAGGTCCGGGCCGGGGTCGATGACCGCCACTTCGCCCTTGCCGACGATATAGGTGCCGGTGCCCAGATAGGTGAACGGGCCGGGATTGTTGGCCACCACCCGGCGGATCAGCGGAGAGACCTGATCACAGGCGCCGTAGTCGAACTTGATCTCGCGGACATAGGGGATCATCGGCAATATCCTTTGGCGGCGCCCGAATTGCTCGCCCTGACCTCGATGTGATGAATGAGGTCGGTCATGGCGACGGGCGCGGCGATTTTTGTATCAAAACGGCTTCAGAGAGTGGTCTCGGCCTTGCTGTGTCTTTTCGCGGTTCAGCTGTTGCTGGCGGTCGCGAGTTGCGAACCCGAGCAGGTCGCCATGGGGGCGACCCGGGTCCCGCTCGAACTCACCCAACCTTAGCGCGGGCCGAGCCTAGCGCGGAAATGCGCCCGACAGATCGTAGCCGGCCTGGGCCCCGAGCTCGACGAGCTCCTGGGCGCTGCGCTCGTCGGCCTGAAACTGACCCAGCGACCAGGTGACGATCGACCGGGTGCCCGAGCGGCAGAAGGCCAGGACCGGACCTTCGGCCACTTCGACTGCGCGATAATTGGCCTCGACCTGATCGGGCGTCGGCGAACCGCGCACCGGAATGTGGACATAGCCGAGACCGGCGGCCTTGGCGGCGGCCTCGACCTGCGCGCTCGTCGGTTGGCCGGGTTCTTCGCCGTCGGGACGATTGTTGATCACCAGCTTGAAGCCTTGGCTCGCGGCCGTGGCGAGGTCGTCCAGCCCGATCTGGGGGGCGACGGAGAGCTGATCGGTGACGCGTCTGAAATCAGTCATGTGAACTACCGGAGGCTGGGAAGAGGACCCTTCGTTGACATCATCGGGGGGCGATGAAACTTTCGCAATGTCCGGCCGTCAAATGGCCTCCACCTTGAGCCCCTCTCAAAATGTTGCGTTTCATCGGCCGCCGCCTGCTCGTGGCCATACCGACGCTGTTCCTGGTCGTCACCGTCGCGTTCTTCATGATGCGCGCGGCCCCCGGCAGCCCCTTCGACACCGACCGCAAGCTCTCGCCCCAGATCGAGCGGAACGTGATGGCGAAGTACGGGATGGATAAGCCGCTCGGCGAGCAATACCTGAACTATCTCAAGGATGTGGCGCGCGGCGATTTCGGGCCGTCGCTGAAATATCAGGACAAGAGCGTCCTCGATATCCTGCAGGAAAACTACAAGGTCAGCCTGGTGCTGGGCCTGTCGGCGATCCTGATCGCCAGCATCGTCGGGGTGACGCTCGGCGTCCTGGCCGCCCTGCGACAGAACGGCCTGGTCGACTACGGAGTCATGACGGTGGCGATCATCGGGGTCTGTATTCCCACCTTCGTGACCGCGCCGTTGCTGGTGCTGCTGTTCGGATCGAAGCTGCAGATCCTGCCGTCCGGCGGTTGGAACGGCGGGGCGCTGACGAATCTGATCCTGCCGGTGACGGTGCTGGCCCTGCCGCAGATCGCCATCATCTCGCGGCTGACGCGGGCCGGCATGATCGAGGTGCTGCGGTCCAACTATGTCCGCACCGCCCGCGCCAAGGGACTGCCGGAGCACCGGATCGTCGGCAAGCATGCCCTGCGCGCCGCGATCCTGCCGCTGGTCAGCTATCTCGGCCCGGCCTGCGCCGGCCTGCTGACCGGCTCGCTGGTGGTGGAAAAGATCTTCAACCTGCCTGGCCTGGGCAAGTTCTTCGTCATTTCCGCCCTCCAGCGGGATTACACCGTCGTCATGGGCATGGTGATCTTCTACGCCGCCCTGATTCTCGTCTTGAACCTGATCGCCGACCTTCTCTATGCGGTGCTCGACCCCCGGGTGAGGCTGTCTTGAAGGCTCCGATTCTCGCTCCCGGCTCGCGCGTCGGGGCTCAAGTCATGGAAAAGGCCGTCAAGGGGCGCAGCCTGTGGGACGACGCCCGGCGGCGGCTGCTGCGCAACTGGGCGGCGGTGACCGGCATGGTGGTGCTGGCGGTGCTGGTGGTGGTGGCCCTGATCGGGCCGCATCTGGTCCCGTTCAGCTATGACCAGATCAACAAGAACGACGTCTGGGCGCCGCCGCTGACCGGCGGCCACCTGCTGGGCGCCGACTCGCTGGGCCGCGATCTGTTGGCCCGGCTGCTGATGGGGCTAAGGGTGTCGCTGGCGATCGGCCTGGTGGCGACGGTGGTCTCGCTGGTGATCGGCATCATCTGGGGCGCGGTCGCCGGCTATGTCGGCGGGGCGCTGGACGAGTTGATGATGCGCGTCGTCGACGTGCTCTATTCGCTGCCGTTCATCTTTTTCGTCATCCTGATGATGGTGACCTTCGGATCGAACATCATCCTGATCTTCATCGCCATCGGCGCAGTGGAGTGGCTGACCATGAGCCGGATCGTGCGCGGCCAGACCCTGGGGCTGAAGCACAAGGAGTTCGTCGAGGCGGCGCGGGCGGCGGGACTGAGCCAGGGCTCGATCATCGCCAAGCACATCATCCCCAACCTGCTCGGGCCGGTGGTGGTCTATGTGACCTTGACGATCCCGGCCGTGATCCTGGCCGAGAGCTTCCTGAGCTTCCTCGGACTTGGCGTCCAGCCGCCGA
This sequence comes from Phenylobacterium sp., assembly GCA_040391295.1. GTDB lineage: Bacteria > Pseudomonadota > Alphaproteobacteria > Caulobacterales > Caulobacteraceae > Phenylobacterium. The sequence continues at coordinate 16,367 of JBEBYB010000004.1, read as the reverse complement.
TGGCCTCGCTGGGCAGCCTGATCGCCAACGGCGCGCAGGACATGGAGCTGGCGCCCTGGCTGCTGGTCTTCCCGTCGCTGGTGATGATCGTCACCCTGATGAGCTTCAACTTCATCGGCGACGGACTTCGCGACGCCATCGATCCACAGGACCGATGAGGATGGACGCCGCCGCTCTCGAAACGCTGGTCAACGAGGCCATGGTCGCCGCCCGGCGTGGCGATGCGGCCGGCGCCTTGGCCTTGCTCAGGAAGGCCGAGGCCGCTTCGCCCGGCGATCCGAACCTGAAGATGCAGCGGGCGCTGGTCTATCGGATCACCGGCGCCCTTCCGCAGGCGATCGTCGCCTTGGACGAGGCGCTGGCGATCGATCCCTACAACTTCCTGGCCATGCTCTCGAAGGGGGCGGTGCTGGAGAAGCTGGCCGGCGAGCGCGCGGCCGCGCGCGTCTACCGCAACGCTCTTGAGATCGCGCCGTCCGACGACAAGCTGCCGGCCCATCTGGCCGCGCCCCTCGCGCGGGCGCGGACTGTCGTGGCGGGGACGGACGAGGAGTTGGAGAGCTTCCTGCGCAGCCAGATCGGACCGTTGACGGCCGCGGGCGGCGAACTGGCGATGAACCGGCTGGGCGAGGCGATCGGTGTCTATGCCGGCCGTCGCAAGGTCTATCAGCAGCAGCCTCTGCTGCTGCACTATCCACGGCTGCCGGCGCTGCCGTTTTATCCCAGGGACCTGTTCCCTTGGCTGTCGGAACTCGAAGCTGGAACCGACGTCATCCGGGAGGAGCTCCAGGCGGTCCTGGCCTCGCGGATGGAGGACTTCTCGCCCTACATCGCCTTTCCCCCGAACGTACCGGTGAACCAGTGGGGCGAGCTCAACCACTCCGACCGTTGGAGTTCGCTGTTCCTGTGGAAGGACGGCGTGCGCCAGGACGCGGTCTGCGACAGCTGTCCCCGGACGGCGGCCCTGCTGGAAGGCCTGCCGATGGCCGAGCAGGACGGCTTTGCCCCCGTCGCCATGTTCTCGGCGCTACAGCCGCGCACGCGCATTCCGGCCCACACGGGATCGACCAATGTCCGGCTGATCACCCATCTGCCGCTGATCCTGCCGGGGCCGGCCCGCTTCCGGGTCGGCAATGACCTGCGCGAATGGCGCATGGGCGAGGCCTGGGTGTTCGACGACACCATTGAACACGAAGCCTGGAACGACGCCGACGAGATGCGGGTCATCCTGATCTTCGATATCTGGAACCCCTATCTGGAGCCGGGCGAGCGCGAACTGGTCAAGGTGCTGATGGAAGCCCGCAACCAGTTCTACGCCGGCTGATGTCAGTCCGTTCGACGGGCTCGGAAGGCGCGCTGGCCATCGACGCTCAGCAGGAAGCTGCCCATCGTCGCCTTGCGGACCTTGACCGGCATGCCGGCCTTGGGCCGGATCGAGGGCGAACCGACGTCGATCTGGGTCCAGGTCGAGCCGTCCTCCAACTTCAAGACCCACTTGCCGGTCGGGTCGGCGCGGACTGCGGTGATCTTGCTCTCAATGCTGTCGACCTGTTCGGGCTTGTCGCCCCGGTCGAACACCGACAGCGAGGGCAGGCTGAAACCAAACGCCTGACGACGAACCTGCTGGGCCTGGGCGCGATCGACAACGACGATGTCGCCCTTCGCCTCGGCCTGTTCCAAAGCCCCGGCGGCGGCGTCGAAGCAGGCGAGCCTGGCCGAATCGTCTGCGACCTTGCGGCAGTCGGCCAGCTTCTGGACCAGGGCGGCCCTGCCTCCCATACTGGGCTGCTGAGCGTATGCCGGCCAAGCGCAGAGGGCTGAGGCGGCAAGAACGATGGCCGCACGTCTGACCCGAACCATAGCGATAGTCATTTCCGAGAGCCCCCATGTCACTGCGTAAGCTCATTGAAGCCGCCAGCCACCATGCACGCAATCTCCTGATTCTCTGCGCCGTCGCGGTGGCGGTGCAGGCGTGCGGCCAGAGCGGCCCGGCCCGCGCCCAGTGTCCGGAGGGCAAGGTGTGTCTGCACCTGGGCAATGTCTCCGAACCGACGTCGCTCGACCCGCACAAGTCCAGCGGCACTTGGGAAGATCGAATCATCTCCGATGCGCTGATGGGGCTGACCCAGGACGACGCTGCGGGTCGCCCGATCCCGGGCATGGCCGAGCGTTGGGAAACCTCGGCGGACGGCCTCACCTGGCGGTTCTACCTGCGTGACGCCAAGTGGTCGGACGGCGTGCCGGTGACGGCCGAGGACTTCGTGTTCGGGATTCGCCGGATCCTCGATCCGAAGACCGCCTCGCAATACTCGTCCCTGCTCTACATGATCGACGGCGCCCAGGCGGCGAACGAGGGCAGGGCGCCGTTGGAAGGCGTCGGTGTCCGTGCGGTTTCACCCAAGATCGTTGAGTTTCGGTTGAACCATCCGGCCCCCTATCTGCCGGAAGTGGCCAAGCACTACTCGATGTATCCTGTGCCGAAGCATGTGGTGCAGAAGTGGGGTGACGCCTGGACCCGGCCCGAGCACTTCGTCGGCAACGGGCCGTTCGCGATCCGTGAATGGCGCCTGGGCGACTATGTCCGGTCGGTGAAGAGCCCGAGCTTCTACGAGGCCGACAAGGTCTGCGTCGACGAGGTCTATTACTACCCTACCAACGACGCGATCAGCGCCGAACGGCGCGTTCGGCGCGGCGAACTCGACGCCAACGCCGACATCCAGTCGAATCGAATCGCCTTCCTGCGAAAGGAGATCCCGGACTACGTCCGCACTCACACCTATCTCGGGGTGTCCTATCTGGCGTTCAACTCCAACCTGCCGGAGTTCAAGGATCCGCGCGTGCGGCGCGCCCTGTCGATGTCGATCGACCGGGATTTCATCGCCGAAAAGCTGCTACGCGGCGGGCAGACGCCGGCCTACACTTTCGTGCCGCCGGGGGTGGCCAACTACCAGGGCGCCAAGCCGCCGCAGTGGGCGAACTGGCCGCTGGCCAAACGCCAGGAAGAAGCCCGCCGCCTGCTGGCCGAGGCGGGCTTTGGTCCAGGCCGACCGCTGAAGGTCGAGATCAAGCACCGCAACTCGCCTGATCCGATGCTGGTGATGCCGGCCGTCCAGGCCGACTGGAAGGCGATCGGGGTCGACGCAAGCCTGGCCCAGAACGAGACCCAGATCGCCTACGCATCCTACCGGGCGAGGGACTTCCAGGTCGCCGACGCCGCCTGGATCGCCGACTACAACGACCCGATGAGCTTCCTCTACTTGATGCAGTCGGCGACCGGGCAGCAGAATTATGGCGACTACAGCAACCATGCCTATGACGCCCTGTTGGCCAAGGCCGACAACGAGCCTGACGCGGTAAAGCGTGGCCAATATCTGGCAGAGGCCGAGAATCTGATGCTGGAAGATACCGCGGTCGCACCGACCTATTTCTATGTCACCAAGAACCTGGTGAGCCCAAAAGTGACGGGGTTCGTGGACAATGTCATCGATCACCACCGGACCCGTTACCTATGCCTTAGCGGCAACAAACCGCCCCTTTGAGGGCAAGCTGGGCACGACACGTGCGTCTAGGCGGCTCGTGCGGGCGATCTGTGACCAGAATGCTACAGAACGACGTTCATGGTGTGACAGCCTATTGATGTTCGTTGACCTCCGACATGTTCGCCCCGTAACTCGGATGTAACCGGGAACAGCTCGTTTCTGGGACCTTTCCTTTGTGGGGAGCGGCTGCCGTCTGGTGGACCGCTGGAGGATACAAACAGTGAAATTCAAGTCGATGCGGGAGCGCCTACTGGCGTCATCCATGATCTGCGGCGCGCTTGTGGGGCTCAGCGCCACGCAAGCGATGGCCCAAGGGACCGGGGAAGTCTCCGAACTGGTTGTTACCGGTTCGCGCATTCCTCAGCCTAACCTGACCAGCGCCAGCCCCGTCACCGTTGTGGGCGCCGAAGACATCCAGACCCGCGGCGTGACCCGTACTGAAGACCTGGTCAACCAGCTGCCGCAGGTGTTCGCGGCCCAGGGCTCCAACTACGCGAACGGCGCCACCGGCACCGCCACCGTCGACCTTCGCGCCCTCGGCGCGAGCCGCACCCTGGTGCTGATCGACGGCCGCCGCCTGATGAACGGCACGCCCTCCGCGGGCGCCGGCAACACCGCCCCGGACCTGAACTTCATTCCCGCTGCGCTGATCGAGCGCGTGGAGCTGGTCACCGGCGGCGCCTCGGCCGTTTACGGCGCCGACGCCGTTGCGGGCGTCGTGAACTTCATCATGCAGGATAATTTCGAAGGCGTTCGCCTCGATCTGCAGTACAGCGGCTACCAGCACAAGAACGACAACAACACCATCCAGGACGTGGTTCGTCGCCGTCAGGCCGGCGCTCTGAATCCCGGACAGTTCGCCCTGCCGGAAAAAGACGTCTGGGACGGCGGCACGACCGACCTGAACCTGGTGATCGGCGCCAACACCGCCGACGACCGCGGCAACGTCACCGCCTATGTCGGCTATCGTAACACCCAGGCCGTCACTCAGAACCAGCGCGACTACAGCTCCTGCGCCCTGGGCCTCGACGCCAGCGCCGTGCAGGGCTTCTCCTGCGGCGGTTCGGGCACCACGTCTCCGGCAGCCTTCAAGGCCGGCGGCGGCGTCGGCTCGACGATCACCCTCGATCCGGCCGCTCCCGGCGGTCGCGGCTTCCGGCCGTATGTCGCGGCTCGCGACGCCTTCAACTTCGCGCCTTACAACTACTTCCAGCGTTCGGATGAACGCTACGTGCTGGGCGCCTTCGGGCACTATGAGTTCAGCCCCGCGGCCGAACTCTACACCCAGCTGATGTTCATGGACGACCACACGGTCGCCCAGATCGCGCCCTCGGGCATCTTCGGCCAGAACGTCAACATCAACTGCGACAACAACCCCTATCTGACGCCGACCATGGCGACGTCGCTCTGTGCGCCGACCATCGATCAGCTTCCGGATGACGATAACTTCCCGAACACGATCGGGGTGAACACGGACGCCGACCTGGTCACCCCGGGCCAACAAGCCTCGGTCGCCGTCCTGCGCCGGAACACCGAAGGCGGCGGCCGTCAGGCCGACCTGCGTCACACCTCTTATCGCGGCGTGATCGGCATGCGCGGCGATCTCGGCGACGGCTGGAACTATGACGCCTACGCCCAGTACGGCACGGTCAGCTACCAGCAGGTCTATTTCAACGAGTTCTCGCTGGCCCGCTCGCTGCGCGCCAACGACGTTGTGGTCGATCCGGTCACCGGCCAACCGGCCTGCCGCTCGGCCGTGCCGACCATGGCCGGCGCCAATGTCGACGCGGCCTGCCGTCCGTACGATGTGTTCACCACTGCGGGCCCCAGCGCCGAGTCGCTCAACTACGTCCAGACTCCGGGTTTCCAGAACGGCAGCTACACCCAGACGGTGGTCAGCGGCGTGCTGACCGGTCAGCTTGGCCAGTACGGCGTCAAGACGCCTTGGGCTGAAGACGGGGTCGGCATTGCGCTCGGCACCGAATATCGCCGTGAAAGCCTCGACCTGAACACCGACATCGCCTTCCAGACGGGCGATCTGAACGGTCAAGGCGGCGCTACGCTTCCGTCGCAAGGTTCGTACGACCTGTACGAACTGTTCGGCGAAGCCCGCATCCCGCTGGTCCAGGACAAGCCGTTCTTCCACAGCTTGTCGGCCGAACTCGGCTACCGGTTCTCGGACTACTCGCTGCGCTTCAACACCAACACCTACAAGATCGCGGGTGACTGGGCGCCGACCGAGGACTTCCGCATCCGCGCCAGCTACAACCGCGCCGTCCGGGCTCCGAACATTGTCGAACTGTTCTCGACGGCTAACGTCGTCCTGAACGGCACGACTGATCCGTGCGCCGGTCCGACGCCGGACTTCAGTGAAGCTCAGTGCGCCAATACCGGCGTCTCGGCTGCTCAGTATCGGAACATCGCCCTGAACGGCGCCGAGCAGTACAACGGCATGACCGGTGGTAACCCGGATCTGGATCCGGAAAAGTCGACCACCAAGTCGCTCGGCCTGGTGGTCACGCCGACCTTCTTCCCCGGCTTCACCATGTCGGTTGACTGGTACAACATCGAAGTGACCAAGCGGATCGGCCAGATCGGTCAAGACGTTACGCTCGAGCGTTGCGCCACGACCGGCGATCCGACCTTCTGCGACCTGATCAACCGCGCGCCGGGCACCGGCTCGCTGTGGCTGTCGAACGCCGGCTACATCGTCGATACGACCTTCAACACCGGCGGCCTTGAAGTCGAAGGCGTCGATGTGGAAGCGACCTATCGCTTCGACTTCGCCGACATGAGCCTCACCAACGGTCTCAGCAACTTCGGCGGCCTGGGCTTCAACTTCCAGGGCAGCTATCTGAAGAACTATCTGGTCACCACCCTGCCGGGTGACGAGCCCTTCGATTGCGCCGGCCAGTACGGCAACGTCTGCACCGGTTCGGCTGTCCCGGCGACGGCTCCGTTGCCTGAATGGCGCCACAAGATGCGCATGACCTGGAACACGCCGTGGAATCTCGAAGTGTCCGGCACGTGGCGGCACATTTCGGAGATCACCTCCGACCGTGGCGTCGAAACCGAACGCGACGCCAAGCTGAAGGCGATGGACTACTTCGACCTCGCCGGCACCTGGGGCGTGCGTGAAAACATCAGCCTGCGGTTCGGCGTCAACAACGTCTTCGACAAGGATCCGCCGCTGGTCAGCCAAAGCAACTGCCCGTCCGGCCCTTGCTCGGGCAACACCTATCCGCAGACCTACGACTCGATGGGTCGTTATCTGTTCGTCGGCGCCCGGATGGACTTCTAGTCCGTCAGGCACTGAACAAGATGGAGGGCGGCGACTTCGGTCGCCGCCCTTTTTCTTTGGGCTCTGAGCAGTTTGAAGCGCGCCGGCGGCGCTACGCCGGTGCGGCGTCGAACGCGACGGTCAGGCGTTGCTGGTTCGAGGCGAAGGGCACGGTTCCATGCCACATGTAGGACGGGAAAAGCACGAGCCGCCCGGGCCTGGGCTGGACGTAACGTTCAGGCGCCAGGGGAGGCGTGGTCCGGACGCCAGGCTCGCCGAACTTGAGCCAACCAGGCTTGGCCCCGGCGTCCTCGGACTCGTCCGGCACTGACACATAGAAGGCCGACGATATCCAACCCATGGGATGGACGTGGTTGGTGTGGTGGCCCGAGGCTTCCAGGCGAACCGACCAGGCTCCGGTCAGCGCGGCCGACCCGCTGTTTCGCCGGTCGAAGACGGTGTCGCCGGCCCCGATCGCGCCTATATGTTGCTGCAGGGCGGCCCGGAAGCGCGCCAGCAGATGCTCGATCGGCGCCTCGTGAACGCCGTCCAGGCGCAGCGTCGCCTGACCGCCGCCCCGCACCGACTGCGAGAAGGGGTGGACTGTGAAGCCGTGCAGCCTGTGAAGCGCTTCGCGTAGCGCTTGCAGGTATTCGCGGTCCTCGGCCTTGCTCTCGTCGAAGAGATCATAGGCGCCGACCAGTCGGTCATAATCGTACATCGCGCCGTAGCGTTGATCGCCGGTCAGCCGCCAGGTCGTGGCCTGCAGGGCGAGCACGAACTGGTGGTTGGGCGCCTCGGCGACCGCGGCCTCGGCGGCCTGCCGTGCGCCTTCAGGATCGCCGGCGGCCAGCAAGGCCTGGGCGGTCAGCGCGTGGGCGCCGCCGACGCCAAACTCACGGGTCGCGCGCGCCCAGCGGACGGCGGCGGCCGCATCGTCCAACTCGCAGCAGACCTCCACCGCCAGGCCAAGCAGCCGCGGATCGCGCGGTGAAGCGGCGAGGGCGGTCTCGACCGTGCGCCGGGCCAGCTCGGGCCGGCCGGTGAATTCGTGGGCGATGGCGAGGGTGTAGCGAAGGCCGGGATGAGCCGGAAGGGCGGCGGCGGCGCGTTCGAGCCGCGCCAGCGCCGCGCCGTGGTCGCCGGTTCGCATCCAGACGAGTTGGGCGAGGTCCCGATGGGCTTCCTCGTAGTCGGGGCGCGCGTCGAGCGCGGCGACAAAGGCCTGCTCGGCGTCGTCGAAGCGCTGTTGCGCCTGCAGGGCGCGCGCCAGGACCAGCCGGGTCTCGGGCGCGGTGAGGCCCAGTCCGAGGGCTTTTCTGGCCGCGGCCTCGGCCTCCTCGGCCTGACCGAGATCTCCCAGCGTCGAGGCCAGATTGTGCCAGCAGACGCCGTTGCTGGGGAAGCGGGCGACCGCCGCCTGGTTGGCGCCCAGGGCTTCCAGGGGGCGACCTGCGGCCTTCAGCGCCGTGGCGCGGGCGGCGAGCGCGCCCGCCGTCGCACCAGGGCGGCCGACCAGGGCGGCGGTCAGGGCCAGGGCGCCCTCGACGTCGCCCCGCCCGAGCAGTTCATAGGCCGCCCGATGGTCCGTGCTCACGGTGCTACTTCACCGGGGTAGGCGCCAGCACCATGGCGCCGCCGCTGCGCAGTCGCTCCTGGGCCATCTGGTCGAGCATGCCCTGGGCGCGCGGATCGCCCATAATCCAGGCCGCCGCGGCCAGGGTCCGGACCGAGTTGGCCGAGATGCCCAGCGCGCTTTCCAGCGCCTGGAACGGCGAGGTCTGGGTGGTCATGCGCTTGAGGCGAACCTCGCCCTTCAGGCCGGCCAGGGCCTTAGCCTTGTCGACAGCCTGGTAGAAGCCGCCGATCTCGTCGACCAGGCCGATCTCGCGGGCCTGGGCGCCGGTCCAGACGCGGCCCTTGGCGATCTCGCGCACCCGCTCGGGCGGCAGGTTCCGCCCGGTGGCGACGCGGGTGATGAAGTTGTCGTAGATGCGGTCCATCCACCCGGCGAACGCCGCCTGCTGCGCCGGGGTCATCGGGCTGCCCGTGCCGAAGGCGCCGGCATATTCGCCGCCCACTCCGATCTGGCGCATGTCAACGCCGAAGCGCGCCAGCGCCTCGCCGACCGCGAACTTGCCGCCGAACACCCCGATCGAGCCGGTCAGCGTGGACGGATGGGCGACGATGGCCGAGGCCTCGCTCGACACCCAGTAGCCGCCGGAGGCCGCGTAGGCGCCCATGGAAACCACGACCGGCTTCTTGGCGGCCTTGGCCGCGCGCACGGCGGCCAGGATCTGTTCAGAGGCGGTGTCCGAGCCGCCGGGCGAAGAGACGCGGAAGACGATGGCCTTCACGTCCTTGTCCTCGATGGCGTCATACAGAGCTTCGGCGACGTCGTCCGAATACATCGACGAGGAGGCGGAGAACGGGTTGGTGGTTCCGTCGTGTCCGGTGACGATCGCGCCTTCGCCTTCAACCACGGCGATGGCCTGGCCGGTCTTGGGGACGCGATCACGGCTCGCGCGCATGTACTTCTCGAACTCGACCAGTTCGGAGCCCTTGCCGGCCTTGGCCAGGGCCGCGTTTTCGACTTCCTTGACCTGCCCGACCTTGTCGATCAGCCGCAGCTTCAGGGCGTCCTCGGCCAGGTAGGGGCCGGCTTCCAGATTGGTGCGCAGCGCCTCGGGCGTCTGCTTGCGGTCGGTGGCGGCGTTGGACAGCGCCGTGCCGTAGACCGATCCCATCCACGAGAGCTGGGCCTCGCGGTGCGCGGGGGTGTAGTCGCTATAGAGGTACGGATTGACGGCGTTCTTGTACTCGTAGCGCTGTTCGTAGTCGGCCTTCACGCCGTACTTGTCGAAGGCGCGCTTGAGGAACACGTCCTCGCTGGCGATCCCCACCGCCTGGAACGATGCGCCCGGCTGCATCCAAAGCTCGTCCGCCGACGCCCCCAGCATGTAGGTCGAGGTCACCACGCCGGAGGGATAGAGGCCCTGGCTATGGGCGAAGACCGGCTTGCCGGCGGCGCGGAATTTCTTCAGGGCCAGGCGAATTTCATCGGCGGCGGCCGGCGCCATGCCGCCTTCGGGCAAGCGGACCAGCAGGCCCTTGACCTTCCCGTCCTTGCCCGCCCGGTCGAGGGTTTCGATCACCGACATCACCGACATTGAGCGGCGGCCGAACGAGGCGAACGGATTGACTGGATCCTGGTCGGTCAGCGAATTGCGCAGATCCAACTCCAACACCGCGTGGCTTGGCGTCGGGGCCGGCTTGGCGGCGCCCGCGGCCATGACGATCAGCAGGAACGGCACGCCGATCAGGAAGAGCACCAGGCCTGCAAAGACACCGGCCGTGGTGATGAGGAATTGCTTCATGGAGGAGTTCGCCAGGAGGGAGTTTCGCCGCCCAAGCTACATGGCCCCGCGTTTCGTTCAAATGAAGACGCTCAATTGCCGCGCGTAGGGGATCAGTTGGTCGCTCAGGGGTGTCGCCTGGCCATTGAGAGGTAGAATATTGCCCGTGAACGTCGTTAGGTTTGGCATTCTATCCCTCTCACAAAGTATGCAGCGGATCTGGGAAGCGATCGGATCGCCTTCCAATTCAGTTCAGAACAGCAGTATCGGGGGCTCTCTTGAGTGTAGTGAAAGACGGTTGGCGCGTGGCCGGGGCCCTGGCGGCCGGCGGGTTTCTGACCATCGCGGGCGTGGCCCATGCCGAAGGCCGGCCGGTCGCCATCATGGGCGCCACCGTGTTCGACGCCACCGGCGCCGCGCCGCATCTGGCCAATGTCGTGATCAAGGACGGCCGCATCGCCGAGGTCGGGCCAGGCGTGAAGGCCCCGCGCGGCGCGAGCGTGATCAACGCCAAGGGCAAGGCTCTGCTGCCGGGCTTCTTCGATGTTCACACTCATTGGACTCCGGCCGGCGATCCGCGCATTTCTCCGGAGATCGCGGGCGCCTACATCGCCGCGGGGGTCACCACCGTGAACGACTTCCACCAGCAGCCGGAGTCCTTCGCTCCGCGTCGGCAGTGGATCGGGACCATGGCTTCGCCGCACGTGAACTTCGTCGCGCGGATGAGCACGCCGGGGGGCCACGGCGCCGACTGGGCCGACACCGCCACCACCAAGTGGGTGAACACCCCCCAGGCCGCGCGGGTCGAGGTCCAGGCGCTGGTCCCCTACAAGCCCGACTTCATCAAGGCGTTCATGGACGGCTGGCGCTATGGGGCGTCGGCCGACAACACCAGCATGGACGAGGGGACCCTCACGGCTCTGGTCGATGAGGCCCATCGCAACAATCTGAAGGTCCTGACCCATACGGTGACGGTCGAGCGCGGCCAGATCGCGGCGCGCGCCAAGGTCGATGTCATCGCCCACAGCCTGCAGGATCGCGAGATCGACCAGCAGACCATCGACCTGATCAAGGCTTCGGGCACGGCCTATGCCCCGACGCTCGCCGTCTATGATCCGAACAAGGGGGAGGGCGCGGGGGCTACTCCCGAGGCCCGGAAGCGCAGCGAGATCAAGTTCGGCTACGCCCTGCACAACGCCAAGGCTCTCCACGACGCCGGCGTGGTCGTGGCGCTCGGCACCGACGCCGGCATGACCGGCACCCCGCACGGCGTTTCGACGCTGCGCGAGCTGGAACTGTTGGTCCAGGCCGGGCTGACGCCGAGCGAGGCGCTGATCGTCGGCACCGCCAATAGCGCCAAGGTGCTGGGCGAGCTGGCTGACCGGGGCACCATCGAGAAGGGCAAGCGCGCCGATCTGGTCCTGGTGGTCGGCACGCCCTGGACCAATATCTCCGACGTCCGCAAGACCGACCGGGTCTTCATCGACGGCAAACTGGTGCACGGCCCCGGCGTGAAACTGCCCCTGGCCAACAGCCAGAAGGCCATGCCGGCGGTGAAGGTCGCCGCCCTGATCGACGATTTCGAAGGCGCCAAGGAGCGCTCGAGCCTCGACACCCTGCGCTTGAACGACATGGACGGCGGCATCGATCGCACCGTGCAGGTGGCCCAGGTCATCCCGCGTACCGCGACTGATCACGCGCTCAGCATCGACGCCAAGATGTCGATCAAGGACGATCCCAACGCCGGGGTGATCATTCCCCTGACGCGCGGCTCGGTGCAGCCGGTCGACGCGCGCGGCTACAAGGGGGTGCGGTTCGAGGTGCGCGGCGACGGCGCCTATGAACTCGGGGTCAACACGCTGGGCGGACGTTGGGTTTCCCAGATCGAAGGCGGTTCGGAGTGGCGCACGGTCGAGGTTCCGTTCACCGCCCTGAAGCCCGCGCCCGGGCGCGGCGGCGCCAAGGGCGTCTGGACCGGCGCGGACCTGCTCGAAGTCTCCGTCGGGGGCAGCCGGCCTGGCGGTCAGAAGCTATGGGCCGAGATCGACAACGTCGCCTTTTACTAGGTCGGTTTAGTTGCGCGGCGCTCCGGTTCCACAGTGCGAACGGGAGCGCCGACCTCGACCTGGACGGTGGTAAGCGCAAGGTCTTCTTGCCGCGACCTAAGGGTTGCAGAGCGCTGGGCGGTTGCGTGCAGAATTCAAGTTCTTGTTGAGTGATCGTCAGTAAGATTCGGCAATCGTGTCAGCGTGGTGACTGTAATGACACAAACGCCGTTATATCCTCTCGGATTACGAGGGAGTGCGTGACGCAACATCAAGGATCATGTGTCTGTCGCGTCAACTTTGGGGCCTCGCAAGTGTCGCTGGGCACCCGATGTATACACCTATAAGTTGAGGGGATAAGACTTGATGCGTTCTCGTACGTCTTGGCGCTATGCCATGCTGGCGACTTCGGCGCTTTGCGCCGCTTCCTGGGCCGGCGCCGCGTCGGCTCAAGCCACCGACGACATGGTCGAAGAGATCATCGTCGTCGGTTCGCAGATCGAAGGCTCGAAGGTCACGGCGGCTCTCCCCGTCACCGTGGTCGACCAGGCCCAACTCGACAACGTCGCCGCAACCTCGGGCGACGACCTGTTCCGCTCCATCCCGCAGATGGGCGATGTGAGCTTCAACTCGAGCTACCTGCCGAACTCCAGCAACAGCGCCCGCGGCGACGTCGGGTCGGTGAACTTGCGAAACCTGGGCGTCGGCAACACCCTGGTGCTGCTGAACGGCCGCCGCGTCGTGGCCCACCCAACCAGCCGCGCCGACGAAAACCTGGTCCCGGTTCTGACCTACAACACCAACGCCATTCCGGTCAGCGGCATCAAGCGCCTGGAAGTTCTGCGCGACGGCGCCGCGGCGCTGTACGGCTCGGACGCCGTGGCCGGCGTGATCAACACCGTGCTGCGCGACGACTATGACGGCCTGACCATCGAAGCCCAGTACGGCTCGGCCGAAGGCACGAACCTGCGTGAAGGCGAGTTCTCGCTGCAAGCGGGCCGGAACTTCCACGAGGGTCGCGGCAACGTCACCTTGTTCGCCAACTACACCAACCGTTCGGCGCTGAAGGCCTGGGACCAGGACTTCACCTCCTCGGTCGACCGCACCGCGTTGTTCGCGGGCACCGACTATGCCGGCAACTCGACGCTGGACGACCGCGTGGCCGCTTCGCCATGGGGCAACCTGACCGCTCGCAGCGCGGTTCGCCAGAACGGCGTCGCCCTGACGTCCGGCATCGCCAACGCCTTCCATATTCAGCCGAGCACCAATGGCGCCTGCGCCGCCGCCTTGCCGAACGGCATCTGCCTGGCGACCGGCGCGGCGGCGACCGGCGCGACCGGCGCCGACCGCAATCTGCGCTTCGACACCGCCGGCACCTTCAACCCGTCGGTCATGCCGGAACTGGAGCGCGTCAATCTGTTCCTGACCGGCAAGTACGACATCACCGACGACCTGCGGGCCTTCGGCGAAGTGGGCTACTACACGGCCACGACCCATGCCGTGCAGACCTCGACCACCAACCTGAGCGGCCTGCCGATTTCGATCGCGGCCTCGAACTACTACAACCCCTTCGGCCAGGCGGTCTTCGCCAACGGCCAGGTCAATCCGAACCGTCTCGCCGGCCTGAACATCGGCGCCGAGGGCACTTCGGTGACCATGAACGCCTACAACTTCGCCGATGTCGGCCCGAACCGGGTCGATGTCGAGAACAGCCAGTGGCGCTTCCTCGGCGGCCTTAAGGGCGAGAAGTTCGGCTTCAAGTGGGAAAGCGCGCTGCTCTATTCGAAGGCGCAGGTTGAAGACACCTCGGACGGCATCAGCGCGACCCTGCTCCAAAACCAACTGAAGCTGTCGAGCCCCGACGCCTTCAACCCCTTCAACGGCGGCACCCTGGGCGCGCCCAGCATCGGCGACGGCGCCCCGAGCTCGCAGGCGGCGATCGACGCGATCCGCGTCAAGACCGTGCGCAAGAGCACCAGCTCGCTGGCCCTGGCCGACTTCAAGGTCTCCAAGGTCGACCTGTTCTCGGTTCCGGCCGGTGACGTCGGCTTCGCCGCCGGCCTTGAATATCGCCGTGAAACCCAGAAGGACGACCGCGACGCCCGCCTCGACGGGACGATCAAGTTCACCAACGCCGACACCGGCGTGACCTATGAAAACGACCTAGTCGGTTCCAGCGCTTCGCCGGACACCAAGGGCGCGCGTAACGTCACCTCGCTCTACGCCGAGCTCGCCATCCCGGTCATCTCGCCGGATATGGAGATCCCGTTCATCTATAACCTCGAAGCCCAGCTCGCTGGCCGCTACGAGAACTTCAGCGACGTGGGCGATGTCGCCAAGCCGAAGGTCGCCGTGGCCTGGGACGTCTATGACGGCCTGCGCTTCCGCGGCTCCTGGGCTCAAGGCTTCAAGGCTCCCAACCTGGAGCAGGTCAACGCCACCCTGGTCACCCGTTCCAACGACCGTATTGACTGGTATCGTTGCGAGGCCGACCGCCGCGCCGGCCGCAGCCCCAGCCTGCAAGCCTGTGTCAAGCCTTCGACCCTCGAGCGCCGTTCGGGCAACTCTGAACTGAAGCCGGAAGAGTCGGAAACCTGGGGCCTGGGCGTGGTCTATCAACCGCACTTCGTTCCGGAAGAATTCGGCCGCTTCACCTTCACCGTCGACTACTGGCGCGTGAAGCAGGACGGGATCGTCGGCCTGTTCGGCGGCGGCAACGCCATCACCGCCGACTATCTGGCGCGTCTGAACGGTTCGTCCTACGAGAACGTGATTCGCGCCGCGCCGACCGTCGACGACATCGCGATGTTCGAGGGCACCGGTCTCGCCCCGGCGGGTCAGATCCTCTACATCGCCGACCAGTACCAGAACCTGTTGCCGCAAGAGGCGCGGGGCCTGGACATCGGCGTGATGTGGAGCCTGCGCGGCACGCAGTACGGTGACTTCAGCGTCAACTTCAACGCCGCCCACCTGATGAAGTTCTACCGTTCGCCGTCCCCGGCGGTCGCCGAGCTGATCGCCGCGCAGGCGGCGGGCAAGATCGACCCGTCGATCTTCATCGGCGGCGGCGGCGACCTGATCCGTCGGAACGGTCGTCCGGAGTGGAAGTGGTCGGCCTCGGCGACCTGGAACTACGAGCAATGGACCGTCGGCGCCTTCACCCAGTACATCGGCGACGTGGAAGACACGCAGCTGCTGGACCGCGAAGGCGACGCCTGGATCATCGACTCGCAGCTGACCGCCAACATGTACGGCCAGTACGAATTCACCGAAGGCCTGGCGGCCAACACCCGCCTGCGCGTCGGTGTTCGGAACCTGACCGACGAGAAGCCGCCGCTGTCCTCGGACGGCTATCTGGGCGAACTCTACCAGCCCTACAGCCGCTACTGGTACGTCAGCGTCCGCAAGTCCTTCTAAGGACCTGCATCCCGACCGGCCCCAGCGGGGTCGGTCGGTTCGCGGCGGGAGCGCCGAGGTCGGCGCGTCGCTCCCAGCCGCAACGATTTCCTCTAGGGTTCGACCGCCGCTTGCAGCACCTTGGCGAGGCGGCTGCGCAGATTGGCCCGACCCTCTTCGTCCAGGTCATGATCGGCGGTGATCGCCTGAGACATGCAGACGCCCATGATCAGATCGCCGGCCAGACGCGCACGCACATGAGCGTCGGGGCCGCCCAGCCACGCTGCGAAGGGGTCGTGGAAATGGGTGCGCATCGAGCGCCGAAGCGGTTCGGCCGCAGCCAGCGACGAGGCCGAGCGCAGCATGATGAGTAGATACTCGACCCCCTGATCGACGTCGCGATCATCGAGGATCTTGCCGGCGACCCGCGTGCCGAAATCGCTGAGGGGGCCCTCGAACAGGTCCGAGGCGTCCGGCGCGCAGTTCAGCACCTCGATGAAGAGCTCTTCCTTCGATCCGAAATAGCGAGACACCAGCGCCGCGTCGACTTTGGCGTCGGCGGCGATCTCGCGCAGACTCGCGCCGTCATAGCCTTCTTTCGCAAAACGGTGATGCGCTGCATCTAGGATGGCCTGCCGTGTTGCGGCTGCATTTCGCGTACGGGCCGGGGCCGGAAGCTCCACCATTTCTTCTTGTTCCACCCTTGTTGTCATCGACTGTTGACATATGTAGGGGGTGTGGCTGTAAAAGT
>JBEBYB010000003.1:0-110292 GCA_040391295.1 Phenylobacterium sp. | reverse complement strand
CTCGACGTCTTCACGCTTGGTGCCGCGCAGCAGCACGCCCACGTTGTCGCCCGCTTGACCTTGGTCCAGCAGCTTGCGGAACATTTCGACGCCGGTGCAGATCGTCTTCTGCGCCGGACGGATGCCGACGATCTCGACTTCCTCGCCGACCTTCACGATGCCCTTCTCGATCCGGCCGGTCACAACCGTGCCGCGGCCCGAGATCGAGAACACGTCTTCAACCGGCATCAGGAACGGCAGGTCGACCGGACGCTCCGGCTGCGGGATGTAGGCGTCGACCGTGGTCATCAGCTCCATGATCGACTGCTCGCCGATCACCGGATCGCCGCCGTCCAGCGCCACCTTGGCCGAACCCTTGGTGATCGGAATGTCGTCGCCCGGGAACTGGTAGCTCGACAGAAGTTCGCGAACCTCCATCTCGACCAGCTCGAGCAGCTCGACGTCGTCCACCAGGTCGACCTTGTTCATGTACACGACCAGCGCCGGCACGCCGACCTGACGGGCCAGCAGGATGTGCTCGCGGGTCTGCGGCATCGGGCCGTCGGCCGCCGAAACCACCAGGATCGCGCCGTCCATCTGCGCCGCGCCGGTGATCATGTTCTTCACATAGTCGGCGTGGCCAGGGCAGTCGACGTGCGCGTAGTGACGGTTCGCCGTCTCATATTCCACGTGCGACGTGTTGATCGTGATCCCGCGGGCCTTCTCTTCCGGAGCCGCGTCGATGTCAGCATAGGCCATCGACTTGGCGCCGCCGGCCTTCGCCAGCGTGTAGGTGATCGCGGCCGTCAACGTCGTCTTGCCATGGTCAACGTGACCAATCGTGCCGATGTTGCAATGCGGCTTATTGCGTTCGAACTTTTCCTTGGCCATCGGGGTCCTACCGGCGTTTGAGAAAATCAGAGGTTGGAGCGGGTAGCGGGAATCGAACCCGCATCTTCAGCTTGGAAGGCTGCTGCACTACCATTGTGCTATACCCGCCGCTGAAGGATGCGCGGGGTCGCGCCAGTCTCCTAAAAATTCACGCTCTGAGCGCGTGGTGGGGGAAGCAGGACTCGAACCTGCGAAGGCGTACGCCAGGGGATTTACAGTCCCCCCCCTTTGCCACTCGGGACATTCCCCCAGCGCGCTCAGAGCCAGATCGAAGCCTGGACAAGTGACCCCGCGTTAAGCGAAGAACCTGCCCCGTCCCCGATTTGGAGCGCGTCTTATAGTGTCCTCCCCTCCCGAACGCAACGCGCCCTGGAAGAGTGGTAAAAAAGGAGGGCCGAGGCCCTTCAACCGCAAGCCAGACAACAGTTTCGACGATTGGCTGTGGGGCTGGCACGCCGTCAGCGCCGCACTTACCAACAAAAAAAGATTGGCCCCCCAGCGCCTTTTGGCCACCCAGGAGAGGGCTCGGGAGATCGAGTCGCGCTTCGGTCGATTCGGGGTTTTGGAGGTCGTGGACAGTCAGTTCCTCGGCCACAACCTGCCCCAAGGCGCCGTCCACCAGGGTATCGCCCTAAAAATTCCCGCGCTCGATCCGGTCGGGCTTGAGGACTTCGAGGCCAGGCGCGGCGCGACCCTGCTGATGCTCGACCAGATCACCGACCCCCAGAACGTCGGCGCGATCCTGCGTTCGGCCGCCGCGTTCGGCGCCTCGGGCGTCATTCTGCAGGATCGCCACACGCCCAAACTCACCGGCGCCCTCGCCAAGGCGGCGGCCGGCGCGGTGGACCAGATCGACACCGCCTATGTGGTCAATCTGTCCCGCGCGCTCGAAACCCTGGCCGACCTCGGTTGGCGGGCGGTGGGATTGGACGGCCATTCCGACACGGCGCTCGACCAGGCGCTCGACGGCGCTCCGACGATTCTCGTGCTGGGATCAGAGGGCGAAGGCCTGCGCCGGCTGGTGGCCGAACACTGCGACGAACTGGCCAAGATCCCCATGCCGGGCGGTTTCGAGAGCTTGAACGTGTCAGCCGCCGCGGCCGTGGCGCTCTATGAAGCGTCCCGTACCCGCTCGTAGAAGACGGGCGCCCGACAAAACGCAACTTCCTTGCCCTACCCGGTTGCGAACGAGCGTCGGCTGTCGCATTCAGTAAGCGATGATTGACGCTCTTCTCGCGCCTGGCGCGCTCGCCGCCCTGCTCTCCGTCCTGATGATTGACCTGGTCCTGGCCGGAGACAACGCTGTCGCCGTCGGCTTGGCGGCGGCGGGATTGCCACCCGAGCAGCGCAAGAAGGCCATCCTCTGGGGGCTGGCTGCGGCCGTCACCATGCGGATCGGCTTCGCGTTGATCACGGCCCAACTCCTGGGGATCGTCGGCCTGCTGTTCGCCGGCGGCCTGCTGCTGCTGTGGGTCTGTTGGAAGATGTGGCGCGAGATGCGCGAGCATGCCGAGCCCGAGGAGGCCGCGGCCCAGGCGGTGATGGATGCCGATCCGGCGACCGAGCCGAACGCCGCGGTGGCGGCCAAGCAACCCAAGACCTTCCGCGCCGCTTTCATCCAGATCCTGATCGCCGACCTCTCGATGTCGCTGGACAACGTCCTGGCCGTGGCCGGCGCGGCTCGCCAGCATCCGGCGATCATGGTGTTCGGCCTGGTGCTCTCCATCGCCCTGATGGGCGTGGCCGCCAGCTTCATCGCGCGCCTGCTGCATCGCTATCGCTGGATCGGCTATATCGGCCTGGCGATCGTGCTCTACGTCGCCCTGCACATGATGTGGGAGGGACACCGGGACATCGTCCGCGACCTGGGCCGGACCGATTCCTACAATGCAGTGGTGCCGGGCTTCATGGCTATCCAGCCGCATGCCCCGGTCGTCGTCCACTAGGGACCAGGCCCTCCAATCCAGAACATGACCACGCCGCCGAACTCAGCTTCGGCGGCGTTTCTGTTTCGAATTGGCGTCATCGGGTAGAAGGTGAAGATGGACGACCTCGCGCCCTCCGCACAGCTCTCCGCCGACGACGACTATGACCGCGAGGCCCGGGCCCAACTGACGGCCTGGCGCGCCAAGGTCATGGCGGGCCCAAATCTGTGGGACCGCGCGACGCGGCGCGTGCAGCAGCGCATCAACCGCGCCATTCCCGAGGGCGTGCACGCGGCGATCACCGGGGCGATCGAGCAGATGACGCGCGGCATCCTGACCGGATCGGGCCTCACGACGCCCGCCCCGTTGCTGGGAGCCTCGCTGGCCCAGCGCGAAGCGCAGGTGCTGGAGAAGATCGCGCTTTACCGGACCACGGCCACGGCCGAGGGCGGGATCGCCGGGGCTGGAGGTTTCCTGCTGGCGGCCGCCGACTTCCCCATGCTCATCGGCCTGAAGATCAAGCTGCTGTTCGACATCGCGGCCCTCTACGGCCACTCGGGAAAGGACTTCGGGGAGCGGCTGTACATCCTGGCGATCTTCCAGCTCGCCTTTTCCAGCCCGGTCCACCGCCACCAAGTGTTCGCCGGCATGGCCGGTTGGGATGCTCGCGACGTCGGGACGCTGAAAGCGTTCGACTGGCGCCGGTTCCAGCAGGAATATCGCGACTACATCGACCTGGCGAAACTGGCCCAGCTGCTGCCCTTGGTCGGCGCGCCGGTCGGGATGATCGTCAACTATCGGCTGCTGGACCGCCTCGGCGAGACGGCCATAAACGCCTATCGGATGCGTTGGTTCGAGGGGCGCTAGACCCGCTCGGCGAGCGCGACAGATAGGCGACGTCGGCTTTTCGACCTTTGCCGACCATCTGACTTGGGACTAGCCAAACGTTCCTCCTCCTGCTGCGACGGCCCAAATGACCTCCTATCCTTTCGTCACCCTCGACGTGTTCACCGACACCCGCTTCGGCGGCAACCCGCTGGCCGTCTTCACCGACGCGCGCGGCCTGTCCGACCAGCAGATGCAGTCGCTGGCCGCCGAGATGAACCTGTCGGAGACAACCTTCATCCTGCCGCCGCAGGACAGCGCCAACACCGCGCGGGTCAGGATCTTCAACCGCACGGCCGAGATGCCGTTCGCCGGGCATCCCAGCATCGGCACGGGCTGGGTGCTGTCGCAGGCGGGCCATGGCGCCGAGCTGCGCCTGGAGGTTCCCGCCGGCATCGTCGGCGTCAGCGCCACGGCGCAAGGCGCCACCATCGCCGCCCCTCGCTCGCTGGAACTGGGCGACAAGCTGCCCGTCGAGATCGTCGCCGCCTGCGCCGGCTTGGGCCTTGCAGATATCGTCACCTCTGCGCACACCCCCATCGAGGCCTCGGTCGGCGTCGCCTTCGTGTTCGCCGAGGTGAAGGCCGAGGCCCTGACGCGCGCCGCGCCGGACCTCGCCGCATTCCGCCAGGCCGCCGCCGCCTACCCCCACTTCGGCGACCGACTGTCGCTGCACCTGTACGCTCATGACGGCGAGGGCCGGTTGCGAGCGCGCATGTTCGCCCCGAACTCCGGCACGGTGGAAGATCCGGCCACCGGCAGCGCCAACGCCACGCTTGCGGCCTTGCT
Source organism: Phenylobacterium sp. (assembly GCA_040391295.1). Lineage (GTDB taxonomy): Bacteria > Pseudomonadota > Alphaproteobacteria > Caulobacterales > Caulobacteraceae > Phenylobacterium. The sequence goes on along the minus strand of JBEBYB010000003.1, from coordinate 105,823 downwards.
GCTCTCGCTCTCGGCCGACCAGGCCGGCGCCTGGGACATCGTCCAGGGCGTGGAGATGGGCCGCCCCTCGCGTCTGCGCGCCACCGCCCAACGCACCGCGAGCGGCGTCACCGCCACGGTCGGCGGCGGCTGCATCCCCGTCCTGCGCGGGGAAGCTACGCTCTGATGACGCTGCGCAAGCCGCTCGACCTCTTCGCCGTCACGGTCATGGTGGCGCTCTGCGCGCTTTGGGGCTCGCAGCCGATCTCGGTCGCCCGGCGGACGGCCTAACCCCCTCCGCCGCGCTTCGCGCGCCACCTCCCCCAAAACGCGCTTCGCGCTGGGGGAGGATTTGCATTTCTCAAGATGCTCCCTCGCTGGGGGAGCTGTCGGCGAAGCTGACTGAGGGGGCCTTACGCCGCCTCAGTCCCGCCGAAGCGCGCCACCCACTCGGCGACCTGATCGTTCTCGACCTTCTTGAACAGCACCTCCGGCGCCTCGACCTTGCGGCCGGGCGGCAGGATGTCGAGAATCGCGGCGCCCTGCGCGGTCGGCCAGACGCCCGGGAACTCTTCACCCACGCCGATGGCGATCTTCTCGGCGGCGAACGGGATGAAGGGTTCCGACACCTTGGCGAACAGAGCGACCAGGTTCAGGCCGGTGCGAACCACGATGGCGGCGCGGGCCGGGTCGGTCTTGATCGCCGTCCAGGGCGCGGCTTCGGTCAGATACTGATTGCCCAGCACCCAGAGTTGACGCAGCGCCGTGGTGGATTTGCGGAACTCGCGGCTCTCCAGGTGGTCGGTCAGTTCGGCGAGCTTGGCCTCGACATCGGCATAGAGCTTGGCCTCCAGCTCGGTCGGTTCGCCGCCGGCCGGCGCCACGCCCTCGAACCGGGTTTCCGTGAACTTCAGGATCCGGTTGACGAAATTGCCCAGCACGTCGGCCAAATCGGCGTTCACCTGCACTTGGAACTGTTCCCAGGTGAAGGTGGCGTCGGAGGTCTCGGGCGTGTTGGCGGTCACCCACCAGCGCCAGTAGTCCGGCGGCAGCAGTTCCAGCGCCTGGTCCATGAACACGCCGCGCTGTTGCGAGGTCGAGAACTTGCCGCCGTAATAGTCGAGCCAGTTAAAGCCCTTGAGCTGATCCACCAGCTTCCACGGCGCATTGCTGGCCGGCTGCCAGGACCCGCCGTCGTTCTGGCGCTCGTTCACCCCGATGAGCGTGCAGGGGAAGCCCACGGTGTGGAAGGGCACGTTATCCTTGCCCATGAACTGCACATAGGTGACGTCGCTGGCCGCCGGCTGGCGCCACCAACGCTCCCACTCCGCGTCCTCGGCGGGACCACGGCCGGCCTCCAGGGCCTGGGCGTCGGCCCACTCCCAGGTCGCGGCGATGTATTCGATCGGCGCGTCGAACCAGACGTAGAACACCTTGCCGGCCAGGCCTTCGATATCCGGCGTCTCGCCCTTCGGGTTCGGCCCCCATTCCCAGGCGTTGACCGGCACGCCCCATTCCAGGTCGCGCGTGATGCCGCGGTCCTGCAGGCCTTCGTCCAGCCACTTCAGGGCGATGGAGGTGACCAGCAGCGGCCACTCGCCCTTCTTGGAGTCGATCCAGCCGCGCAGCTTGTCGGAGAAGACGCTCTGGCGAAGGAACAGGTGCTTGGAATCGCGGATCTCGATGTCTTCCGATCCGGAGACCGCCGAGCGCGGCGAGATCAGGTCGGCGGGATCGAGCACCCGGGTGCAGTTCTCGCACTGGTCGCCGCGCGCGGCGGCGTAGCCGCAGTGCGGGCAGGTGCCGATGACGTAGCGGTCCGGCAGGAAGCGCTTGTCGGCGTTGGAATAGACCTGCTGGGTGATCCGCTCCTCGATGAAGCCGGCCTCCCACAACTCGCGCGCGAAGCGCTGGGTCAGCTTGTGGTTCTGGGGCGAGGACGAGCGGCCGAAGTGATCCCACGACAGGCCGAACTTGCGGCCCAGATCGTACTGCACGTCATGCTGGATCTGACAGAAGGTCGAGGGGTCCTGGCCAGCCGCGGCGGCGGCCAGCTCCGTCGGCGTCCCATGCTCGTCGGTGGCGCAGATATAGAGCGTCTCGCGACCGCGCGAGCGCTGGAACCGCGCATAGACGTCAGCCGGCAGCATTGAGCCCGCGAGCGTCCCCAGGTGCTTGATCCCATTGATGTAGGGCAAGGCGGAGGTGATGAGGATGCGGGACATGACGTCTCTCGAAATGGGGAGGAGCGGCGGCTTATAGGGCGCCGCATCTGGTTCGCCAAAGGGCCAAGCGCAAGCTCAGCTCCTTTCGCACGCTCAGAACGGGCCCTTGAAGATGAACAAGGCGCCGGCCGCGATCAGGGCGAAACCGATCATGTGGTTCACGGTGAAACGCTCGCCCAGGAACGTCACCGAGAACACCGCGAAGACGACCAGGGTGATGACCTCCTGCATGGTCTTCAGTTCGGCCGGCGAATAGACGGCCCGCCCGATACGGTTGGCGGGTACGGCCAGGCAGTATTCGAAAAAAGCGATCCCCCAACTCACCAGCACCAGCAGCCACAGCGGCCGGTGCTCCACCTTCAGATGCCCGTACCAGGCGAAGGTCATGAAGATGTTGGACGCCACCAGCATGAAGACTGGCGCGATCATCGCCATAGTGAGGGGCATTGGGGGTTCCCGCGCATTTGCGCTTAAAATCTGCAACCCTGGCCGTATAACCTGCTGATCTTACTGCTGGGAGAGGTTGGTGCGATGGGCTGGACAAAGGCGCTGGGCGTGGCGGCGGCCCTGACCTTGAGTGCAGGCTTGGCGGCCTGCAGCCAGGGCGGCGAAAAGCAGGAAACGCTGAAGATCTACAACTGGTCGGACTATATCGACCCGCTGATCCTGCAAGACTTCACCAAGGAAACCGGCATCAAGGTTCAGTACGACACCTTTGATTCCAATGAGATTCTCGAAACCAAGGTGCTGCAGGGCGACACCGGCTACGACATCGTCGCGCCGTCGAACCACAACATCCCGCGCTATGTGACCGCCGGCGCGATCCAGGCGTTGGACAAGACCCAGCTGCCCAACGAGAAAAACCTGTGGCCCGAGATCATGGCCCACATGGAGCCCTTCGACCCAGGCGCGAAGTACACGGTCCCCTACATGTGGGGCACCATCGGCATCGGCTACAACGTCAAGGAAGTGGCCAAGCGCCTGCCGGGCGTGACGATCGACAGCTGGGCGGTGGTGTTCGACCCCGCCAACCTGCGCAAGCTCAAGGACTGCGGCGTCTACTACCTCGACGCCTCCGAGGACATGTACGCGGTTGCGCTCAACTATCTGGGCAAGGATCCGAATTCCAAGACCCTGGCCGACTATCAGGCGGCGACCGACATGATGGTCAAGGCCCGGCCGTTCGTGCGCAAGTTCCACTCCTCGGAGTATGTCGAGGCCCTGGCCAATGGCGATATCTGCCTGGCGATCGGCTATTCGGGCGACATCCTCCAGGCCAAGGCCCGCGCCGAGGAAGCCAAGAACGGGGTCGAGATCAACTATGTGATCCCGAAGGAAGGCAGCCAGGTCTGGTTCGACGTCTTCGCCATTCCGGCCGACGCCCCGAACAAAGCCGCCGCCTACAAGTTCCTGAACTACATGCTGCGCCCCGAGGTGATCGCCAAGGCGTCCAACTTCACCCAGTACGCCAACGCCAACGCCGCCGCGACGGAGTTGGTGGATGAGGAAATCCGCGACAATCCGAACGTCTATCCGACGCCGGAAGTCTCCAAGCGCCTGTTCGTCACCACCGCCAAGGACCAGGACCTGCTGCGCGATGTGACGCGCCTGTGGACCAAGGTGCAGACCGGCCAATGACCGAGCGCTCCCGCCCGCGCCTGAACATCGGCGCGGTTCGCTCGACCTTTGCGCCCTGGGCGGATCCCGCCGCTAAGCCGCTGGTTCGGTTCGAAAACGTCGTGAAGCGGTTCGACGGCGAGACCGCCGTCAACGGCGTCTCGCTCGACATCTATCCGGGCGAGTTCTTCGCCCTGCTCGGCCCGTCCGGCTGCGGCAAGACCACCTTGATGCGGCTGCTGGCGGGCTTCGAAACCCCGGACGCCGGCCGCATCACCCTGGCTGACGAGGATCTCGCCGGCCGGCCGCCGCACCAGCGGCCGGTCAATATGATGTTCCAGTCCTACGCCCTGTTCCCGCATCTCAGCGTCGAGCGGAACATCGCCTTTGGCCTGCAGCAGCAGGGCATGCCCAAGGATGAGATCGCCAGCCGGGTGACCGAGATGCTGGCCCTCGTGCGGCTGGACGGTTTGGCCCGCCGCAAACCTCATCAGCTCTCCGGCGGTCAGCGTCAGCGCGTGGCCCTGGCGCGCGCCATCGCGCCGCGCCCCAAGATGCTGCTGCTCGACGAGCCGCTCGCCGCCCTCGACAAGAAACTGCGCGAAGAGACTCAGTTCGAGCTGATGGCCCTGCAACAGCAACTGGGCATGACCTTCCTGATCGTCACCCACGACCAGGAAGAGGCGATGGTCACCGCCGACCGGATCGCGGTGATGCGGTCGGGCGAGATCGTCCAGATCGGCCGCCCCGCCGAGGTCTATGAAGCGCCCAACTCGCGCTATGTCGCCGACTTCATCGGCGACGTGAACATCTTCGAGGGCGTCGCGCAGTTCGCCGACGGAACCACCGTGCGGATGTCCAGCCCCGAGGCCCCCGGCGGCTTCGACATCCTCGAGGACGACCTGCTCGACGTCGGCTCCACCGCCTGGCTCGCCGTGCGGCCCGAGAAGATCGAGGTGCATCTGGACGAGCCGCCCCCCGGCCCCAACCGCATGGCCGGCAAGATCGAGGATATCGGCTATCTCGGTGACTGGACGACCTATCTGGTCGAACTGGATAGCGGCCGGACCATCCGCGCCGCCCGCGCCAACGCCAAGCGCTTCGTCGATCGGCCGATCGACTGGGACGACAAGGTCTGGCTCACCTTCGCCCGCGACGCGGGCGTGGTCCTGACCCAGTGAAGGCTCGGCGCGACCGCACCGGCCTGGCGGCGCTGGCGCCGTTTCTCTGGCTTGGGCTGTTCTTCCTGTTCCCGTTCCTGCTGGTGGCCAAGCTGTCGCTGTCGGACACGGCCCTGGCCATCCCGCCCTATACGCCGCGCCTCGATTGGTCGGGCGGGATCGCGGGCCTGAAGACCTTCGTCGCCGCGCTGGATTTCGAGACCTATGCGCGGCTGATCTCCGACCGGCTCTACATCGTCGCCTATCTCTCCAGCCTGAAGTTCGCGGCGATCTCGACGGGCATCCTGCTGCTGCTCGGCTACCCGCTCGCCTACGCCATGGCCCGCTGCGCGCCCGCCATGCGCCAGGCCCTCCTGATGGCGATGATCCTGCCGTTCTGGACCAGCTTCCTGATCCGGGTCTATGCCTTGATCGGCATCCTGAAGCCCGAGGGCCTGCTCAACACCGCCCTGCGCGCCGTCGGGCTTGGCCCGGTGACCATCCTCAACACCGAGACCGCGATCTATATCGGCCTCGTCTACGCCTATCTGCCGTTCATGGTCCTGCCGCTCTATGCGGTGCTGGAGCGTCAACAACACGATCTGCTGGAAGCCGCCGCCGATCTCGGCTGCACGCCGTTCGAGGCCTTCTGGCGCGTGACTTTCCCGCTCTCCCTGCCCGGCGTCGCGGCCGGCGCCCTGCTCTGCTTCATCCCGATGGTCGGCGAGTTCGTGATCCCCGACCTGCTGGGCGGATCCTCGACCCTGATGCTCGGCAAAACCATCTGGACCGAGTTCTTCGCCAACCGCGACTGGCCGGCCGCCTCGGCCGTGGCCATCGTTCTGCTGTTCACCCTGGTCGTGCCGATCGTCCTCTATCAGCGCCAACAGGCCAAGCTGATGGAGGCCGGCCGATGAAGCGTGGCCTGACGCCCTTCAACATCGCCAGCCTGGTGATCGGCTTCGGATTCCTCTACCTGCCGATCGTGCTGCTGGTGATCTACTCGTTCAACGCCAGCCGGTTGGTCACGGTTTGGGGCGGCTTCTCCACCAAGTGGTACGCCTCGCTGTTTCGCAACGAGCAGCTTCTGGACGCCATCTGGGTCACCTTCCGGATCGGCTTGATCTCGGCGACCATCGCCACCGTGCTCGGGACCTTCGCCGCCGTGGCCCTGGTGCGGGCCGGCCGGTTCCGGGGGCGCACGCTGTTCTCCGGGATGATCTTCGCGCCGCTGGTGATGCCCGAGGTGATCCTGGGCCTATCGTTGCTGTTGCTGTTCGTGTCCCTGGGCCTGCCCCGCGGGTTCTGGAGCGTGACGGTCAGCCACGCCACGGTGACCATGTGCTACGCCGCCGTCGTCATCCAGGCGCGGCTCGCCAGCTTCGACCGCCAACTGGAAGAAGCGGCCCAGGATTTGGGGTGCCCGCCGATCAAGGCGTTCTTCGCGATCACCCTGCCCAATATCGCGCCAGCCGTCGCCGCGGCCTGGATGCTCGCCTTCACCCTGTCGCTGGACGATCTGGTGATCGCCAGCTTCACCTCGGGACCAGGCTCGACCACCCTGCCGATGCGGATCTACAGCCAGGTGCGCCTGGGGGTCAGCCCGGAGATCAACGCCGTCTCGACCCTGCTGATCGGCCTGGTCGCCACCGGCGTGATCGCCGTCTACCTGTTCCAGATGCGGCGTCGGCGGGAGGCTTAGCTCCCAAATCGTCATCCTCCGGGCAGCCGAAGGCTGATCCGGGGGACCCATGCGGCGGTTCTAAGTTTGCAGCTCAGCTTGGGTCCCCCGGATCGTCTTGCAGACGACCGGAGGATGACGATCGGGGTGAGTGTGGCTAGATCGGCGCCACGCGATCAAACCAGGGACGGGCCTTCTCCAGTTGGCCGGCGAGGCGGAAGAGACCCGCCTCCTCGCCCATCCGCCCCACGAACTGCAGGCCGATCGGCAGGCCGCCCTGGCTCCAGGCCAGCGGCACGCTCATCGCCGGCTGGCCGGCGTTGTTGAACGCCTGGGTGTTGGGCATGAAGGCGAACAGGCGCTGGGTGTACTCGCGGATGTTCTCGGTCAGGTGGCCGACCGGGATCGCCGGACTGCCCAGGGTCGACATCAGCACCACGTCATAGCGCTCGAACAGGCCCGCCACCGCCCGGCCATAGGCGTGGATCGCCGCTAGGCCGCGCACATAGGTCGAGCCGGAGACCTGCTTGCCGCGCTGGTACATGGCCCAGGTCAGGAACTCGACATCGTCCTCGGAGATGGGGCGGCCACGACGCTCGCCCTCGGCCTCCAGGGTGGCGGCGATGCTGGCGCCGATGACGTCGCCGGCGCCCTGCTGCATGGCCGCAAGGTCGCCCGGAATGATCACCTCCTCGACGCTGTGCCCCAGTTGCTCGCAGAGCCGGGCGGCGTCCAGCACCGCGGCGACGCATTCGGGGTCCAGTCCCGGCGAAGCCAGGGCCGCGGTGGTGTAGCCGATGGTGAGCTTGCCGGGATCACGTTCGACCTCGGCGGCGAAAGCGACCTCAGGCTTGGCGATAAAATAGGGATCGCCCGGCTGCGGCGTGCAGACGATGTCGAGCAGGACGGCGCTGTCGCGGACCGAGCGGGTGACGGCGTGCTGGATCGAGGCCCCGCCCCACCCCTCGCCGGTCGGGGCGAACGAGACACGCCCGCGCGAGGGCTTCATGCCGAACAAGCCGCAGGCCGAGGCCGGGGTGCGGATCGAGCCGCCGCCGTCGCTGGCATGGGCGGCCGGCACGATGCCCGCCGCCACCGCCGCCGCCGCGCCGCCCGACGAGCCGCCCGGCGTGCGCGTGACGTCCCAGGGATTGCGGCACGGCCCCAGCAGCGTCGATTCCGTCACCGGCATCAGGCCGAACTCCGGCGTATTGGTCTTGCCGAAGATCACCAGCCCGGCCTCCTTGTAGGCGGTGGTGATGGCGCTGTCGGCGGGCGCCAACTGGTCGCGGAACGCCGCCGAACCCGAGGTTGTGGGCGTTCCGGCGAGTTGCGCGCCCAGATCCTTCAGCAGGAACGGCACCCCGGCCAGCGGCCCGCCCCAGATATGCCGGTCGGCCGTCTTGCGGCCCGTCTCGGTGAGGTCGAGGGTCACGGCGTTGATCTGCGGGTCTACCTGCGCCATCCGGGCGACCGCGACCTCAAGCAGCTCGGGAGGCGTCACCTCGCCCTTGGACACCAGCCCGGCCAGTCCCACGGCGTCGTGCTTGCGATATTCCTCGAAGTCCATGGCGCGTTCCCTCTGTGCTTTGCGCCAAGTGACCACAGGCCGCGCCGCGATCCAACCGTCGCGGAGCGCACTTTCCAGAAAGGTGAAGCCTTCGGCGGCTAGTCTTCGATGATCTTGCTGTGGGCCCGGGTGTCGCGCATCCGCAGATAGGTGATCAGCGAGACCCCGATCATGGCGGTCACGTACCAATAGAAACCGCTCTCCATCCCCTGCGTCTTGAACCACAGCGCGACGTACTCGGCCGTGCCGCCAAAGATCGTATTGGCCAGCGCATAGGGCAGAGCCACGCCGAGCGCGCGGATATGGGCGGGGAACAGTTCGGCCTTCACCACCGCATTGATCGAGGTGTAGCCGGTGACGATCACCAAGGCCCCCAGCACGATCGCGAAAGCGACATAGGGATCGTCGGTCTTCGCCAGGGTGGTGAAGATCAGATAGGTGAAGGCCACGCCCAGCACGCCGAACCCGATCATCAGCGGCTTGCGGCCGATCTTGTCCGACAGCGCCCCGGCCGCCGGCTGCAGCAGCATGTAGAAGAACAGCGCCGCCGCGGTGATCCACGTGGCCGTCTCGCGGCTGAAGCCCGAGGTGTTGACCAGGAATTTCTGCATGTAGGTCGAGTAGGCGTAGAAGGCGAGCGTGCCGCCGGCCGTCAGGGCGATGACCACCAGCGCCTCGCGCGGATGGTTGCGGAACAGCTCCATGCCGCTGGACTTGGGGGCCTTGGCCTCCTGCGCGTTCTTGAACGACTCCGTCTCGGCCAATCCGCGCCGCAGATAGAAGACCACGACGGCCAGCGCCCCGCCGATGACGAACGGAATGCGCCAGCCCCACGCCTCGAGCGCCGGTTCCGGCATCACCGCTTGCAGGATCAGCAGCACGGTCAGGGCCAGGAGCTGGCCGGAGATCAGCGTCACGTACTGGAAGCTGGAGAAGAAGCCGCGCCGATCCTTACCGGCCATCTCGCTGAGATAGGTGGCGCTGGCGCCGTACTCCCCGCCCACGCTCAACCCCTGCATCAGGCGGGCGAACACCAGCAGCGCCGGCGCCACCCAGCCGATGGTCGCATAGCCAGGCGTCACCGCGATCAGCAGCGAGCCGGCGCACATCAGCGCCACCGACAGGGTCAGCCCCGCCTTGCGCCCCTTGCGGTCGGCATAGACGCCCATCATCCAGGCGCCGATCGGCCGCATCAGGAAGCCGACCGCGAACACCGCCGCCGCGTTCAGGAGTTGGGCGGTCGAGTCGCCCTTCGGGAAGAAGATCGGCGCGAAATAGAGGGTGAAGGCCGAATAGACGTACCAGTCGTACCATTCGACCAGATTGCCGGTGGAACCCCCGATGATGGAGCGAAGACGGCGACGGCGCTCAGCGGTGGTGTCGGCCATGGTCTCGTCTCCCCCTCTTCGCGGCGAAGGTGGTGACCTGCCGACGGCCAGGAGTCAAAGCGCAAAACGCGCCCTGCGGAACCTTAGCTTTGAGCGAATGTTCTAGCTGAACACGCCTGTGCTGCAGGAGACGCACGATGCCGTTCGACGACCTTCAACCGTCTCGCCGCGGCCTCGGCTGGCTCGCTGTCGTGATCCTCGGCTTCGTACTTGGCCTGATCGGCGTCGCCCTGACCATCGGCGGCGCCTGGCTGATCGCCCTGCGCGGCTCTCCCTACTATCTGGTCGCGGGCCTTGGGCTGATCGCCGCCGGGGTCTTCATCGCCAGACGCCGTGTCATCGGCGCCTGGATCTATCTGGCGGTCTTTATCGCCACCCTGGTCTGGGCGGTCTGGGAGGTCGGGCTCCAGGGCTGGCCGCTGGTCCCGCGGGTGGTCGCTCCGGCGGTGCTGATGTTGCTGGTGATCGCCGCCATGCCGGTGCTGAGCCCCGGCCGGATCGGACGGCGGATGTCGCTGGGCGGCCTGGCCGCCTTCGCCCTGCTGCTGGTCGTCGGCGGGATCGCCATCGCCCAGGCCAACCGGCCCGCCGCCCCGCTCACCTTGCCCGAGCCGGATATGCAGATGGCAGAGCCGGCGCTGCTGACCACCGGCGCCGACTGGCCGGCCTATGGCGGCAGCTACAGCGCCCGGCGCTATTCGCCGCTCGCCGAAATCACGCCGGAGAACGTCGGCCGCCTCGAGCGGGTCTGGACGGCCCATACCGGCGACCTGCCCAGCGCCGCGGCGGCCGGCAAATACGGCGCCGAAACCACGCCGCTGAAGATCGGGGGCAGCCTCTATCTCTGCTCGGCCAAGAACATCCTGATCGCGCTCGATCCGGCCACCGGCAAGGAGCGCTGGCGCTACGACCCCAAGGTTCCCGATTCCGCCATCCCCTACACCGCCGCCTGCCGCTCGGTGAGCTACTACGCCGTGCCCGGCGCGGACCCGGCTGAAGCCTGCGCCACCCGCATCATCGAGGGGACGCTCGACGCCCGCCTGATCGCCGTCGACGCCCGCAACGGCCTGCCCTGCGAAGGGTTCGGCAAGGGCGGCCAGATCGACACCAAGGCCAATATGGGCTCGACGCCGGCCGGCATGGTCTCGATCACCTCGGCCCCGACCATCGTCCGCGACGTGATCGTCACCGGCCACCAGATCCTGGACGGCCAGATGCGCGACGCCCCCTCGGGCGTGATCCTGGGCTACGACGCCAAGACCGGCGAGCAGCGCTGGGCCTGGGACCTGGCGCGGCCCGACCGCACCACCGCCCCGCCGCCTGGCGAGACCTACACGCGCGGCACGCCCAACATGTGGACCACCGCCTCGGGCGACGAGGCCCTGGGCCTCGTCTACCTGCCGCTCGGCAATTCGGCGGCTGACTATTGGAGCAGCAGCCGCTCGCCGCTGGAACGCGCCCACTCGACCGCTCTGGTCGCCCTGGACGTCACCACCGGCCGCCCGGCCTGGAAATTCCAGACCGTGCACAACGACGTCTGGGACTACGATCTCGGCTCGCAAGGGACTCTAGTGGACTTCCCGACCCCGGCCGGCCCGGTCCCGGCGATCATCCTGCCCAGCAAGCAGGGCGACATCTATGTGCTCGACCGACGCACCGGCCGGCCGCTGACCGGGGTGGAGGAACGCAAGGTCCCGACCGGCGGGGTCGAGCCCTCGGAGCGCTCGCCGACCCAGCCGTTCTCGCGCTACCACACCCTGCGCAAGGCCGACCTGACCGAGCGTTCGATGTGGGGCATGTCGCCGATCGACCAGATGGTCTGCCGCATCCAGTTCCACCGCGCCAAATATGACGGCATCTATACCGCCCCCACCGTCGACCGGCGCTGGATCGAATATCCCGGCTATAACGGCGGCTCCGACTGGGGCGGCGTGGCGGTCGACGCCCGGCGCGGGGTGATCGTCGCCAACTACAACGACATGCCCAACTACAACCGCCTGGTGACGCGCGCCGAAGCCGACGCCAAGGGCTGGGTCCCGCGCAGCGAGGCGCGCGGCGGCAGCCTGGGCGGCGGGGCCGAGGGCGCCGGCGATCCCCAGGCCGGCACCCCCTACGCCATCGACGTCAACGCCGGCTGGCGCCTGCCCTTCACCGGCCTGCTCTGCAAGGAGCCGCCCTATGGCGGCATCCGCGCCATCGACCTGAAAACCGGCAAGACCTTGTGGGACCGGCCGTTCGGCTCGGCGCGGACCAACGGTCCGTTCGGCGTGCCCTCGATGCTGCCTATCGAGATCGGCACGCCCAACAACGGCGGGGCGGTGGTGACGGCCGGGGGCCTGGTGTTCATCGCCGCGGCGACCGACAACCTGATCCGCGCCATCGACCTGAAGACCGGCAAGACCGTCTGGAAGGACGTGCTGCCGGCCGGCGGCCAGGCCACGCCGATGACCTATGAAGTGAACGGCCGCCAGTACGTCGCGATCATGGCCGGCGGCCACCACTTCATGGAGACCCCGATCGGCGACGCGGTGATCGCCTACGCCCTGCCGGCGCGATAGGTGCGTTGGTGGGGTTGAGTGGTGCCGGCTACAGGAATCGAACCCGTGACCTTCGGTTTACAAAACCGCTGCTCTACCAGCTGAGCTAAGCCGGCCCATTGAAATACATAGGCTTTTCGCCGTCTGGTGGGCGGCGAATGACAAGCGGGCCGGTCTTCTGCGAACGACAGCCTGATTTGATCTTCCTTAGCCGTTCCCCCATGCCCGCTGCAACCGCTTCGGCGAGGCCGAACGTCCAGGGCTGCATAGCCAAGGAGACCGGCCGATGCCGGCTCTCGTTTTGCGGCGATCTGGCCTAAAGAGAAGCGTGTCGGGCCGCCCTGCGGGACGGCCCGTGACGCTTTCTGTTTGCCGAGGCGAGATTTGCACCCCAAGCCTATTGAGATCTTCATCGACGCCGACGCCTGCCCGGTGAAGGACGAGACCTACAAGGTCGCCCAGCGCTACGGCTTGAAGACCTGGGTGGTCTCCAACGCCTTCATGCAGATCCCGCCCTCGCCGATGATCGCCCGGGTGATCGTCGACGCCGGTCCCGATGTCGCTGACGACTGGATCGCCGAGCATGTCTCACCCGGCGACGTGACCGTCACCAACGATATTCCGCTGGCCGAACGGGTCCTGCAGGCCGGCGGTCATGCGCTGACGCCGGGCGGCAAGCCGTTCACCGAAAACTCGATCGGCGCGGCCATCGCCCAGCGGGCGTTAATGGAGCAACTTCGTTCCACCGGCGACATTCTGGGCGGCCCCAAGCCGTTCGACCGCAACGATCGGTCACGCTACCTCCAGGCTCTGGACGAAATTATTCAGAAGGAACGCCGCAAGCGCGCCTTGCAACGCGGCTGAGCAGGTCTAGCCTGCAGTCAAGTTTGTCGAAGAGGTATGCTATGCGCCATGCAGTGATGTTATCCGTCGTTGGGGCCTGCGCCCTGCTGGCTGGTTGCGGCCAGGGTGGCGGCGAAGGTGGCGGCGAGAAGGCCGCCCAGGCGCCGGCGGCTCCGGCGACACCGGCTGTCCCCGAGGCCACCGACGCCGAAAAGCAGGCGCTGCTGGCCTCCCTGCCTGCCCCATACAACACCGCTGACCTGGCCAACGGGAAGCAGAAGTTCGGCATGTGCCGCGCCTGCCACACAATCGCTCCAGGCGGCGCCAACATGACCGGACCGAACCTGCACGGCGTCTTTGGACGCAAGGCCGGCGAGGTCCCGGGTTACAAATACTCCGACGTCGTCAAGAACTCCGGCTTCGTGTGGGACGCCGCCCACCTCGACAAATGGCTGGCCGAGCCGCGGACCTACCTGCCTGGGACCAAGATGTCCTTCGCCGGCCTGAAGAACCCCAAGGACCGCATCGACCTGATCGCCTTCCTGAAGGTCGAGACCGGCTACAAGGCTCCCTAGGCGAAACTTCGCATCAAGCAACCTTGACGAGAATTAAGTTCGGCCGCAACATCAGCGCGTCGAGGCTGCTCTTGCATCTGTCAGCCGAGATCCCGCGCCGGCCCGCGACACCCCCTTGTCGCCGGCGGCGCCACCCCGACAACTCGCCTCCCCCTCGGGGGAGGCATTTTCGTTTTGGGCACAAACCGTCTCGCTCACGGAACGGCCATGCCCGCATTTGCAGGGCATGGCCGGCCGGATGGGTGCCTATTCGGCGGCGTTGGCCGCGCGGGTCTGTTCGGCTTCTTCGAAGGCTTCGATGCGGCGGGCCGTGGACTGCGGCGACTTCGTGAAGCGGGCTAGCAGGTTGTAGAACACCGGCACGATGAACAGGGTCAGGACGGTCGAGAAGATCGCCCCGAAGAAGATCACCACGCCGATGGTCTTACGGCTCTCGCCGCCCGCCCCGCCCCACAGAATCAGCGGGATGGCGCCGGCTCCGGCGGCGATCGACGTCATGATGATCGGACGCAGCCGCAGGGTCGCGCTCTCGATCACCGCCTCGCGGATGGTGAGGCCTTCGTCACGCAACTGATTGGCGAATTCGACGATGAGGATGCCGTTCTTGGCCGCGATCCCCACCAGGATGATCAGGCCGATCTGACTGTAGGTGTTGATCGTCGAGCCTGAAATCAGCAGGCCGAACAGCCCGCCGAGCGCAGCGACCGGCACGGTCAGCATGATCACCGCCGGGTGGATCCAGCTTTCGAACTGGGCCGCCAAGACCAGGAACACCAGCAACAGCGCCATGCCGAACGCCAGACCGACGGCGCCGCCGGCTTCGAGATAGTCACGCGCCAGTCCGCCCCACTTGATCTGCGGGCCAGGCGGCAGCTTGGCCACCTCGGTCTCGAAGAACTTCACCGCCTCGCCCACAGGGTAGCCGGGGTTGAGCTGGGCCATCAGCGACACCGAACGCAGCCGGTCCACGCGCGCGCGGTCGGGCGTGTCGCCCCGCACCTCGGTGGTCACCACGGTCGACAGCGGGATCAGTTGGCCCGACTTCGCGCGGACATAAAGGTTGCCGATGTCCTGTTCGGTCTGGCGCTGCTCGCGGTCGGTCTGCAGGAGCACGTCGTACTCCTGGCCGTTCTTGATGTAGGTCGTCACCCGCCGGGTGCCGAAGTTGCTTTCCAGGGCCCGGCCGACGTCCTGGGCCGAGACGCCCAAGGCGGCGGCCTTCTCCCGATCGATGCTGACCAGGACCCGAGGACTGGTAGGCTCATAGTCCAGACGGGCCCGAGACAGCCCCGGGTTGGCCTCGGCCGCCGCCAGCAGCGGCGCGATCCAGGCGGCGATCTGGCTATAGTCGTCGCCGACCGCGATCACCTCGACGCCGCCGCCCCCGCCGCCGCCGCGCGAGAAGGCCGGGCGCACCGAGGCGATCGCCCGGACCGCCGTGATCGAGGACAGTTCGCGATTGAGCTGGGCTGCAAGCTCGTTGGAGGTGATGCCGGCGTCCGGTCCCAGGGTGGCGTTGCCGAAGCCGCTATTGAACTGGGTCCCGCCGAACCGCGGCACGCCGATGATGTAGCGGTTGATGACGCCGTCCTTCAGGAGCCCCTGAAGCCGCGCCTCGACCTGATCGACCGCCTTGCGGGTGTAGTCGTAGCCGGCGCCTTCCGGGCCGATCATGTTGAGGTCCACGCGTCCGCGATCCTCGTCCGGGACCAGCTCGCGCGGCAGCACCGAGAACAGACCGACGGCGCCGGTCGCCAGCACCGCCACCAGGACAGCCGTGGCGATGGACGCAGACTTGCGGCCCAGGATGAAGTCCAGCGAGGCATGATAGGACGCCTTCAGCTTGTTCATCGCCGTATTGACGTAGCGAGCGAGGAAGCCCTCGGACTGGGCCGGCCGCAGCAACTTGGACGCCAGCATCGGCGCCAGGCTGAGCGCCAGCAGCGCCGAGAACGCGACGGCCGCGGCGATGGCCACCGCCAGCTCGACAAACAGCCGGCCGATATAGCCGGGCAGGAACATCAACGGCGCGAACACCGAGATCAGCACGATGGTGGTGGCGACGACGGCGAAGAACACCTGCCGGGCTCCGCGCTGGGCGGCGACGACCGGCGGCTCGCCGTCGTCGATCCGGCGTTGGATGTTCTCGACCACGACAATAGCGTCGTCGACCACCAGGCCGATCGCCAGCACCAAGGCCAGCAGGGTCAGCAGGTTCAACGAGAACCCGAGCGGCGCCAGCACGATGAAGGTCGACAGAATGCAGATCGGGGCGACGATCGACGGGATCAGGGCCGCCCGCCAGGTGCCGAGGAAGATGAAGTTCACCAGCGCCACCAGGCACAGCGAAATCCCCATGGTGATCCAGACTTCCTGGATCGCGTGGGCGGTGAAGATCGTATAGTCGACCGCCACTTCCAGCGTCGTGCCCTTGGGCAGCGACTTGTTCAGCTCCGGCAGCAGGGCGTTGACCCCCTTGGAGATGTCCAGATCGTTGGCCTGGGACTGGCGGGTGATGCCGATGCCGACCTGATCGCGGCCGTTGGAGCGGAAGCTGCGGCGATGCTCGTCGGGGCCTTCCTCCACGCGGGCGATATCGCCCAGGCGGGTGACGTGTTCCTGCGAGGTGTTGCCGGTCGCCGCGGTCGTCCGGCCTCCCGATGGGACCACCGGCAACTGGGCGAACTGTTCCGGCGTCGAATAGCCGCGCGCGACCCGGATCGTGAAATCCTTGGCCGGGGCTTCGAGCGCGCCGGCGGGCAGTTCGAGGTTCTGGTTGTTCAGCGCGGCCTCGACGTCCTCGACCGTCACGCCGCGGGCGGCCATGGCGCCGGGATCGAGCCAGATGCGCATCGCATAGAGCTGGCTGCCGCCGACGAACACCTGGGCGACGCCGTCGATGGTCGAGAACCGCTCGATCAGATAGCGCTGGGCGTAGTCCGATAGCTGCAATCGGTTCAGCGTCGTCGAGGCGAACGAGATGAACATGATCGGCGAGCCGTCGGCCGTCGCCTTGGCGATCTGCGGCGGGTCAGCCTGCAGCGGCAGATTGGCCGAGACCCGGCTTACCGCGTCGCGGACGTCGTTGGCCGCATTGTCGAGGTTCCGGTCGAGCCGGAACGAGATGTTGATGTTCGAACGCCCGTCGCGCGAGGACGAGTTGACCCGGTCGATCCCCTGGATGCCGGAGATCTGACGCTCGATCACCTCGGTGATCCGCTCCTCGACGACCTCGGCCGAGGCGCCGCGATAGGTGGTCGAAATCGAGACCACGGGCGGATCGACGCTAGGCAGTTCGCGAACCGTCAGCGAGGCGAAGGCCGCCAGGCCGACCACGCATAGGATGATCGCGGCGACGGCGGCGAATACCGGCCGGCGGACCGAAAGATCAGAGAGCATCATGCGCCGGGCCGCGGGCCGCGCGCTCCTGGCTGCGGGTCGGCGGTGGCTTCGCGAGCGCCGGCCGGCGCCTGGACGCGGACCGATTGCCCCGGTTGAATCTTGTTCAGTCCATCGGCCACGATCTGCTCGCCGGCTTGCAGGCCTTCGCGGATCTCAACCAGGCCGTCCTGACGCACGCCGGTCAAGACCGGGCGCCGTTCGGCCACGCTGTGCTCGCCGTCGTTCTTGACGACATAGACGAAGGCTGTGTCGCCCTGGACGGACACCGCCGCCTCGGGCGCGGCCACCACCGGGCGCTGACCGCGGGCGATACCGATCCGCATCATCATGCCGGGCTTCAACTTGCCGCCGGGATTGGGGAACTCGGCCCGCGCGGTGAAGGCGCGGGTGCGTTCGTCGATCCGGGTGTCCAGCGTCTGGATACGGCCCTCGATCTTCTCGCCCGGATAGGCGTCGATATGGGCGACCAGAGGCTGGCCCTCGCGGACCGAGGCGAGATAGCGATCGGGCACCTCGAAATCGACGCGCACGGCGCTGATGTCGTCCAGGGTGACGATCGGGACGCCGGGATTGATCAACATGCCCGGCGCGATGTCCGACAGGCCCATGACGCCGGCGAAGGGCGCACGGACCATGCGGTCGCTCTCTCGAGCGCGGGCGGCGTCCACGTCGGCCTTGGCCGCGAGATAGGTCGCTTCGCGCTGGTCGAGCGCGGTCTTCGAGGCGTAGCCCAGGGCGGCGAGCTGCTTCCAGCGGTCATAGTCGCGCTGGGCCTGGACCAGCCGCGCCTGGGCCTGGGCGCTTCCGGCGCTCTGTTCGGTGGACTTCAGTTCGACCAGCACCTGGCCCTTGGCCACCGACTGGCCGTCGGAGAAGCGCACGCGTTCGACCAGTTGGGTGGTCGCCGCGGTCAGGGTCACCGACTGGCGCCCCTTGGCCACGCCGATCACGTCGATGACGTCGGTGAAGGTCTTGGTTTGCGCTGCAACGAGATTGACTGGAGCCGGCCCGCCCATGCCGCCGCCGCCCTTTGGGGCGCCGCCGCCTTTTTGAGCGGCCATGGCCGCGCCAGGAGGACCGCCTGGTCCCTGCTTCTTACCGAGGGTCAGCTTCCATCCACCCGCGACCACCATGAGGACGAGGATCAGAATAGCGGCGGCGAGGAAGAAGTGACGTCGTATCAAACTGCAGGAACTCCGCGGCGCTCCAAATGGAGATCGGCCGGCTATGAATCGAACCGGGTCTTATGGTGGCCACATAGGCGCCGTCCAGTGACAGAACGATGGCTTTGCGTGTCCGAGTTGAAACAGACGGGGATCGCTTCCCGCCTAAACATACTGCAGGTGTCTATTGTGGGTATTGTTTCGTAAGCGCAAAGAAAACGAGCGCCAAAGAACCGGCGCCCGTCCCAACTAATCCTGAAGCAAGGCTCTAGGCGTCGTAGCCAGGCAGAGCCCGATCCAGTTGGCGTAGAGCACCAGCCCAGGCGAGTTGCCCGCCTAGTCCACGCGACAACTGCATCTTCACCTCGTCTTGCGCGGCCTGCGGGGCCATCAGCACGTTTTCTCGCCCCGCCGACAAAGCCATCACCTGCTGCTTGCAGGCGCGCTCCAAATAGAACATCCGGATCCAGCAGTCGGCGGCGCTTGCGCCCACCGCCAGCGTGCCGTGGTTGCGTAGCAACATCACATGCTTGTCACCGATATCGGCCACCAGACGCTCACGCTCGTCCAGGTTCAGGGCGATGCCTTCATAGTCGTGATAGGCCAGCATCGTCCGGACGATCAGCGCGTGCTGCGACAGGGGCAGCAGCCCGTCCTTCTGCGCGGCGACGGCCACGCCCTGGTCGGTGTGCAGGTGCATGACATAGTGAGCGTCTTCCCGCGCGGCGTGGATCGCCGAGTGGATCGTGAACCCCGCCGGATTGATGAAGTAGGGCGTCTCCTGGAGGATGTTCCCGTCCAGGTCGATCTTGACCAGGGACGAGGCAGTCATCTCGCCGAAATACATGCCGTAGGGATTGATCAAAAACTGGTGTTCCGGGCCGGGGATCCGCGCCGAAATGTGGGTGTAGATCGCGTCGTCCCAGCCATAGAGCGCGACCAACCGATAAAGGGCGGCCAGATCGACCCGCGCCTGCCATTCCTCGGCGCTGACCTTGCCCTTGAGCGAGCTGACGCCCGCCAGCGAACCATCGGCCATAGCGGCCTCCCTAAGTCTTCTGTGATCGTGCCTGATCGTTGATCACCAGAGTCGCGCCGCGGAAGGCGAGCGTCAAGCGCGGGTTCGCCCCCTCAGCGCGCAGCTTGGAATCCGAGGATCAAGATTAAGGAGCATTGACTCTAAGCATCACGAGATCAAAATTCGTCCCGATAAAATACCGATCCGCATATCTACAGTGACGCTTGTTAATTCGCATATCCGCCGACGGTGGGTTAGCGGACACTGACTTGAATATCGTCCTTGTACGTTCATCAGCAGAGATCGAAATGCCCCAAGCAACACTAAAGGTGCTCGCCATCGCGGCATGCTTCTCTATCGCCGGCGCCGCCCAGGCCGCCACGGTCTACAAAGCCACCCTCTCAGGTTCCAACGAGAACCCGCCAAACGCCACCACGGGAACTGGCGTGGCCTTCGTCACCATCGACGCGGCCCTGGGGACCATGAAGCTCGACGTTACGTTCCAAAACATGAGCAACCCCACGACGGTCGCCCATATCCATTGCTGCGCCGCCGTGCCGAACAACGCCGGCGTGGCGACGACGGTGCCGACCTTCGCCGGCTTCCCAACCGGGGTGACCAGCGGATCCTATCTGCAGACCTTCGATATGAGCTCGGCAGGTAGCTACAACCCCGCCTTCGTCACCGCCCATGGCGACGTCGCCGGAGCGTTCGCCTTCCTGGTGGCCGGCCTGAACTCCGGCTCGGCCTATCTGAACCTGCACACCGCGCAGTTCCCGGCAGGCGAGATCCGCGGCAACTTCGCGGCGATCCCAGAGCCTGGAACCTGGGCCTTGATGATTACGGGCTTTGGCCTGGCCGGCATGGCTATCCGCCGGCGGCGGGCGGCGCCTGCTCTCCCCGCCGTCGCTTAGGTCTCGGTCCGCACCCGCGCCACGGCGTCGAGCCAGCGGGCGTAGGCCGCTTCGCGGCCGTGGGTGTTCGGGGCCGGCTCGAACCGCTCGGTCGTGGGCCTTGCGCCGACCGCCTCCTCGGCGTTGGCGTAGAGACCCGCCCCAATTCCGGCGAACAGGGCCGCCCCCAGCGCCGTCGTCTCCAGATAAGTGGCCCGGCCCACCGCCACCCCGGTCAGGTCGGCCAGGCGCTGGCTGAACCAGACGCTGCGCGACATGCCCCCGTCGATCCTCAGTTCCACGCCCCGCCCGAAGGCGCCCGGCGCGTCGGCCCGCATCGCCTCGATCAGGTCCCGCGTCTGCAAGGCGCAGGCGTCGAACGCGGCATGGGCGATTTCGGCGAGGCCCGTGTCGCGCGTCATGCCAAAGAGCGCGCCGCGCGCATTGGCGTCCCACCAGGGCGCGCCCAGGCCGGTGAAAGCCGGCACCAGCACCACCCCGTGGTCGTCCCTGGCGGTCTGGGCCAGCTTCTCGACGCCCGCGCCGCCGCCTTCGACCTTCAGCCCCTCGTTCACCCACTGCAGCGCCGCCCCGGCGATGAAGATCGAACCCTCCAGCGCATAGGTGGCCCGCCCGTTCAACCGGGCCGCGACCGTGGTCAGCAAGCGCGAGCGTGACGGCGCCAGATGCTCGCCGGTGTTGACCAGCAAGAAGCAGCCGGTGCCGTAGGTGGCCTTCATCTCGCCGGCCCGGATGCAGCCCTGCCCCATCAGCGCGGCCTGCTGGTCGCCGGCGACGCCGCAGATCGGGATCGCTCGGCCGAGCAGTTCGGGCTTGGTCACGCCGAACGCATCGGCGCAGTCGAGCACCCGCGGCAGCAAGGCCACGGGGACGTTCAGCATCTCCAGCATCTCGGCCGACCAGGCTTGCGCCGTCAGGTCGAACAGCAGGGTTCGCGAGGCGTTGGTGGCGTCGGTGACGTGCGAGGCGCCGCCCGTCAGTTTCCAGATCACCCAGCAGTCCATCGTACCGACCAGCAGTTCGCCCGCCTCGGCTCGCGCCCTGGCGCCCGGCACGTTGTCTAAGATCCAGGCGATCTTGGTGCCGGAGAAATAGGGATCCAGCAGCAGGCCGGTGATGTCGGTGACCCGCCCCTCCTTGCCCGCCGCCCGCAGACGCTCGCAGGTCGCGGCGGTGCGGCGGTCCTGCCAGACGATGGCGCGATAGATCGGCTCACCGCTGTCTCTGTCCCAGACCACCACCGTCTCGCGCTGGTTGGTGATGCCGATCGCCACGACATCCTCGACCGACCGGCCCGACTTGGCGATCGCCTCGCGCATCACCGCGACCGAGGTTTCGAAGATCTGCTCGGCGTCGTGCTCGACCCAGCCGTCCTGCGGGTAGAATTGCTCCAGCGGCCGCCCAGCATCGGCGAGCGGCGCGCCCTTGGCGTCGAACAGGATCGCCCGGGTGGAGGTCGTGCCCTGGTCGAGGGCCAAAATCAGCGGTTCAGACATCTCACGCCCCCTGCCCTGCAAACGTTCGCGATATTTGCGTCGCGCGCTTCACAGCTAGTAACCATGTTTTCATCCGCCAGGCGTAGATGCAAAGCTAGGCGCCTGACCGCCGGAACCCTGGTTTAAGCGTGACCGCCAAGACCGACACACTGTTGAATCTGGCGCGCAGCCGTACGCCAGCCGACCGTGAGCGTCTATTGCTCGCCGTCGTAGACCTGTGCGGCGCCGGCGACGCAGCCCAGTTGGCCTCCGCGCCGGTCCAGGCGCAGTTGAATTCGATCCTCATGAACCTGGTGGTCGAGGCCGAGTGGGACATCCGCCGCCGATTTTCCGAAAAGCTCTCATCGGCCACATGGGCCCCCTCGGCGCTGATCAACGTCCTGGCCTTCGACGACATCGAGATCGCCCGCCCGATCATCGCCACCAGCCCGGTGCTGAAGGACCAGGACCTTGTCCGCCTGGTGCTAGAGGCCACGATCGAGCACCAGATCGAAGTGGCGCGGCGCCCGATGATCGGCAAACCGGTGGTCGCGGCGATCCTGCAGCAGAACGAACCGGCGGTCCTGACCGCCCTGGCCGGCAACGACACCGCCGCGGTCGATCTCGAAGACCTCTCGCTGATGGTGAGGGCGTCGGAGCGGATCGCGGCGATGCGCTCGCTGCTGGCGCGCCATCCCAGCCTGACCGACGGTTTGGCGCGCGAGCTTTATGTCTGGGTCGGCCAGGCGCTGCGGCAATCCCTGATCGGCAGGTTCCACCTGGACGCCGAAGCTCTCGACGCGGCCCTCGGCCTATCTGTGCAGGAAGCGCTCGGCGGCGTTCCGGTCGACGCCGAGGGCCGCGCCCCGGACGCCCGGACCGGCGAACGCGAGGAAATGGAACAGCGGCTGGTCGCCAAGCTCAGCATGTCGGGCCAACTCAGCCCCGGTTACCTGCTGCGCGCCTTGAAGGATCGAAACCTCTCGCTGTTCATCGCGGGATTGGCGATGCTGGGCCGCTTCGAGCCTGCACAGGTGGAGCGCGCGGTGAACTCCGACGAGCCAGAACTGCTGGCGCTGGCCTGCGCCTCGGTCGGCATCGACCGCAGCGTGTTCCCGACCCTGCTGGCGCTGGTGCGCGACTTGAACGCCGGAAAGCCGGGCGGCGGCCCCGAAGGCGCCCGGCGAGCGCACGGTGCTTTTGGGCCTTTCGACCCCGACGTGGCCGGCGCGGCCTTCCGTTATGCGCTGATCGGTTGACGGAACGCGCGTTTCACGGACTTCTCCCGGCCTATGTTCAAGCCTGAGCCATTTGTGACCCGCCTCGCCTTCGTGGCCAGCGACCGCCCCGAGGCCCTGGAGGCCAAGGACGCGCTGATCGCCCGCTATGGCCAAGCCAGCCTGGGCGCCGCCCAGGTCATCGTCGCCCTAGGCGGCGACGGCTTCATGCTCGAGACCTTGCACGAGAACCTGGGCAACGAGCGGCCGATCTACGGCATGAACCGCGGTTCGGTCGGCTTCCTGATGAACGAATACTGCGAGGACGGGCTGCTGGAGCGGATCAACGCCGCCGAGCGCGCCGAGATTCATCCGCTGTCGATGTTCGCCGTCGACATCCACGGCCAGGAACACCGGGCCATCGCGATGAACGAGGTGTCGCTGCTGCGCCAGACGCGGCAGACCGCCAAGCTGCGCATCTCCATCGACGGCAAGGTCCGGCTGGGCGAGTTGTCCTGCGACGGCGCCCTGGTGGCGACGCCGGCCGGCTCGACCGCCTACAATCTATCGGCCCACGGCCCGATCATCCCGCTCGACGCCAAGGTGCTGGCCTTGACTCCGATCAGCGCCTTCCGGCCCCGCCGCTGGCGCGGCGCCCTGCTGGCTCACACCGCCCGCGTGACCTTCGAGATCCTGGAAGCCGACAAGCGGCCGGTCAGCGCCGTCGCCGACAATTTCGAGGTCCGTGACGTGGTGGAGGTGCATATCGCCGAAAACCGTGACGTGGCCCTACACATGCTGTTCGACGCCGGCCGCAGTCTTGAAGAACGCGTCCTGGCCGAGCAGTTTTCGGTTTGAATACCGCGCGTTACCGGCTCCATTCGTTGTTAACGCCTGGCGCCTAGTCTGATTTACGATTGTTCCAGGAGAGCGTTGTGAGCCAGCAGAACCCGGTCACCCAGCCGCCCGGCCTTCGTTTGAAACTTGGCGGGCGGTTTGGCGCCATTGATCCGAGCGCCATCGCCAAGGCTGAAGCGGCGCTCAAAAGCCTGTCCGGCAACTTCGCCCAGTGGCTGAACGACGAAGTCGTCAAGCTGGACGCCGCCCGCCAGCGCGTCCGCGACGAAGGCGTCACCGCCGAGACCATGGAGACGCTCTATCTGCGCGCCCATGACCTCAAGGGCCTGGGCACGACCTATGAGTTTCCGCTGATCACCCGGATCGGCGCCTCGCTGTGCCGGCTGATCGACGACAAGGACAAGCGCCTGAGCGTGTCCATGCCGCTGGTCGACGCCCATATCGACGGCATCAAGGCCGCCGTGCGCGACGACATCAAGACCGACGAGCATCCCGTCGGCCGCGTGCTGATCGAAGAACTGGAACGCAAGGTCGCCGCGGCGACCTGAGCGGCTACATCACCCGCTCAAGCGGCTCCTCGACCACGCCATAGCCGGCGTCGGACGGCAGCACGAGCACCTTGCCCCCCTCCCGATCGCGGATCTGCGGCTCGACGGTGACGAGCGTGCGGGCGTTCGCCCGATCGATGCAGTCCTGAGCGCTGGACGCCTCGGCCAACAGTTGAACGTTCATGCGGGTGGGGAAGATCACCTTGCGCTCGCCCGCCTCGGCCAGCCGCAACACTTCCTTGGGCTCGATCCATTCGGCGTCGACCGTCTCGCGCCCGTCGCAGGCGGCGAGTTGGTCGTCCGGCGCGTCGGCCACGTAGAACCAGGTGTCGAACCGTTTGGGCGTCAGCGGCGGGGTGATCCACCGCGCGAAGACCGTCAGGGCGTTCAAGTCGATCCGCACGCCAAGATCGCGCACGACGTCCAGGAACGCGACGGTCCCGGCGTCGACCGCCTTGCGAACGTCCAGCGGGCAGGCCTCCCCGCCGATCGCCGAACCGTCCAGGCGCTGACCGAGCAGGATGCCAGCCTCCTCGAAGACCTCGCGAATCGCCGCGATCCGCAGGCCCTGTTGCTCGGCGTCGTACTCCGACCAGCCCAAGGCGTGCTCGGACCAGGCGGGATCGTGATCGCCCGCATGGCTCTTGCCGCCCGGAAACACCAGAGCGCCCGACGCGAAATCGATCTGATGATGGCGCTTGACCATCAACACCTCGAACGCCGGAGCGTCACGCAGCAGCAGAATGGTGGCGGCGGTTTTGATGTCTTGCGAAGGGCTCATGTCGCCAGCTTGCGAGCGTCCGCCGAGCGGCGCAAGCCTGACGCCAGGACACCCTAGGCCCCCGCGCTCGCCCGACCAGAAGTCCGCGCCGCCTCGGAGATCTTGTCCATCTTGTCCAGCAGATAGTCCATATCCTGCTGACCAGGCACGATCGGCTGGGTCAGGAACCGTTGCAGCATCCGCTCCTGGAACCGCTCGCGGTCGCGCGTCCCGCCGTCGAACTCCATCGAGTGATAGGTGTCGACCCCGGCGCGGAATGCCCCGTAGAGCCGGGGCGGCAAGCCGGCACGGTCATAGATCGCCTTCAGGCCCAGCGGCCCGGCGTCATGGATCATCAGCCAGGTACGGTGGTGGGGAACGCTGGCCAGCTCCGACAATCCCCATTCCAGGAAGGTCATGTGGCCGTGCGCCAGAACGCGCAGCAGCAGCGAGGCGGTCAGCCGGTCATTGGCGTGCAGATGCAGGACGAAGTTCTTCACATCGGCGGTCCGGCCGGCCTGGTCCACCAGGTCCACGGTGGCGCGTTCTCGGGCGCCGACAGCCACGGCCAGCGCCAGCTCGGCGGAGATTTCATGATGGTTCAGCAGGTGATCGCGCAACTCGTCGCCGACGAGGTTCACGAGCTTCTCGGTCACCGACAGCGGCAGGGCGTTGCGATAGGCCACCGCGGCCAGCACCCGCTCCGAATGCTCGAACCGCGCGACGATGGCCTGCAGCGTCTGCTCGGCGAAGTCGGCGTTGTCGTTGGCGCAGACCGCCTCGACCCCAGGCTCGCCGGCGTGATCGGAAAACGCCTTGGTCAGGGTCTGGGACACCCGAGGCCGCTTGGCGACCGCCATCTGCTGAACCGGACCGCCCACTCGCACGATCTCGGCGAGATCGGCGTCGGTGAAGGCCGGCGAAGCCTCCAGCATCGGCAGGGCTATGCTCTCGACATCCTTGGCCAATCGCAGGGCCACATCGCGAGGAACCAGGGGCGAGCTCTTCAGCGTCACGGCCAGCGCCCGGCGAACCAGCTCGGCGGCGTCCCGCGCCATCACCCGCAGGATATCCTGGGCCTGCGCCCGGTCGTCATCGGTGAGCGGCCCGGCCTCGAAGGCGTGACAGATCTTGTGGGCGGCGGCGGCGCGCTCGTCGGGCGTCGCACCCTTGACCAAGGTGCGAATATCCTCGTCGGTCAGCGCCGAACGCGTGATCGCCATTCCAGACTAGCCCCCAATCGGAACCGAGGGTCCCGAGCTTTCATCCTCAACGGTTAAGCTTAATGAACGATTGCCGTCAAACCTGTGGATTTACGCCGGGCCGTAACCACTCGCCAACCCTACCGCGGTAGATTCGCCGTCTGCCGCCGAGGGACCTGTTCATGTTGGTTGAGACCCGTAAAGCCGAGCCCCGTGGCGGGATGTCGGTCAGCCAACAAGCCCTTGATACGCAATCAGCTTTACTGCCCTACGCCCTGGCCGTCTTTGCGGTCACCCTGCCCGCCTATGTCTGGGCCGGATCGCATGCGCCGAACGCCGGCTGGATGACCGGCACCTTCGCGATCTTCGCGCTCGCCTGGGGTCTCTTCTACGCGGTCATCAACTGGCTCAAGCGCCCCGAGGCCAGGGCCGACATCGCCAAGCGCGGCCAAGCTCATCTGGCGGGCGGACTTGTCTGGGCCGCGGCCGTGGCGCAGATCGCCGCCTTCGCCGACGGGGCGGGGCCGGCGCGAGAACCCTTGATGATGATCGCGGTGGCCGGCGCCATCCTGATCACTTTCTTCGCCTCCCCGTGGCTGCCCAGCCTATTGATCGTGGGCGCCGCCGCCGCCGCCGGCCCGCTGTTCTTCCTGTTCCGTCACCCCGACAGCGCGGCCAGCGCCAACCTGGCCTGGGGCGCGATCGCGCTTGCCTTGGCGCTGGGCCTGATCGTCAACCGCATCCTGCGTCGACAATTCGCTTTGGCCGCCGAGCGCGAAACCCTGATCGCCGAGCGCGCGGGCCAGATGGAGGCGGCGCGCCGCCTGGCCCAGTCTAAGTCCGACCTGGTGGCCACGCTCAGCCACGAGATCCGCAACGGCCTCACCGGGGTCGCCCACGTCCTGGCCGCCGCCGTCGGCGCCAACGGACGCTCGGCCCCCTCGCGCGAGCAGTTGTCGGCCGCGCTGGACGCCGCCGACGACCTGATCGCCGTCCTGAACACCACGCTCGATTCGGAAACCGCCGAAGCTGGCCGGCTCGAGGTCGACACCCACCCGTTCGACGCCGTCGCCCTGATGCGCGACCTGGTCCTGCTGAACCGGCCGAACGCCGGGGCCAAGGGCCTGGAGCTCACCCTGCACGTCGCGCCGGAGCTGACCGGTGAGGACGCCGGAGCCACCCTGGCGGACGCCCATCGGGTGCGCCAGATCCTCGCCAACCTGCTCGGCAACGCCCTCAAGTTCACGGTTCGCGGCCGCGTCGAGGCCCGCCTTGAACTCAGCCCCTCGGGCCGGTTGGCCATCGAGATCGCCGACACTGGTCCTGGCTTGACGGCCGACGAGCTGGAAAGCGCCTTTGAGCCCTTCAACCGTATCGCCCGCACCAGCGCGGGCACGTCCGGCGCGGGCCTGGGCCTGTCGCTGTCACGCCAACTCGCCCGGCTGATGGGCGGCGAACTATCGGCCCACAGCGCGCCAGGCGTCGGCTCCTGCTTCCGGCTTGAATTGCCCTACGACACGGCCGCCCGGCCTCGACGGGAGGACGAGCCCACGGCCGATCTCGTCGGCGCCACGCCCGAGACGCACCGCCGCCTGCGCGTGCTGATCGCCGAGGACGACGCCCTCAACGCCGCCATGCTGCGCGCGGTCGTCGAGCAACTCGGCCATCAGGTCGTCCACGCCGTCGACGGCCGCCGCGCCGTCGAACTGGCCAAGGTCTGCGAATTCGACCTGCTGATGATCGACGGCCGCATGCCCAACATGGACGGCCCCGCCGCCATCGCCGCGATCCGCGCCCTCGACATCGAAATCGCCCGGGTGCCGATCATCTGCGTGATCGGCGGCGACGCCGCCGAAGCCAAGGAGTGCGTGGACGCCGGGGCCGACGCGGTGCTGCGTAAACCGGTCAGCGTCGCGGCCGTCGCCCGCGCGGTGGCCGACGCCATCGCGGTCGACCGCACCGAGCCGATCCGCTCTGTCGCCTGAGCGGCCTTGAGGCCTTAGCCCGCGACCTGCAAGGTAGCTCCCAACAATAATACGGGAGGACGTCGCGTGCTGCTGCAAGGTCTGAAGGTTGTTGAGTTCGCCTCCTATATCGCCGCGCCCGGCGCAGCGGGCATACTGGCCGACTGGGGCGCGCAGGTGATCAAGGTCGAGCGCCCCGAGGGCGATCCGATGCGCAACGTCTTCGGCGACGCCAAGAGCGCGCTGTCCGGCAACCCCACCTTCGGACTGGACAACCGCGGCAAGCGGGCGGTGGTGCTGGACACCTCCAAGCCCGAGGGACGCGAGGCCCTCACCCGGCTGGCGAACGACGCCGACATCTTCCTCACCAATGTTCGCCCGGCCTCATTGAAGCGCGCGGGCCTGGACGACGAAACCCTGCGGGCGGCCAATCCGCGGCTGATCTACGCGGTGGTGACCGGCTACGGCCTGGAAGGCCCCGACGCCGCCAAGCCCGGCTTCGACGTCACCGCCTTCTGGTCCCGGGCCGGGGTCGCCCACATGCACGCGCCCAAGGGAACCGACCCGTTCATCCTGCGCACCGGGGTCGGCGACCACACCACCTCGCTGGCCACCGTCGCCGCGATCCTGGCGGCGGTCTATGAGCGGGAGAAGACCGGGGTCGGACGGCTGGTGCAGACCTCGCTGCTGGCGACCGGCGTCTACGCCGTGGGGTCGGACATGGCCGTGCAGCTGGCCTTCGGCAAGCTCGCCTCCAACAAGCCGCGCAGCGCGCCGTTCGATCCGGTGGCCAACTTCTACAAGAGCCGGGACGGCCATTGGTTCGTGATCAACCCGCGCGGGGGCAGCAAGGACTGGCAGCTCCTCTCGGCCGCCTGTGACCGGCCGGACCTCCCGGAGGACGAGCGCTTCCTGACCGGCCGGCTGCGCAAGGACAACAGCCCGGCCTTGGTGGCCGAGCTCGACAAGGCCTTCAGCGTCCTGGACTTCGACGAGATCGCCCGGCGGCTGGATGAAGTCGATCTGGTCTGGGCGCCGGTGCAGACCCCCGCCCAGGTCGCCGCCGACCCACAGGTCGCCGCAGCGGGCGCCCTGATCGACGTCGAGGATGGACAGGGCGGAACCTACCGCTCGCCTGCCGCCCCCGCCCGTTTCCCAGGCGCCGACGCCACGGTGCGTCCCGCTGCGCCAGGTCTTGGCCAACATACGCGCGAGGTCCTGGCCGAGGTCGGCTACTCGGCTACCGAGATCGAGGCGATGCTGGCGTCTAAAGCGGCGGCATAGCCCCTACCCGCTCGTCATGGCCGGCCTCTTGCCGCCGGCCATCCATAGACTCCGAGGTCAGGGACCAACCTGACGCGCTCGTGCGTATGGATCGCCGGGACAAGCCCGCCGATGACGAACTGCAAAGAGAAATCCCTAGTTCGACTTCTCGCGGGCCTCGGCCAGCACGCGCAGCATCTCGCTGGTGAACATCGAGCCGGTCATCCGAACGCCCGAGCTGGAATCATCGTCGGACTGCGAGCCGCGCAGGATGATGTCGACCATGGCGTCCTGGCCCTGTTGCAGGGTCCGTTGGCGGGCCGAGGCGTATTGGATGAAGCCGTCCACCGGACTGCTGCGCTCGCCCGTCGCCGCGTGGCCCGCGCCGCCGGTCTTGGTCAGGTTCGCATAGACCTCGGCCACCGTGGCGGCCCGACCGTCGCGGTAAAAGATCGCCCGGTTCGCGCCGGCGGCGTCGGGGAAGATGCCGGCCGCGCTGGCCCCAGGCCGCGTGCGCATCGCCTCGATCAGCTTGGCCGAACCCTGCGGCCCCAGGAAGTGGGCGGCGTAGAGCTCGCCCGCCGTCGGCGCGCGCCCCACCCGGCCCTTCAGGTACGAGGCATGATCGGAGGTCAGCTCGCCAGCCATCAGCGAGGCGGCGTGCGGGTCGAGCCGCAGGTCCATGACCGCCTGGCGCGCCTCGGCTCCCGCCACCCGATAACGGCCGTCCGCGCCCTTGGTGATCAGGTCGGCATAGCGAGCATAACCGTACTTCGCGCCATGCTGCTTCAGGGTCGAGAGCCAGGTCTGCTCCACGAACTGGAAGAGGCCTGCCGCCGACGAGGTCGGCGCCTTGGCTTTGGGATTGTAGCCGCTTTCGCGGGCGGCCGTGCCCATGAGGAAGCTGAAGTCCACGCCAGTGGCGTTGGACGCGCGCTGGATCGCGGCTTCGACAACACCTCTGATTCCATGGACGGCCATGGGCCAGATGTGCCCGCACATGGTTAACGCGATGCTAACCATGCTCCGCGATGGGCGCTTGGCGTCCGCAACACCGAATAGACACCTCAGTTCGACGCGTCCTATCGTTCAACCATGACGCCGCCGACAGATCAGCACCTATCCCTCTGGAAGCAGGCGCTCGGCGTCCTGCCTGATACGCTGTGGGATCGGACCGAACTGCGATCCCTCGTCTTGGCCGACAACGACTTGTCTGCCGTGTCCGAGCGCATAGGACAGATGCTCAATCTGCGCATGCTCGACCTCGGGCACAACAAGCTGACGCACCTCCCCGACGCCCTGGGCCAACTCGAGGGGCTGACCGACTTCTTATATCTTCACGACAACAGCCTGACCTCGCTGCCCGACACGCTTCGATCCCTTGGACGGCTGCGCTACCTGAACATCAGCGAGAACAGGTTCGAAACCCTGCCTGAGGCGGTTCTGGGCATGTCAGGCCTGATCGAATTGAGGATCACAGACAACCAGCTTGCGGCTCTGCCAAGTTCCATTGATCGCTTGGCGAACCTGCGGGAGTTCCACCTACGGAATAACCGCCTGACGAGGCTCCCCGAAGCGGTCGGATCGATGAAGGAACTGCGACAGCTCGACCTTCGAGGTAATCCGCTAACCGAGCTGCCGGACAGCCTCGCGAAACTACCGCGTCTCGAGAAGCTCGACCTCAGGTGGGTGACGACAATTGTTCCGCCTCCTTGGTTCGCGGAACTCGAAGCGCGCGGCTGCGCAGTCTACCTCTGACTCTACAACGATCGGCTGAGGGGCGCGCCGACGCTGGGGACCCCGTTGAGCAGGATGATCGCCGCCGCCATCATCCGCCTCGGTGGCTTACGGCCCCTACGGAAGCGAGGACGCAACTCTTGCTTTAAGAAATTGCGGTCATGTCAATTTCATCGCTTGCAGGTCACGGAAACTCGGCTCAACACTTAGGCAACAAGAAAAGCCTTGGGGATTTTCATCGTGTCTGTCAAAAATATTCTGGCTGGTTCCAGCGCGCTTGCCTTGATCTTCACAGCCGCCGGCGCGCAAGCGCAATCCACGCCCCCAGACATCCCCCGAACCATCGACGAAATTGTCGTCACCGCCCAAAAGCGAACCCAAAGCCTGCAGGACGTCCCCATCGTGGTGACGGCGGTCAACGCCCAACAGCTTCAAGACGCCGGCGTGCGGGACATCAAGGACCTGACCGTCGTGACCCCTGGCCTGACGGTCACCACGACCGGCAGCAACACCTCGACAACCGCCCGGATCCGCGGCATCGGCACGGTCGGCGACAACGTCGGACTGGAGTCCTCGGTCGGCGTGGTCATCGACGGGGTCTATCGTCCCCGCAACGGCGTGGCGTTCGGCGACCTGGGCGACCTTGAGCGCATCGAGGTTCTGAAGGGGCCCCAGGGCACGCTGTTCGGCAAGAACACCTCGGCCGGCGTCATCAACATCCTGACCAAGCGTCCGGAATTCCAGATCGGCGCCAATAGCGAGGTGACGGTCGGCAACTACGACGCCTTCGGCGCGGCGCTGTCGCTGACCGGTCCGATCATGGCCGACAAGGTGGCCGGACGGCTATTCCTGGCCGGGCGTTCGCGCGACGGCTTCTACGACGTCGTCGGCGGCGTCCCGACCAACAATCAGAACTTTTACACCGCCCGCGGCCAGATCCTGTTCCGGCTGACCGACGACGCCGAGGTCAACTTCATCGCCGACTACACCGATCGCAACGAACGCTGCTGCGGCGCGGTTCAGATCAAGAACGCAGCCGGCCCGACGGCGGTGCTCAACTCCATCGTCCCCGGCGCGATCATGAACCCGCCGAACCCCGAGGCCTTCACCGCCTTCGGCACCCATGACGACATCAAGCACGTGGTGGACAAGGGTGTTTCGGCGACGGTCGATTGGACCACGCCATGGTTCAATGGCGCCCGCTTCACCTCGATCACCGCTCTGCGCGACTGGAAGAGCCAAGGCGGCGGCGACACAGACGGCACCCTGGTCGACGTAATCTATGGCCCGGCCTTGGGCGGGGCCGATCCCGGGTACGTCCAGTTCCGCCAATTCAGCCAGGAGTTCCGCCTGGCCGGCGACACCGAACGGCTCAACTGGTTGGTCGGCGCCTTCTTCAGCAACGAAAAGCTGACCCAGCACACCCGCCTGGTCTACGGCACGCAGTTCGAAAACTACGCCAACGGCCTATTCGGCGGAGCGCTGCCGCTGTTCACCGGTCGGCCGGCCAACGGCTCGACCTTCGTGGCGGGCCAAGGCCAGAACGACACCTACAAGCAGGAGGAAAACGGCGCGGCGATCTTCACCAACAACAGCTTCAAGATCACCGACAAACTGACCCTGACGGGCGGCGCGCGCTATACCTGGGAGAAGAAGGATCTTGAGACCACCTGGAACAGCACCGACGGCGGTATCGGCTGCCTTACGGCCCTGTCGCGGGTCCCGACCCTCGGCGCGCCTGGCGCCCTGATCTGCGGCACCTTCCAGAACCCCGCCTTCTCGCAACTGGGTTCGAACGACCAACGTCTGCGGGAAGAAAAGCTGACCGGCACGGTGAAGCTCGACTACCGCTTCACCCCGCAAATCCTCGCCTATGCGTCCTACGCTCGGGGCTACAAGGCCGGCGGCTTCAACCTCGACCGGATCGCCCAGCCGACCCAGTCCGGCGGCGTGCCGGCCGCCCCGATCCTCGACACCCGCTTCAAGCCCGAGATCGTGGATTCCTACGAAATCGGCATGAAGAACACGCTGTTCGACCGCACCGTCCTGCTGAACGCCACGATCTTCTACCAGGAGTTCACGGAC
Organism: Phenylobacterium sp.; assembly: GCA_040391295.1. Lineage (GTDB taxonomy): Bacteria > Pseudomonadota > Alphaproteobacteria > Caulobacterales > Caulobacteraceae > Phenylobacterium. The sequence continues at coordinate 72,642 of JBEBYB010000003.1, read as the reverse complement.
TTCCAGCTCAACAGCTTCAACGGTCTGGTCTTCAACGTCACCTCGGTCCCGACCGTGATCTCCAAGGGTGTCGACGCCGACTTCATGTGGTTCACGCCCATCGAGGGCCTGAGCCTGAGCAGCGGCGTCACCTACGCCGAAACCTACTATCCGAAGAGCACGGCCAGCGTCCTGGGCAGCCCGCCTCCGCCGCCTGCCGTGCCCACCGGCAACCAGCGCCTGCCCGGTTCGCGCCTCTCGCTGGCGCCGCTCTGGTCGGCGTCGTTCGCGGCGACTTACGAGCATGAGATCACCGACAACCTGGTCGGCCGGATCGCGGTCAACGCCAAGTACCAGTCGTCCTACAACACCGGTTCGAACCTCGATCCGGTGAAGAACCAGCCCGGCTTCACCCTGGTCAACGCCCGGGTCGGCATCGGTCCGGACGACAAGAGCTGGCAGGTCGAGGCCTGGGCCCAGAATATCTTCGACGAGTACTACACCCAGGTCGGCTTCGACGCCGTCGCCCAGACCGGCTCCTACAACGCCTTCCTCGGCATGCCCCGCACCTACGGCATGACCCTGCGGCTCGCCTACTAGTCTCGATAGCAGCCGTCGCCGAAGCCTGGCGGCCAGTTTCTAATCGATGCGCCCGATCCCCTGGATCGGGCGCATTTTCGTATCGGCTTGACCGCCTCGCAGTTCACCACCGGATGATCACCGCCCTATGTCGAGCGGCCAGGCTGGCTTGGTCTGCTCAGTAGCTCTTGGGCAGGCCCAGCACGCGTTCGGCGATGTAGTTCATCACCATCTCGCGACTGATCGGCGCGATCCGGGCGATCATCGCCTCGCGGAAGTAGCGCTCGACGTCAAACTCCTTGGCGTAGCCCATGCCGCCATGCGCCAGCACCGAGGCCTCGCAGGCGTTGAACCCCGCCTCCCCGCCCAGGTACTTGGCGGCGTTGGCCTCGGCCCCGCATTCGCGGCCGGCGTCGTAGAGCGCGGCGGCCTTGAAGGCCATCAGGTTCGCCGCCTCAAGTTCGGCCCAGGCCTTGGCCAGCGGATGAGCGACGCCCTGGTTCTGTCCGATCGGTCGCCCGAACACCACGCGCTCCTTGGCGTAGGTCGTGGCCCGCGCCAGCGCCGCGCGGCCCAGCCCAACGGCCTCGGCCCCGAACAGCACCCGCTCGGGGTTCAGCCCCTCCAGCAGATAGTAGAAGCCGCGCCCCTCCTCGCCGATCAGGTCGTCTGCCGGGATCTCCAGATTGTCGATGAACACGGCGTTCGACTCGACCGCCTTGCGGCCCATCTTCGGGATCACCGTCGCCGAGATCTTGCTGCGGTCGAAGTCGGTGTAGAACAGGCTGAGGCCCTCGGTGGACTTCTTGACCTGATCCTTCGGCGTGGTGCGGGCGATGATCAGCATCTTGGTCGCCCGCTGGGCCATGGTGGTCCACACCTTGCGGCCGGAGATCACATAGCCGTCGTTGGTGCGCACCGCCTTGGTGGTCAGGCTGGTGGTGTCCAGGCCGGAGTCCGGCTCGGTGATGCCGATGCAGATCTTGTCCTCGCCGGAAATCAGCCGCGGGATCGCCCGCTGCTTCAGGGCTTCGGAGCCGAACTTGGCGATCGGCATCGGGCCGAAGATGTTCAGGTGGACCGCGCTGGCGCCGGAAAAGCCAGCCCCCGACTGCGCCACGGCCTGCATCACCAGCGCCGCCTCGGTCAGGCCGAGCCCCGCCCCGCCGAGGCTGGTCGGCATGGCCGCCCCCAACCAGCCGCCGGCGGCCATGGCCGCGACGAAGGCCTCGGGAAACTCGCCGGTCTCGTCGGTCCTGCGCCAGTAGTCGGCGTCGAAACCGGCGCAGAGGCGGGTGACGCTCTCGACGATCGCCTGTTGTTCGTCGCTCAGCCAGAAACCGCTCATCACGCCCCTCCGCTACTTTCCGTTGGCGCTGAACCTCGCCGGGTTCAGCCGCTCGGCATAGGGGCCAGCCTCCCCCTCCGTCACGCAAGCCACGATCAGCTTGGCGACCAACGGCGCGAGCAGCCAGCCGTTGCGACGCGCACCGACCGCCAACAGCACCCCGTGGTGTCGCCCGCGCCCGACCATCGGCAGGCCGTCCGGCGTCGCCGCGCGAATTCCAGTCTCCGCCACGAACTGCGTATCGGCCAGGGCCGGGAACAGTCTCACGCCCGCCGCCTGCAGCGGCGCAACCTGCGCAGGATCCACCGAACGGTCCTGGGCGCCGACCTGCATGGTGGCGCCGATGGTCAGGTCGCCCGGCGTGCCGGTGACATAGGCCCCCTGCCCCCGCACCACGACGCCGTCATAGGCGCGGCCCCGGGCCCGCAGGATGTGCCCCTTGATCGGCGACAGGTTGTCCAGTTCGGGCGCGATCACGGCCAGGTCACGGCCGTTGCCGGTGGCGATCACCAGCCGCTCGCCGTCCTCGAAGCCGGTGGCGGCTGCCTGGCGAAACACCACCCCGGCGCTCTGCGCGGCGCGGCGCAGGGCGGCCAGGGTTTGCGCGGCCTCGATCCGCCAATCCTCGCGGACCAGCAGGCCCTGCGTCCAGCGCGGCGCCAGGCCAGGCGCCAGGCCGTCCAGGGCGCGACGCTCCAGTTCGGTCGGGTGCAGGCCCAGCGCCTTGAGCCCTGCCTCGGTCCGGCCCAGATAGTCGGCCTCGCCCACCGCCACGGCGCCGGACCGATCCACCTGGACGCCGATCCGCGCCTCCAGCGCCGGCCAGAGGTCGCGCGCGGCGCTCAGCAGGTCGAATTGCGGGGCGGTATTGGCGTCCAGCACCGCCTCGAAGGCTGGGGCCAACATGCCGGCGGCCACGCCCGACGCGTTGTCGGCGACCGGCGCCGGATCAAACAGCGTGACCTGCGCGCCGGCGTCGGCCAGGGCCAGCGCCGTCGTCAGCCCCAGCGCGCCGGCTCCGGCCACGGTGATCTTAGCGCCCTTGCTCATGGGCCTAACGACCGGGCTTCGCGCTCAAAATCAAGCGCCGAACCGCAAAAGGTGGTGAACGACCGCTCACGCCGCCGAGGCGCCGGAGCGATAGCGCCTGAGACCCAGATGGAAGAGCGCGGCCGCCAGGGCGGCGTAGGCGCCCGCCGCCGCCAACACGATCGCGATGCTGCGCAGGCCCGGCTCGCGCAACATCTCCAGCGGCGCCATCACCACGAATCCGGCTGGCAGGATACTGTAGGCGACGACCTTGACCGCGCCTTGATAGATCGATCCCGGATAGCTGGAGAACAGCAGGGTGAAGTCGGTCAGATCGCGGGCGAAACTACGCGCGCCGGACGCCCAGAAGGCCAGGCAGGCGAACGAGATCGCCGCCGACAGATAGACGGTCAGCCCTGCGCAAAGCGCCAGGACGAGCAAAGGCAGGCGCGAAGGCTCCACCTGCGCGAACAGGCTCAGCACCAGGATGCCGCCGGCCAGGTCGCCCCAGGCGGTGGCCAGGCTCTCGCGCGCCAGCAGCCGCGAGATCAGCCCCTTCGGCTGGGTCAGCAGGGCGTCGAGTTCGCCCCGCAAAATCGAGAGCGCCATGTCGCGATAGCCGCCGAACGCCACGCCGCAAACGCCGACGATGGTCATCATCATCCCCAGCAGCAGCGCCATATCGGCGAAACCCCAGCCGCCGACGCTCTTGAACCCGGCGAAGAACAGCACCCATAGCGTCAGGAACACGGCGTTGTTGATCGCCATGCCGGCCACTTGCAGCGCGAAGTTGGCGCGGTCGGCGAAGCTCATCCGCACCGCCGCGCCGGCCTGCAGAGCATAGAGCCGCACGAAAGCGATCATACCCCGCCCTCCCGCAGCACCTTGGCCAGCCCGGCACGCCACAGTCGCAGGCAGGCGAGCGACAGCAGCGCGATCCACAGGCCCTGCCACGCCAGGCCCGTCAGGAACCCCTCGCGGGACACGGCGATCACCTGGATGCTGGGCCAGTAGAGGTGGGCGGCGAAGGGCGAGGCCTTGGCCACCGCCTCCAGCGCGGGCGGATAGAGCGTCACCGGCGCATAGAGCCCGCCCAGCAGGAACATCAGCTTCTGGATCACCAACTGGAACGGCAGGGTCCGCCGCGCCGTGATCCACTCCGTGACGCCGATATAGAGCGCCAGGCCGCCCGGCGGCAGCTCGCCGGCCAAGGTTCCAGGCAGGCGCTCAGCGACCACCTTGTCCCACAGCGCCGACAGCACGATCAGCAGGATCACATAGAAGATGCAGCGTCCGACCAGCACCGGCCAACCGGCCAGGGTCTGGCCGGCGCCAAGCCGGAAGGCCGACAGCAGCGCGCTGGCCGCGCGCCGCGCCTCAACGGGGCGCGAGAGCAGAAGCGTAGATGTCATGGATCACCTCCTCCATCGGAGGATCTTCAATGGTGATGTCCTCGACCCCGCCCTGGGCCAGGGCCGCGGCGATGACCTGCTCGACCCGCACCAGGCGGGTGTCGACGTCCAGGACGACGGCGTGCGCATCCGACGCCCGGCGGGTGACGCCCGGCAGGTCGACAAGGATCTGCGGCCCGGCTGACAGCAGGGTGACGACCTTGCGCCCCAGGAACCGCTTGCGCAGTTGGTCGGTCGGCTGGTCGACCACCACCTGACCCGCATTGACGACGATCACCCGGTCGCAGACCAGCTCGATGTCGCGGGTGTCGTGCGAGGTCAGCAGCACCGTCTGGCCATGGTCGCGCGCGTGATCGCGGATGAAGTCGCGGATCGCGGCCTTGGCGGTGACGTCCAGCCCGATGGTCGGCTCGTCCAGGAATAGCAGGCCCGGGCCATGCAACAGGCTGGCGGTGATCTCGCAGCGCATCCGCTGGCCCAGCGACATCCGGTGCACCGGCTGGTCCAGCAGGTCGGCCAGGGCGAAGCGCTCGACCATCTCGCCCAGGCGCGTCTCGAACACGGCCTTGTCCTGGTCGTAGATGTGGCGGAGCTGGTTGAAGCTGTCGCGGGCCGGCAGCTCGCCCCACAGCTGGGAGCGTTGGCCGAAGACCACGCCGATCTTGTAGGCCAGCGCCTTGCGCTCACGCCAGGGCGTCAGGCCGAGCACGCTGGCCTCTCCCGAGGTCGGCTCGAGAATGCCGGACAGGATCTTCAGGGTCGTGGACTTGCCCGCGCCGTTGGGGCCGATGACCGCCACGCGCTCGCCGCGTTCGACCTGGAACGACACGCCGTCGACGGCGTCGATGCTCACATGTTGGGGAGAGAAGCCGCCAAACAGGCCGCGCCCACGCTTAGCGTAGCTGTAGCGCTTCCGGAGGTTCGCGATGGTGATGACGGCTGACATGGGAGGCTTCGATCTTCGAGAGGGCGCGGACGGCGGCAGACAGGCATGCAAACGGGTAAAGGCACGGGAGGCCGTGCCCATTGGCGTTGCGCATCTGTCCGGACAGTCCGGTCATCGAGATCAAATCCAACTCAGCCGCGAAACAGGTTCGCGGAACGATGGTAGCTGTAGACGAGGCTCGCCGACTTCGCAACCACCGGTCGACGGCGGCGCCCGATGCCCTCCCCCGGCGACGAAGCAGATCCTCCCCCGCTGGGGGAGGTGGCGCGCGCAGCGCGACGGAGGGGGCCTGCTGAGTCAAAGTCCCCTCACCCGGCCAAACGGCCGGGAGCTCCCCCAGCGGGGGAGCATCTATCTTAGGACTACTCCGCCGCGATGCCCACCGGGCTGGCCGGGCGGTCCTTGAAGTTGATCTCCTGGGGAGACTTGATCCCCTCCTCGGCGATGTCGTCGCCGACCATCTTGTCGCCTCAGCGGCGTCCGAACAGCGCCTCCAGCCCCTGGATCACGTCCTCCATCAGAGTGGAATCAGCCGTCACGCTGTCGGCCAGGGTCAGCGAGGCCGCGCCATGACCGCAGGCCCAGACGGCCAGCGCCACCTTGTGGACGGTGTCGGCGTCCCGGTGCTGTTGGCTGCGGGCCTGACCGATGGCGCTCTCCAGCACGGCGAAAGCGCTTTCGCGCGCGGCGATCACCTCGCGATCGGCCATCATGACGGAATCGAACATCAGGTCGTAGAGCGCTGGCTGCGAGCGGGCGAAATCGAAATAGGCCAAGGCGCAAGTGCGGATCGGCGTCTCCTCGGGCGCCGTAGCGGCCGCGGCCTTGAGGATGGCTTCCAGATCGCGGAACCCCACCGCGGCCAGCCCGGCCATCAGGGCGGCTTTCGACGCATAGTGGTGATAGACCGAGCCCGCCGCGATGCCGGCGCGCGCGGCCAGTCCGCGTAGGTTCAACTCGGCGCGGCCGCCGCTTTCCAGCAGGGCGCGGGCCTCGTCGAGCAGTTGGGCGCGCAGGTTGCCCACATGATAGGGGCGGCGGCTCCGCGCGGAATCGGTCTCGGCCCAGGACATCAGCACCTCCCTCTGGACGGCCGCGGCGTCGAGGCTGCGACTCATGGCGGGCTCTATTCATGTGACCCAGCGGAATGGTCCCAATCTTGACGGGACTTGTCGAGGCCGCTCGGCCGTTTGCGCTTCGAACTAACCATTGATCACTTACGGGTCGGCCGCTAGCCTTTACGCAACGAAAAGCAGTCGAGGAAATCAGCGCATGGGCGCGGACTATAAGGTCGCCATTCTGGGCGCGGGTTTCGCTGGCCTTTGCATGGGGCTGCGCCTGCAGGCGCAAGGGCAGACCTCTTTCGTGATCCTGGAAAAGGCCGACCGAGTCGGCGGCACCTGGCGGGAAAACGTCTATCCCGGCTCCGGCTGCGACATCCCCAGCCATCTCTACTCCTACTCCTTCGCGCCCAATCCCGACTGGCCGGAGATCTATTCGGCCCAGCCCGACATCCTCGCCTACATCGACGACGTGGTTGAAAAGCATCAACTTTCCAACCACATCCGCTTCAATGCTGAAGTCATCGGCGCGACCTGGGACGAGGCGGCCGGCTTCTGGCGCATCGCGACGGCGGGCGGCGGCTCGGTCAGCGCCGAGACTTTCGTCACCGCTTGGGGCCAGCTCAACCGGCCCAAGCTTCCGCCCATCGAGGGCCGCGACGACTTCGCCGGCCCGGCCTTCCACTCCGCCCAGTGGGACACCTCCATCGACCTGACGGGCAAGCGCGTGGCGGTGATCGGCAACGGCGCCAGCGCGATCCAGTTCGTGCCGCAGGTCGCCAAGACCGCCGGAACCCTCACCCTCTTCCAGCGCTCGCCCAACTGGCTCGTGCCGCGCATGAACCGGCCCTACACCGAGGTCGAAAAGGCCCAGTTCAAGGCGCAGCCCGCGGCCATGGAAAAGGTCCGCAGCGAAATCTTCGAGATGGCCGAGGCCAGACTAGCCGCCAAACGGGCCGGGACCTTGCCGGTCGAGGAGGTTCCAATCCCCCTCGCCCACCTCCACGCCCAAGTCGCCGACCCGGCGTTGCGGGCCAAGCTGACCCCGGACTACGAGATCGGCTGCAAGCGCGTGCTGATCTCCAACGACTTCTATCCCGCCCTCACCCGTCCGAACGTCGAACTGGTCACCGAGGCCATCGTGCGGATGACGCCGCAGGGCGTGGTCGATGCGACCGGCCGCCTGCACGAGGTCGACGTGGTGATCTACGCCACCGGGTTCGAAACCAAGTCGTTCGCCGGCGAGACCGCGATCACCGGCCTGGGCGGCGTCAGCCTGGCGCAGGCCTGGCAGGACGGCCCCGAGGCCTATCTGGGGCTGGCGGTGAGCGGTTTCCCCAACCTCTTCATGCTGTATGGCCCCAACACCAACCTCGGCCACAACTCGATCATCTATATGATCGAGGCTCAGGTGAACTATGTGCTGCAGGCCCTGGCCGCCGGCCGGCCGCTGTCGGTCAAGGCGCAGGTCATGGCCCGCTACAATGACGAGCTCCAGCAGCAGCTCGCCCACACGCCCTGGGCCGGGACCTGCACCAGTTGGTACAAGACCGCCGACGGCAAGATCCTCAACAACTGGCCCGACACCGCGCGGGCCTACGCCCAGGCGGTGGAGGTGTTCGATCCCGCCGTCTACGACGTGGTTAAGGTTCCCGAGCCGGCGGAATAGCCCTGACAGGCGTCGGGCCCAGCCCGGCTTAGGCCACGCGCATCGACGGCTGGTCTTCCAGGACCTGTTGCAGGGCCTCGAACAACCGTCCCACTTCGATGGGCTTTGGCACGAAGCTGTCCATGCCGGAATCCAGATACTCGGCCACTTGGTGCGCCATCGCATTGGCGGTCAAGGCGATGATCGGCGTGCGCGCGCGACCTTCGGCGATCTCGCGGCTGCGGATGATCGCGGTCGCGGTGGGGCCGTCCATCTCGGGCATCTGCACGTCCATCAGGATCACGTCCCAAGGCTCACGCGCCCAGGCCTCCACGACCTGGCGGCCGTTCTCGACGACGACCGGATCGATGCCGATCTGGTGCAGCAAGGTCTTCAGCACCAGTTGGTTGACGGTGTTGTCCTCTGCCGCCAGCACCCGCAGCGGCGGCCCCTCGGCGATCTCGGCAGGCTGGACCTCGATGGCCGGCGGGGTCGGGAGCACGATGCTCGCGCCGATCCACGGCAGCGGCAGGGCGACGACAAAGGTGGTTCCCTGGTCGAGTTCGCTGGTCGCCGTGATCGCGCCCCCCATCAGGCTGGCCAGTTCACGGCAGATCGCCAGGCCCAGGCCTGTCCCGCCATAGCGCCGGGTGGTGGAGGCGTCGGCCTGTTCGAACTTTTGGAACAGGCTGGTCAGCCGCGCCGCCGGGATCCCGATCCCGGTGTCGGAGACCGTAAGCCGTAGCCCGGCCTCGTCGCGCGCCACGCAAACCCGAACCTCGCCCTGCTCGGTGAACTTCAGGGCGTTGGAGACCAGATTGTAGAGGATCTGGCGCACACGGGTGGAATCCCCGCGATAGACGCCTTGAGCGTCGGGCTCGATGATCAGATCGAAGGACAAACCCTTCTTGTTGGCGATGGCGGTGAACGCGGCGTGCGCGCCACGCGCCAGGCCGGCCACGTCGAACTCGGCCTCCTCCAACTCCAGCTTCCCGGCCTCGATCTTCGAGAGGTCCAGCACGTCGTTGAGGATAGCCAGCAGCGTCTCGCCAGACTGACGGATCACATCGAGCCGGTCGCGCTGGATCTCCGACAACCCGTTGTCGACGGTCATCGCCTGGGCCATGCCCAGCACCCCGTTCAGCGGCGTGCGGATCTCATGGCTCATCGTCGCCAGGAAGGTGGATTTGGCGCGGTTGGCGGTCTCGGCGTCTTCCTTGGCCTGCAGCAGGGCGCGTTCGGCCGCCTTGCGCTCGGTCACGTTCTGCAAGGCGCCGATCAATCGGGTGGGTTGGCCCTGCTCATCGGTGATCAGGCGACAGGTTCCCGCGGTCCAGACCTCACGGTCGTCGCTCCTCATCAGGCGGTATTCCGGGTGGAAGGGGGCGCCCTCCTCCACATGTCGCCGCCAGGCCTCCATCACCACCGGCCGGTCGCGCGGGTCGGTGGTCGAGTAGATGTCGCGGTAGAGCTCCTCATAGGTCTTGGGCTCGGTGAAGAAGGTGTCTTCGGCCCCGACCTTGATCAGTTCCCGACGAACATAATCGACCTCGTAGACATGGATGTCGGCGATCTCCAGAGCGAGCGTCAGCCGTTGTTCGGAACGCTCCGTGGCCTCCAGCGCCTCGACCATCTCGCTGATGTCGTGGCTGGCCATGATCAGGCCGCCGATCTGGCCGTCGGCGTTGCGCCAAGGTGCGACCTCGACATCGAACCAGCGGCGAACCGCCTCGTCCTGCGGGCCGGCGATCCGGTCGACCTTGATCGTTTCCCCGGCCAGGACCCGGCCGTGGGCCGCGCGCCAGGGGTCGAACATCTTCGGCGCCAGTTCGTAGAGCGTGCGGCCGTAGACTTCCTGGTTCTCCAGATCGAGCGAGCGGATCCAGCGCGGGCTGGCGCCCAGCACCCGCATCTCCCGATCAGTCAGCACCAGGGCCACCGGCAGCGAGCTGACAATCAAGCCCAAGGTCCCCTGGATGGCGTCGCGTTCGCGCAGGCTTTGTTCGCGCGCCTTGGCGGTCTGGGCGCGATCCCAGTCGTCGGCGATGATATCGGCCAGGTCCTGCAGGCGGGTGGCCAAGCCGGCGTCATAGGGCCTCGGCTCACGGCCGCCGACGGCCAGGATCCCCGGGATCGAGCCATCGGCGAGCTTGATCGGCGCGGCGACGTAGTAGCGCAGGTGGGGCGCGCCGGTGACCGAAGGATTATCGCGAAACTGAGGGTGGGCGGGCGCGTCCTCGACCCAGAGGAGTTCGCCTGTGGCGCAGACCATGGCGGCGACCGGCGCCGCGCCGTGGACCACACGCCGCCCCGGGTCGCGGCTCAACCACACCTCGTCGCCATTGATGAAGACGACCTGGGCGTCAAGGGCGCCGAACAGCGTCTTGGCGATCCGCGTGGCGCGATCGCAGACGGCCGGCGAAATGCCCAGTCCAAACGGACAAGACTCGGCCGCATCGCCCGTCATGCCTGATCCCCCCTTGTTATCTTATCGGTATCAGCGCGGCGAGATTCGGCGACTAAGGGTTAAGGCCCGATGTAGACGGTTGTAAGCGTTGGGATAATCAACCACGTGCTGTCGCCGCAGGCCACGACCAATCGGCGAATTCGCGCGGATGAACGAAGTCGGATCGGAACCACGGCCGTTCGCGTGCGTCGAAGATCCCAGACAGCCATTCGACGACCCGCGCCACGCGCGCCGACTTCACCGCTTCGCGGTGGTGGCAGAGCCAAAGCGTCGCGGACGCCAGGGGCGGAATGTCCAGCATGACCAGATGCGGCGCATAGGCGACGATGGCGGTCGGAATGGCGCCGATGCCGGCGCCGCGCTCAATCGCGTGGAGCATGGCGGTCGAGGAATTCACCACCATGGACGGCGCTGAAAGTTCGAGAAAGGCCGATGTCTTCTTCGCCCACTTGCCCCGATCCCTGACCTGCGCGGAGTGGTGAACGAACCGATGGCTCACCGCCTCCTCGATCCGCGTGGGGGTCCCATACGTATCCAGATAGCTGCGCGACGCGAACAGCGCGTAGTGGAGCGTCGCCAAAGGTGTAGCTGAAAGTTCGAGGGCGCCGGCCGCGTCGGTCAGCTGCACCGACAGGTCGATATGGGGATCAACGGGATGCTCGGGATAGAAACCGCAATCCAGGCCTAGCCGAATGCCAGGGTTTTCCCGGATGAAGTCGGCGACCTCCAAGCCCAGGAGATATCCACCAATCCCCTCCGGGACGGCGATCGTGACCTCGCCCGTATCTGGCGCGGCGCTGTCAAAGGCCAAGCGTTCGATGTCGACCGAGGCCCGCTGCATGGTCAGCGCCCGATCATAGACCAGTTCGCCAGCCCGGGTCAGCGTCACGCCGCGCAGCCCCCGGTCGAAGAGCCGCACGCCCAGGCGGGCTTCCAGATCGTCGATCCGACGGGTGATGGTGGGCTGGGTCGTGCGCAGTCGCCTGGCGGCGGCCCCGAAGCTGCCCGTCTGGGCGGCCGCCACGAAGGTTTTCAGATCGTCCCAGTCGGCCAGGCCGCCGTCCCGATTGTCCATCCGACACCCAGAAGACCGTGGCGCCCCCATACGAAGTTGGTGGCTGCACGCTCGAGCCCTAACGCTCTACCAAATCTCGTCTTCACACAAGAAAGCGGTGGGATGACGATCATTCACGACTTTACCGCAGGCCGCCGCCAAGGCAGCTATGCAGGCGACATGTCGGCGAGGCGTCCGCCCGCCAATCTGGACGGCCCGTCGCGATGAGCCCCTGCCCGCCCGCTGCGGTTGTATGCCTCGACCTGCAACGTGCCCGCATGAGCGGGGCGATCTCACCAGTCAGCGCCACCCGCACGGCGGAGGCCTGTCGGCAGGTGCTGAAGCGTGCACGCCGCGCCCGCTGGCCGATCCTCCATATCCATCGTCGTGAACCCGACGTGGATGAGGCTCGGCCTATCCAAGGGCTGGAGCCATTGGCCAGCGAGCCGATCTATGTCCGCTCGGGGCCGTCGGCGTTTTCGCACCCGACCTTCGCTCAGGCCGCCCTGGCGCTCGGCGGCCCGTTGGCGCTGATCGGCTTTTCACTCTGCGACAGCGTGCTGGCCACAGCCTTCGCCGGGGTCGAGCGCAAACTGCCGATCGAGATCTTGCAGGACGCCGTCGCCATCAACGCCCACGACGAACGCGCCCAGCGGCTGGCCATGAACGCGCCCATCATGTCGCTGTCGCCGCTGTGCCGAATGATCACATCAGACGAGCTGTTTCAGGAGGACGTCACGGCCCGCGCCGCGGCGAACACGCCATGACTCACTTCAAGCTCCCCCGTGAAGCGTACCTGACCGGATATCGCAGCTTCCAGCGCGACGTCGACAATATGGGGCGGCTCGATGATCCCGACGCCGCCGAACTGATGCGAATGGCCTGCCTGCTCGGCCCTCGGGACCTCGCCGCCCTATCCCACATCATCCGCCGCGCAGGCGAAATCTGCGAGAGCGACGGGGAGGAGATCGCCCTGGCTGTCCTCGACCAGATCGGGGCCATTCTGGAGGACCGGACATCCCACGCCTGAAAGTCCCCGGAGAACATTGTTTACTTGTGGCGCTCGCGCCAAACGGGAACTATTAACCCTGAACTGCGACGCAACGCCGCTTCGCGACATAGGTGTGGCCGAGTGCCTTACGCCTGTGCGAGATAGCGAAAAAAGCCACGTTGCCGCATCGTCAGTAAGGACGTTTCAGTGAACGAAAATTTCGAACATCAAGGACCCGACCCCATCGATGTGGCCGTTGGCCATCGCATCCGCGTTCGTCGCAAGTGGCTCGGCATTTCCCAATCGACCCTGGCCGACCACCTTGGGGTGAGTTTCCAGCAGGTCCAGAAGTATGAGCGCGGGGCCAACCGCGTGTCGGCCTCGATGCTGGTGAAGATCGCCCAAAAGCTCGACACCTCGGTCGGCGAACTGGTCGGCGAAACCGCCGCCCCGCTCGGCGATGAGACCCTGTTCGAGAAACTGGCCGTGCCCGGCGCCGTCCAACTCCTGGAAGCTTTCGCCAGCGTCCAGCAGCCGGCCATGCGCACGGCGATTCTGAACCTCACCCGTTCGCTCATCGAGGAATCCTCCGAAGAGCGCACCGTGAGCGTCAAGCGCGCGCGCTAATCGCTCCGCCTCGCCGCAAAGGCGAGGTGGTGCAGAACGATCCCGGCGGTCACCGCCACGTTCAGTGAGTCGAAGCCGTCCGCCATCGGAATGCGGACGGTCTTGGCCCTGGCCAACAGTTCTTCAGCCAGACCAGGCCCTTCGGCGCCCAGCACCACGGCGCTGCGGCGCGCGCGGTTGGCCTGCGCCAGGGTTCCCTGGCCGCGCGGACTGAGCGCCACCGCCTCGAAGCCATGGCTTTCCAGCAGACCCAACAGGTCCGCGCCCGGGGCCATGCGCGCGAACGGGGTGATCAACGCCGCCCCGACCGAAACCCGGATCGCCTTGCGGTAAAGCGGATCACAGCAGTCCGAATCGAGAATCACCGCGTCGGCGCCGAACGCGGCGGCGTTGCGGAACAGCCCGCCCATATTGTCGTGGTTGGCGATCCCCGAGAGGACGAGCACCAGCGCGTCTTCGGGCAGGCTCGCCAGCAGTTCGCCAGGCTCCGGTTCGGCCACGCGCCGGCCCACCGCCAGGATCCCGCGATGGATCGGAAAACCAACCACCGCGTCCATCACCTCCTGGCCGGCGGCGTAGACCGACACGTCGGCCGGCAAGGTCTCGATGATCTCCGAGAGATTGGCGATCCGCTTCTCCGCGAGCAGCAGGGACACCGGCCGGTGCAGGCGCGAACGCGCCAGCACCCGCAGGACGACTTCCCCCTCGGCGATGAACAGACCTTGCCGCCCGACCAGGTCGCGCTCGCGCACGTCGCGATAGGGCGCGATGCGTGGATCGGCCGGATCGACGACGCGAGCGACTACCAGATCTTCACCCGTTGGTCGGGGGCCAGATAGAGGCCCTGGCCTGGCTTGACCTCGAAGGCCGGATACCAGGGATCCTGATTGCGCACCGTCTGAGCCCGGTACTCGCCCGGCGAATGGACCCCCGAAAGTACGTTGCGGCGCAGCGTGGCTTCGCGGAACTTGGAGCGATAGTTCTGCGCCCAGCCCAGATAGAACCGCTGGTCAGCCGTAAAGCCGTCGATCACCGGCGGAGCCTGGCCCTTCAGGGAGAGGTGATAGGCGTCGTAGGCGCTGGCCAGTCCGGCCAGGTCGGCGATGTTCTCGCCCAGCACCTGGTCGCCGTTCAGGTACAGGCCAGGCAGCGGCTCATAGGCGCTGTACTGCTTGGCCAGCGCCTGACTGCGGGTCTTGAACTGGGCCATGTCGGCCGCCGTCCACCAGTTCTTCAGGTTGCCCTTGGCGTCGAACAGCGCGCCGGTATCGTCAAAGCCGTGGACGATCTCGTGACCGATCACGCCGCCGATGGCGCCGTAGTTCACCGCGGCGTCGGCGTTGGGATCAAAGAAGGTCGGCTCCAGGATCGCGGCCGGGAACACGATCATGTTCTGCATCGGCAGGTTCAGGGCGTTGACGGTCTGCGGCGTCATCCACCACTCGTCGCGGTCCACCGGCCCGGCCAGCTTGCCGACGTTGCGGCGATACTCGAAGGCCTCGCTCCGCTCCCAATTGCCATAGGCGTCGCCGCGGACGATCTGCAGAGCCGAATAGTCGCGCCACTTGTCAGGATAGCCGACGCCGACCCGGAAATTGGCCAGCTTCTCCTTAGCCTTGGCCTTGGTCTCGCCGCTCATCCAGTCCAGCCGGTCGATACGGGCGTCGAAGGCGACCAGTATGTTCTTCACCATCTCCTGCATCTGCGCCTTGGCTTGCGGCGTGAAGTGACGCTCGACATAGAGCTTGCCGACCGCCTCGCCGAGCGCGGCGCTGGTGTTGTCGACGCCGCGTTTCCAGCGATCGCGTTGTTGCGGCGTCCCGGCCAGGGTGGTGCTGTTGAAGGCGAAATGCTCGTCGACCAGGGCTTTGGAGAGATAGGGCGCGCCGCGCTCGATGGCGTGGAAAGCCAGATAGTCCTTCCATGTCGACACCGGCTGCGAGCCGACCAGCCCGGCGATGTCGGTGATCGCCGAGGGTTGCCATGGTCCGAAGGTCGGCTGCTGCGCCATGCCTGCGGCCTGGAGATAGGCCGTCCAGTCGATGCCCGGCGCCTGCTTGGCCAGGTCCGCGCGGGTCCAGACGGTGTTGGCCTTGGACATGTCCCCGGTGGCGTCGACGCTCCAGTGCGCGCGGGCGATGGCGGTTTCCAGCGCCAGGATGCGGGCGGCGCGCGCCTGGGCGTCGTCATAGCCCGCCAGGGTCAGCATCTTGGCGATGTGATCCTGGTACTTGCCCCGCAGCTCCTGGAACCGCGGGCTGGGGTCCAGATAATACTCACGGTCCGGCATGCCGAGCCCGCCCTGCATCAGATAGGGCCGGTACTTGCTGGTGTCGTTCATATCCTCGGCCACCCACAGGCCAAAGAGGCGGTCGGTCGTGTAGTCGGTGGCGTTCAGGGCGTCGACGTCGGCGCGCAAGGTCGCGCCCAACTCGCGCGACAGGTCGGCGCGGGTGGTGATCGCCTTGATCCGACCCAGTTCGGGCGCGAGCGGCTTCAGGCCGGCCGCCTCGATCGCCGCCTCGTCCATGAAGCTTGCGTAGTAGTCGCCGATCTTGCGGGCGTCGGACCCGGCCGGCGCATTTGTCTTGGCCGCCCCCTCGATGATGAGGCGCGTGCGCTCGGCGGCCACGTCGGCCAGGATGCCGAAGGTGTTGTAGCTGCCCCGGTCGGCGGGAATCTCCGTCGCCTTCACCCAGCCGCCGTTGGCGTAGCCGTAGAAGTCGTCGCCAGGCGCCACGGCGCGGTCCATGCCGGCGGTGTCGAACCCGAAGGTCCCGTATTTCGGCCCTGCCTTGGCCGCCTCGGCGACGAGGGTGGGCGCCTGGGCTTTGGGCGGGGTTGCGGCCGTGGCGGCAGCCGACAGGAGAACAGGCGCGCAAGCGCCCAGCAGCAGGGACTTCCAGGTGCTCATCGATGGCTCCATGCGCGGCGCGACGCGCGCCGTCGGCGTTTGAGCCTTTCTTACACCGCGGGCGCGTCCCGGCACGCTGCGGCGGATTAAACTTCTGTCATGGATGTGGCGTTGATCCGGTCATCGGGAAACCGCCGCCGTCGAACTGCGAACGATCAGTTCGGGAACGATCTCACGCGGCGTCAGCGACCTTTCGCTTAGGGCGTCGGAGGTCAGCATCTCGCCGGCGATGCGGCCCATCTGGCGAAGCGGCAACCTGACCGAGGTCATGGTCGGCCACAGCCGCGAGGCGATCGGCGCGTCGTCGAAGCCGACGATGGAGACATCGCCCCCCACCGAAAGCCCGCGCTCGCGCGCGGCCAGATAGGCGCCGGCCGCCATTTCGTCGTTCAGGCAGAAGATCGCCGTGGGGCGCGGCTCCAGCGCCAGCAGTTCTCGCGCGGCCTCGACGCCGGACTCGTAGGTATAGGCGCCGCGTCGCACGAGGGCGGGATCGAGCACTAGGCCATGTTCGGCCAGGCCTTCTTCGAAGCCCTTCATGCGCACGCTGGACGAGCGCCGCCCCTCCTGCCCGGAAATCAAGGCGATGCGGGTGTGTCCCAGGCCAGCGAGATGACGGGCCGCCTGGGCCGCCCCCTTGCCGTCATGGCTGACCACCATGCGGTCGGCCTGGTCCAGCGGCGTCGAGGATATCCGGACATAGCGCCGATCCAACGCCTTCAGCAGCCCAACCAGCCGCTCCTCCTCCGAGACCGGCGAGGGCAGGACCACGCCGAACAGCTTCTGGCGCTCGATGAAGGCGCGCATGTCCTCGACCAGGGTCGGGCTTGTTCGGTCGACGCGCCGCACGACCAGCTCGAAGCCGGTCCCAGCCATCGCCTCCAACAGGCCTTGCTGATGGTCGATCGTGTGCTGGGCGTTGGGGTTGTCGTAGATCAGGCCGACCAGGAAGGAGCGGCGGAAGGCCAGACCTCGCGCCTGGGGGTCGGGCACGTAGCCGGTCTCGCGGATGATCGCCTGGACCGCCCTGCGGGTGTCTTCCTTGACGAACTGGCTCTCGTTGATGACCCGCGACACGGTTTTCTTGGAAACGCCGGCCAGCCGCGCGATGTCGTTGATCGTGGGGCGTCCGAGCGCCCCCTCCTTCGCAACCCTCTCACCCGCAGTCACGATTTCGGCTTCCCGCTGAACTCAAGTCCAGGTCATAGCGTGCGCCTGCTCCTCCCGCCAAGCTGCCGAGGCTACATGGGCTTGCCTTAGGCGCCCGAGTATCGCCTGGGCGGCCTCGCCGATCACCGCAACAGTCGGCCGCCGGCTCGTAACTCGCGCGCCATCAATCCGTGGATTTAATTCCTATTATTTTTATGGGATTCTGAATCAGAGAAAAACTTCACCTGAACGCAGAACAGTTGGAGACGCCCGACGAAAGACGCGCTAAACTTGACGCCAGCGTCATCTTTGGCTGGAGACCGAGAACGCTATCGAACCGGAGGAGATACTATGAGCGACGGCAATATCGATCTGTCCAAGGACGCACGCGCGCAGGCCTATGCGACGCCGCTGGACAAGCTCGACCCGGCACAGCCGGCCCTCTTCCAGTCAAATGAGATGTGGTGGAACTTCGAGCGGCTCCGCAAGGAAGACCCGGTTCACTACGTCGCTGAGAGCGAGCACGGCCCGTATTGGTCGATCACCAAGTACAACGACATCATGACGGTGGACACGAACCACCAGGCGTTCTCCTCGGAAGGCGGCATCACGATCGCCAACCAAGATGGTGACGAGGGCCCCCTGCCCATGTTCATCGCCATGGACCCGCCCAAGCACGATGTGCAACGCAAGACGGTCAGCCCCGCCGTCTCGCCGATGAACCTGCAGATCCTCGAGCCGCTGATCCGCGAGCGCGCCGCCAAGATCCTCGACAGCCTGCCGATCGGCGTGGAATTCGACTGGGTCGACAAGGTCTCGATGGAACTGACGGCCATGACCTTGGCCACCCTGTTCGACATGCCGCAGGAAGACCGCCGCAAGCTGACCTATTGGTCGGACGTGGTCACCGCGGTCCCTGGCCACGGCCTGATCGACACCCTCGAACAGAAGATGCAGATCTTCATCGAGTACCACGCCTACTTCACCAACCTGTGGAACGAGCGGGTCAACGCCGAACCCAAGGGCGACCTGATCTCGATGCTGGCTCACGGCGCCGAGACCCGGAACATGGCCCCGCGGGAGTACTTCGGGAACATCGTGCTGCTGACCGTCGGCGGCAACGACACCACGCGCAACACCATCACCGGCTCGGTCCTGGCGCTGAACCAGAACCCTGATCAGTACAAGAAGCTGCGCGAGAACCCCTCGCTGATCCCGTCGATGGTCTCCGAGACCATCCGCTGGCAAACCCCGCTCGCCCACATGCGCCGCATCGCGACGCAGGACTTCGAACTGGGCGGCAAGACCATCAAGAAGGGCGACAAGGTCGTCATGTGGTACGTCTCGGGCAACCGCGACGACGAGGTCATTGATCGTCCGAACGACTACATCATCGATCGCGAGCGGCCCCGGAACCACATCTCCTTCGGCTTCGGCATCCACCGCTGCGTCGGCAACCGCCTGGCCGAACTGCAGTTGAAGATCATCTGGGAAGAGATCCTCGCTCGCTTCCCCGACATCCGGGTGGTCAGCGAACCCAAGCGCGTCTTCTCGACCTTCGTGAAGGGCTATGAGTCGATGCAGGTGATCATCCCCTCGCGGCTCTAGGATCTCCTGGACCTCAGTAGACCCGGCGGCGGCGCGAGTTATCTCGCGCCGCCGCTTTCGTTCCCGCCCCTCCCCACTCGTCATCGTCCAGTCCGCATTCGTCGATGACCAGATGACGCCGGGCGATGGCGCAGCTTAAGCTTGGGGTATGAAGCAGCTTCCCTTCGACCCGACCGATATCGGCGCCGTCGTCGACGCCATGTACGCCATGATCTCCGGTCCCAAGGGGCCGCGGGACTGGACGCTCCAGAGCGAGGTCTTCCACCACGATGCCCGCCAGATGCGCACGGGCCTGGGCGAGGACGGGCGGCCCTGGATCAAGATCATGACTCCGGACGACTACAGCGCCGACGTCGCGCCGTTCTTCGAAGCCAACGACTTCTACGAGATCGAGATCGGCCGCCGGATCGACGAGTTCGGCAACATGGCCCAGGTCTGGAGCGCCTATGAAGCCCGCAGCTCCCTGGGCGACGTCAAGCCGGAGCGGCGCGGGATCAACTCCATCCAGCTCTACCGCGAGGCGGATGGTCGCTGGCGCATCATGTCGATGATCTGGGACAACGAACGCCCTGGACTTTCCCTGCCGTCATTCGACTAGACTCCTCCCAAACATCAGGGAGACGATCGACGTGACTACCCCGCCGTTCGACATCGAAGCTCACGTCCAGCGCCTGACGCACGACGGCTACACGATCGTCGAAGACTTCGCCGACGCCGCCACCCTGGCGCAGGCCCGCCAGGCCTTGGCGCCGCACCTGGGCAGTCACCATGGCCGCAACAGTTTCGAGGGACTGGCCACCGAGCGCGTCTACACCCTGGTCGCGCGTGGGCAGGTGTTCGAGCGGCTGACCGAAGAACCCCGGCTGCTCGCCCTGCTCGACCGCTTCCTGCAGCCGGGCTACCTGCTCACCGCCAGCCAGGCGATCTGCATCTATCCGGGTGAGGCGGCGCAGGGCGTGCACTTCGACGACGGCTTCTATCGCCAGCCCCGTCCGCGGCCAGCCATCAGCCTGTCGATGATCGGCGCCATCGACGCCTTCACCGACACCAACGGCGCCACCGACATCATTCCCGGCAGCCACGCCTGGAGCGACGAGAAGATTGCGTCCCTAGATCCAGGCGAAGTCGCCAGCATGCTGCGCCCTGTGACCATGCCGGCCGGGGGCGCGATCATCTTCCAGGGCACCCTGATGCACCGGGGCGGCGCCAACCGCAGCCAGGCGCCGCGACTGGCCTACACCAACCAGTATTGCGAACCTTGGGGACGGACGCAGGAGAACTTCTATCTCGGCGTCCCGCGCCAGCGCGCCAAGGCTATGTCGCCGCGCCTGCAAAACCTGCTCGGCTACAACATCTGGCCGCCGTTCATGGGCCAGGTCACCGGCTCGCATCCGCTCAAGAGCCTGGAAGACGGCTGGATCGCTCCCGTCGACCGCCGGCCCTAGCCCAGGTTCCGCCGATAGAGCGCGACCAGCCGCTCCCAATGCCGTTCGGCCGAGGGCTTGTCGTAGGCGGCCCTCTGCGGGAAGGCGAAGCCGTGTTGGGCGCCAGGATAGAGTTCGACCTCAGCCCGGACGTCGTCGGCTTTCAGAGCGACGTCCAGGGCCTGGACCACTTCCAGCGGGGCCCAACGGTCGATCTCGGCGCAGGCGAAGTAGAGTTCGGCACTGGCCTTTGATGCGACGATGTGAGGGCTGTCTCCCTTGTCGGTGACCAGGAAGGTTCCATAGATCGACGCCGCCGCCGCGATCCGGCCCGGATGACGCGCCGCAGCGTTGATCGCGAACTGTCCGCTCATGCAGTAGCCGACGCACCCAGCCTTGCCCTTGGAGGCCGCAGGATCCGTGTCGGCATAGGCCAGCAGCGCGTCGGTATCGTCCATCACCAACGGGATGCTCAGCGAGTTCATCAACTCGAACACCCGCTTGTGCTCGGGATCGGCCCGATCTTCGGCGGTCATCTCCAGCACGCCGGCGCGGTAGTAGAGATTCGGCAGCATCACGTAGTAGCCGCAGCTCGCCAGCCTGCGCGCCATGTCGCGCAGCTCCTCCCGAATGGCCGGGGCGTCCATGTAAAAGAGGATCAGCGGATGCGGTCCGCCCCGCTCGGGATGGACGATGAAGGTCGTCGTCGTCCCGTCCCGCGTCGGGACCTCGACAGTCTGCTCGATCATTTGTGGCCCTTAGTGTTTTGGCGGCGGATTGTTACGCAGGCGGGTCAGCTCCTTCTCGACCATCCGCTCACGCTGGTCGCCGGCGTGAGCGTAGACCGAGAAGCCGTGCGCCAGCAGGCCGATTCCCCACCCAACCATCGGCCAGATGAACCAGATATAGCCCGGCGAGGTCGTCAGGTTGATCGCCACCAACCCGGCGTTGACGATCGCATAGACCATCAGATGGCTTCGAAAGCCCAACTTGGCGTCCGCCCGGCGCTCGGCGAGCTTGCGGAGCCTTAGTTCCTCATCGTCACTCATCACGTCGCCTCCTGACTCGATGCGCGCACCGCTAGCCTCGCGGCATCACCGTGCAGGCCCTGGCTAGAGAAACGCGGGTCAACTCCCGGCGGCGCAGGAACACCTGCATCGCATCGGACGTGGGATCACGCGAGACCTGCCATTCGCCCAGATCGCGGTAGCGGGTCATCAGCAACAACCGGCGCGCGCCGTCGGCGCGGTCGGTCTCGTTCTCGGCCGCCAGGAACAGGCCATGGATCTTGGTCTCGAAACGGCGCTCGAAATCGGGCCACGCTTCTCCCGACAAGCGGACGAACTCGTCCACCGCATCTCCGTCGATGGTGAACCAGTTATGGACATAGATCCCGCCGGGCTCGGGAGGCCCATCCTGCGTCGGACGCAGGGTCGGGGCCAAGCGATCGACACTGTGCGCGGCGTGGCCAAGGTCGGCGCCCGCCCGCGCCAGGACCAGCGCCTCGTTGGAGGCGAAGCCCAGCAAAGGCGCGAACACCGCCACCGTGTCGGGTATCGCGTGCAGCCGGTCGGCGAGCGCCTTCTGGGCCGTGCGCTCACGGCCCAGTCGGAGCTGGAAGTAGTCGTATTCCAAAGCCTTAGCCCTAGAAATTGACGCGCGAAGAGATCGCGCCGTCGACCAGCATGTTGATGCCGGTGGTGAAGGCCGAGCGCGGGCTGGCCAGGAACACGGTCGCGGCCGCCACCTCTTCCGGGCTCGCCATCCGGCCCATCGGGTTACGCTTGATCATCTGCTCGAAGAACTGCGGCATGCCGGCCTTCACATTGCCCCAGACGCCGCCCTCGAAGAACACCGTGCCCGGCGAGATGACGTTGCAACGGACATGCTTGGGGGCGTTCTCGCGGGCCACGCCCTTGGCGTAGTGGATCAGAGCCGCCTTCATCGCGCCGTAGGACGAAGGGTTGTCGGCCTGGGCCGCTGAAACCGACGAGGTGATCAGGAACGCCGCGTCGCCGTTCGTCTCCCCCGCCTTCAACAGGAAAGGCTTGGCCGCCTCAAAGGTGCGCACCGCGCCCATGACGTCGATGTCGAACATCGCCTGCCACTCGTCCTCGCCGTTCCCTTGGACCAGGGCGCTGGCGTTGGAGACCATGACGTCGATCCCGCCCAGGGTCTCGCCGGCCTGTTGCACGAAGGCCTTCAGGGCCGGACCATCGGCAATGTCGACCACCTGGCCCCAGGCGTTCACGCCCTTGGTCTTGAGCGCCTCGACAGCGGCGGCGACCTGCTCGGCGTTGCGCGCGCAGATGGCGACATCGGCGCCCTCGTCGGCCAGCAGGTCGGCGATGGCGCGTCCGATGCCCCGCGAGCCGCCGGTCACGACCGCCTTCTTGCCCTTCAGACCCAAGTCCATGTTCAACTCCCTCGTTTTCTCGTTGGCGATGTTCTAGCGCGACCTTCCGTCGCTGCGCCAGACAAGCCGAGACTTGACATCCCCGGCCCCGCCCCTGACCTGTGAGCAGATGCTCACCCCGGCCCTCACCACCAAGGACAAGCTGCTGCGCGCGGCCCTTGAGATCGTCGCGCGCGACGGGTTCGAAGCCGCCACGACCGCGGCCATCGCCAGCGCGGCCGGCGTCGCCGAGGGCACGCTCTATCGCCACTTCCCGTCGAAGGACGACCTGCTGATCGAGGTCTATCGCCGGATCAAGCAGAGCGTGCTCGAGGCCATCAGCGACGGCGAGGACGGCGATGAGGCCCCCGATGCTCGGGCCAAACGGGTCTGGCGCAAGCTCTACGACACCTATCGCGCCGACTCCGACGCCTTCATGTTCGGCCAGCGCTTCGCCGAATCCGCCTTGTCCAAACGCGAAGGCGGCGCGGCGCATGAGGCGATCTCCGGCGCGGTCCGGCGCCTGCGGGCGGCGGGGATCGAGCGCGGCCTGTTCAAGGACCTGCCCGGCGACCTGCTGGCGAACCTGTTCTTCGCTCCCGTAGGCTACATGCTGAAGACCGAGCTGAAAGGCCGGCGCTGGACCGAGACCGAACTGGACGCCGCCGCCGAAGCCGTATTGGATTCCTGGCGCGCCTGACGTTTTCGAACCCGGCGTGTCGGCCGGCGGCCTCGTCGTTCGTCCTCTGATCGCCACCCGCGACAA
The DNA here is from genome assembly GCA_040391295.1 of Phenylobacterium sp. GTDB lineage: Bacteria > Pseudomonadota > Alphaproteobacteria > Caulobacterales > Caulobacteraceae > Phenylobacterium. The sequence goes on along the minus strand of JBEBYB010000003.1, from coordinate 49,245 downwards.
GGAGTCCGCCATGGGAACCAAGACGAGCAGCGGCTACGTCACCACCGACGGCCTGGAGGTCTATTACGAGATTCACGGCGGCTTGCCCGACGCCGGGCGGACGCCGTTCGTGCTGCTGCACGGCGGGGCGATGACCATCGAAGCCGCCTTTGGGAGCGATCTGCTGCCAAGGCTGTCGCGTCTGCGGCCTGTGATCGCCATGGAGATGCAGGGTCATGGCCATACCGGCGACCGCAAGGGTTCGATCACCCTGGATCAGATGGCGCGGGACACCTCGGCTGTCCTGACCCATCTCCAGGTCGCCAGCGCCCACTTCGTCGGCCACAGCCTGGGCGCTCTGGTCTCGTTCGGCGTGGCGATCAGCCATCCCGAACAGGTCGCCAGCATCACCGCCATCGGAGCCACCTACACCTTCGACGACATGCTGCCGGAGTTGGTGAAGCTTCAGCGCGACCCGACCCATGAGCCTTCCGCCGATCTCATCCCCCTGCTGCCGACCACCGACGAGTTCGCCGCCTGGACCGAGAGCTTCCGCCGCGCCGCGCCAGATCCGGACGCATTTGAGGATATCCTGGGCAGGCTCAATGTCATGCTGGCGCAATGGCCGGGCTGGCCGCGGGTCGACATCGCCGCTCTGTCCACGCCCCTCCTGCTGGTGATCGGCGACAACGACTTCGTGCGGATCGACCGCGCCGCCGAGGCCGCTCGCCTGATCCCAGACGCCCAACTGGCGGTCCTGCCCGGCACGACGCATATGAGCATCGTGCGGCGCGGCGCCTGGCTGGTTCCGTTGATCGAAGCCCGGATCGCCGGCCTCTAGACAGCCTTCTCAAGCACGATGAAGGCCAAGTCCTCACGCATCGGCTCACCGAACCGCTGGTCGTCATAGGGGAACGGCCGCGTCTCGCCGGTCGGCGCATAGCCCCGGCGCTCATACCAGGCGATCAGGGTGTCGCGGATCTGCACCACGGTCATGATGATCCGCCGCGCGCCAAGCGCCTGGGCCTTCGCCTCGGCCGCCTCAAGCATGGTGCGCCCCAGTTTGCGGTCCTGCAGATCGGGCCGCACGGTCAGCATGCCCAAATACCAGGCGCCGTCGCGCGCCGGCTCCAGCCACGCGCATCCGAGCAAGGGCCCATCGGCCTCATCGCGCAGGGTCAGCAGCATCGCGTCGGGTTTGGCAACCAGATCCTCTTCCAGGATCTGGGCGTCGGTGCGCTGGCCGCCCAGATAGTCGGCCTCCGTGGTCCAGCCCTGTCGCGAGCTGTCGCCGCGATAGGCCGAATTCACCAGATCGGCGACGGCAGGTAGATCGGACAAGGCGGCGGGATGGATGTGCATGGTTTGCTAAATCCACAGGTCGGACGCAGACGCCAGCCAAAAATGCTCCGGGAACAAAGCCCCGCCCCTTGACGCTTCCGAAGGTGAGAGCTAATTATCGCCTTGTGAGTGAGCGCTCACATCCCCCACAATCTGAATCTGCGGAGACCTCCATGATCCGTCGGGAAATCGGCCGAACCGGCCGTGAAGTGAACGCCATCGGCCTGGGCTGCATGGGAATGTCGATCGCCTATGGCGAGCCGATGGACCAGGGCGAGGCGGTCAAGCTGCTGCATGCCGCCCTCGACCGCGGCGTCGACCATTTCGACACCGCCGAACTCTACGGCTTCGGCGCCAACGAGGAACTGTTGGGCGCGGCCTTCCACGACCGCCGCGACAAGGCTTTCATCGCCACCAAGTTCGGCCCGGTCGGCGATCTGAAGGAGCGCACCGTGCGCGGTGTGGACGGCTCGGAAGCCAATATGCGCCGCGCCATCGAACAGTCGCTGCGGCTGCTGAAGACCGACCACGTCGACCTCTACTATCTGCACCGCAAGGACCCGGGCCGTCCGATCGAGGAAACCGTCGAGGCGATGGCCAAGCTGGTGAAGGAAGGCAAAATCGGCGCGATCGGGCTATCGGAAGTCAACGCCGACAGTCTGCGCCGCGCCCAGGCCGTCCACCCCATCGCCGCCGTGCAGTGGGAGTATTCGATCTTCACCCGCGACATCGAACGCGAGGTTCTCCCCCTTTGCGTCGAGACCGGCGTGAGCGTGGTGGCCTATTCGCCGCTCGGCCGCGGCATGCTGACCGGCGCCTTCACCCGCGACCACAAGCCCGAAGGCCAGGACTACCGCGCCGTCGTCTCGCCCCGGTTCAAGGGCGAGGCTTATGAGGCCAATATCAATCTGGTCGAGGAGATCGAGCGTGTGGCGAAGGCCAGAGGCGCCCAGCCCGCGCAGATCGCCCTGGCCTGGGTGCTGGCGACCCGGCCGAACGTGGTGACCATCCCCGGCACCACCAAGCTGGCCAACCTGGAAGCCAACCTTCAAGCCGCCGAGATCAAGCTGACGGCCGCAGAGACCGCCAGCCTCAACGGCCTCGCGGCCAAGGTCCAGGGCGAGCGCTATGACGAACGCGGGATGACGCTCGTCGACGCCTAGGAAATTCGGCCGCCGTCCCGTTTGCGTTCCCTGACGGAACGGCGGCAACCTCCCTGCGATGGACGTGACTCACATCCTTGTCGTCAACGCGGTGGTGGTCGCGACCTGCTTCCTGGCGCTGTGGCTGATTTCCATCCGTCTCCAGGACGCCAGCTTCGTCGATAGCTGGTGGGCCATCGGTATGGTGGTGATCGCCTGGACCACCTTCCTCATCACCGGCGGACATGGATCGCACGCAACAGCGCTGCTGGTGCTTTGCACGATCTGGGGACTCCGGCTGGGCATCTACCTGTTCTGGCGCTGGCGCACGGTCGGGCCGGACCACCGCTATGTCGTCATGCTCGGCAAGGCGCAGTCCGAACGCGGATGGAGCTTCGCCAAGGCCTCGCTGATGATGGTCTTCGCCATGCAGGCGCCGTTGCAGTTCCTGGTCTGCCTGCCGGTCCAGCTCGGACAATGCGCCGTCACGACAGCGCTCGGGCCGCTGGCCTGGACCGGCGTCGTCCTCACGGTCGTCGGGATCATCTTCGAGAGCGTAGGCGATTTCCAACTCGCGCGCTTCAGGGCCGATCCGCACAATCGGGGTAAGGTCCTGGACACCGGCCTGTGGCGCTATACGCGGCACCCGAACTACTTCGGCGACGCCTGCGTCTGGTGGGGGCTCTATCTGATCGCCGCCGAGACCGGTTGGGTGGGTGCGGCCTCGATCCTGGGACCGATAGCGCTCACCTTGCTGCTCACCAAGCTGAGCGGGGTTCCGACCCTTGAGGGTCGGATGCGACGCAAACGGCCGGGGTATGAAGCCTATATCCTGCGGACATCGAGCTTCATCCCCCTGCCGCCTCGCGCTCCCTGACGCCTAGGGCACGGTCTCAGGCTCAAGTCCCGACAACGGCGGCGGGGGCGGTCGGTGGTGCTGGCCGACCTTGGGCAGGAAGGCCGCGAGCAGGCCGATCGCGGGTAGGAAGGCGCAGACCCGGTAGACGGTCTCGATGTCGGTGGCGTCGGCCAGCAAGCCCAGCACCGCCGCGCCGATCCCGCCCATGCCGAACGAGAAGCCGAAGAACAGGCCCGAGATCATGCCGACCCTCCCCGGCGCCAGTTCCTGGGCGTAGACCACGATGGCCGGGAAGGCCGAGGCCAGGATCAAGCCGATCACCACCGTTAGCGGCAAGGTCCAGAACTCATTGGCGATGGGCAGCAACAGACTGAACGGCAACACGCCCAGGATCGAGAACCAGATCACATACTTGCGCCCGAACCGGTCGCCGAGCGGGCCGCCCGCCACCGTGCCGACCGCCACCGCGCCAAGGAACGCGAACAGATGATACTGCGCGCCCTGAACCGAGGCTCCGAACCGGTCGATCATGTAGAAGGTCAGATAGTTCGTCAGGCTAGCCAGATAGACGTACTTCGAGAAGATCAGGGCCAGCAGGATGGCGATGCCGAACATGGCCTGACGGGTCGGGACCGGCGCCTGCGTCTCACCGCGCTTGGCGGCCGCGTGCAGCCGGACCAGGCCATGGGTGCGATACCAGTTAGCCACGTTCCACAGAATACCGCCCGACAGCAGGGCCAACAGGGCGAAGAAGGCCAGGCTCGACTGGCCCCAGCGCACCACGACCACCGCCGCGGCCAGCGGGCCCAGCGCCGAGCCGGCGTTGCCGCCGACCTGGAACAGCGACTGCGCCAGGCCAAACCGGCCGCCCGAGGCCATACGGGCCACGCGCGACGACTCTGGGTGAAAGACCGAGGAACCCATGCCGAGCAGGCAGGCCCCGACCAGCAGCATCGGATAGGAGTGGGCGACTGACAGCACCGCCAGGCCGGCCAACGAGAACAGCGTGCCCGCCGGCAGCGCCATCGGGGTCGGTCGCTTGTCGGCATAGAGGCCGACCATCGGCTGAAGGATCGAGGCGGTGAGCTGATAGGCGAGCGTGACCACGCCGATCTGCCCGAAGGTCAGGCCGAACTCGACCTTGAGGTTCGGATAGATGGCCGGAAGCAGCGACTGCATCATGTCGTTGAGCAGGTGACAGAAACTGATCGCGAGGATCACGCCGAAGGCGGTGCCCGCCACCGGCTGCGCTTCTGGTTTTATCGAAATGCTCTGCTCGCTCATCCGAGGCTCCAACTTGATGTGCGCCGCTTAGGCGCTTCGCGGGTCGCCCGCATTCCTTTATGGGTCTTTCAGTTTCGCGAGTGGGACAATGACCACCTGGATCGATCCAAACGACTATCAGGACATCCCGCGGCCGGTCGTCGCCATCGGCAACGACTATCCGCCATCGCATGAACTGGAGTGGCATTCGCATCGCCGCGGCCAGCTGCTCTATGCGGCCAAGGGGGTGGTCGCGCTCTCGACCCCGCACGGCGCCTGGGTGGCGCCGCCCGAGCGCGCCGTCTGGACCCCGGCCGGCGTGCCGCACTCGGTGAAAATGGTCGGCGCGGTCAGCACCCGCAGCGTGCTGATCGATCCCGGAACCTGCGCCGCGTTCGGCGACCAGAGCCGCGTGATCGGGGTCTCTCCTCTGCTGCGCAGTCTACTGGTCGAGGCGTGCGAGGTCGAGCGGGAGTACGATCTGGAGGGGCGCGACGGCCTGGTCATGTCGCTGCTGATCGCCGAACTGGAACGGGCCCCGGTGATCCCGCTCGCCGTCCCCTTCCCGATGACGCCGGCCCTGGTCGCCAGGTGCCACGCCTTCCTAGAGCAGCCGAGCCCGCACGACACCATCGACGGCTGGAGCGACGCCCTGGGCATGGGACGGCGCGCCTTCACCCGGCTGTTTCGACGTGAGACGGGAATGAGCTTCGCCGAGTGGCGGCAACAGGCCTGCGTGCTGGTCGCCCTGCCCCGGCTGGCGGCCGGCGACCAGGTCACCGCCATCGCCCTCGACCTGGGCTATGAGAGCCCGGCGGCCTTCGCCACCATGTTCAAGCGCCTGCTGGGCGTCGCGCCGAGCAGGTATCAGCCGTAGCCCCTCACCTCGTCATCCTCCGGTCAGCCGAAGGCTGATCCGGGGGACCCAAGCGGGCGTGCAAGTCCTGCAACGCGGCTTGGGTCCCCCGGATCGTCTTTCAGACGACCGGAGGATGACGAGGTGGGGTGGGCGCGCGCCCTACCCGAACGTCCCGGCGAACCGCTCACGCAGCAGGTTCTTCTGCACCTTGCCCATGGCGTTGCGCGGCAGTTCGTCCACGAAGAACACCCGCTTGGGCGCCTTGAAGGCCGCCAGCCTGGTCCGCGCCTGGGCGATCAGGTCGGCCTCGTCGCCTTGGCCGATCACCACCGCCACCACGGCCTCGCCAAAGTCGGCGTGCGGCACGCCGATGACCGCGCTTTCGCTCACGCCCGGCAATTCGTCGAAGATCAGCTCGATCTCCTTGGGATAGACGTTGAAGCCGCCCGAGATGATCAGGTCCTTGGCCCGGCCCGAAATCCACACTCGCCCGTCAGGATCCTGGCGGCCGACGTCTCCGGTGATGAAATAGCCGTCGGCGGTGAACTCCTCGGCGGTCTTCTCGGGCATCCGCCAATAGGCGGCGAACACGCTCGGCCCCTTGATCTCGATAGTCCCGGTCTCCTCGCCGGCGATGCGCAGATCGACGCCCGGCAAGGGATAGCCGACGCTGCCGGCGATACGCTCGCCGTCCAGCGGGTTCGAGGTGATGATCACCGCCTCGCTCATGCCGTAGCGCTCCAGGATGCGCTTGCCGGTCCGAGCCTCGAACTCCGTGAAAGTCGATTCCAGCAATGGCGCGGAGCCCGAGATGAACAGCCGCATGTGGCCGGCGCGGTCCTGGGTGAAGTCCGGATTGGCCAACAGACGCGTGTAGAAGGTCGGCACCCCCATCATCACCGTGGCCTTGGACAGGCCGTCCAGCACCTGGGCGTCATCGAACCTGGGCAGCCAGACCATCGGCGCGCCCGAGAGGAACGCGCAGTGCAGCCCCACGAACAGGCCATGGACGTGGAAGATCGGCAGGGCGTGCAGCAGGACGTCGTCTGACGTGAAGCCCCAGATCTGATGCAGGGCCTGGGCGTTGGCGGCCAAATTGCCGTGGCTGAGCATCGCCCCTTTCGAGCGCCCGGTCGTGCCCGAGGTGTAGATGATCGAGGCTAGGTCATCGTCGTCCATGACCAAGGTCTCGGCCAAGGGGGGGCGGGTCCGGGCGTCGGCGACCAACGCCTCGGCGTCCTCGACGAACAGCACCGGCTCGGCGTCCTCGATGAAGTAGTCGACCTCGGCCTCGGTATAGGCGGTGTTAAGCGGCAGGAAGACCGCGCCGACCTTCAGGGTCGCCAGATAGACCGCCACGGCTGCGACGCTCTTTTCCGACTGCAACGCCACCCGGTCGCCAGGCTCGACCTCGTACTCGATCAGCAGGCTGGCCGTGCGCGCGACGTCGTCCTCGAGCTGGCCATAGGAGATCGCGCTCCCGTCAGCGAGCAGGAAGGCCGGCTTGGAACGGTCGGCGGGAAAGCGCGAGGCGAGCAGGTCGTAGAGGTTCATCGGGTCTCAGAGCGGGAGGGCGGTGGTGAACTTGATCTGCTCCATTGCAAAGGCGGAGGAGACGTCGTTCAGCGGGGCCGTGGCGATCAGGCGTTTGTAGAAACGGTCGTAAGCGGAGATGTCGGAAACCACCACCTTCAACAGGTAATCGGTCTCTCCCGCCAGCCGATAGAACTCCACCACTTCGGGCAAGGCCGCGGCGCCCTTGGCGAAGTCGGCGATCCATGCGTCATCATGGCGGTTGGTGCGGACCGAGACGAAGACCACCAATCCAAGGTCCAGCTTGTCGCGATCCAGCAACGCCACCTTGCGCTCGATCACCCCCTCGTCGGTCAGACGTTTGACCCGCTTCCAGCACGGGGTCTGCGACAGCCCCACCCGCTCCGCCAGTTCAGCGACGGGGATGGTCGCATCGGCCTGCAGCTCCCGTAGGATTCGCCGATCAATTGGATCCAAGAGAACATTTGTCATTCGAACTCACGCATACGAGAATGAGATTCCCCGTATGTGCCGAAACACGAAGAGATCGACAACGCCTTTCTCGGCCAAGCGCGCGATCTTGGGGCTCAAGCGATCTACAGGAGAGGCCCATGCTCGGCGCGTTCAACCGGCACCCGACCGCCATCGGCGAAAGCTACGCGCAGCATCTGGCCCAGGCCGCAGCCTTTGGCGCGACGATGGTCGTCGCCGGGCTCGCCTGCCTGATCCACGCGATCTTCCCGTTCTGGTTCGAGAAGACCGCCAGCGACTGCATCCGGCGCCTGCACGCCAAGATGAGCGCGCGGCTGCGCGTCGAAACCCCCGCGCCACAGGGTTCCACCGCCATCCAAGCCTAGGCGATCACGGCCTCAAGGGCGTCATGCGCCGCGCGCGCCTGAGCCCACAGCTCCGGCGACAGCAGGTCGTCGGGCGCGATACGCTCGGGCCAATAGGCCTCCACCACCTGCGACAGCGCCGCCAACCGTTCCGGCGTCAGCAGGAAACGCTGATCGATCCCGGCTCGCGCCGGGCCGTCGACCGGTACGCGCAGGCGAAGGCAGGCCGGGCCGCCGCCATTGCGCATGCTCTCGCGCAGATCGACCACCACGGCGTGTCTGATCGGATTGTCGGCGGCCAGCACGCCTTCGACGGCCGTCCAGGCGGCGGCGTTATCCTTGGCGTCCGACGGCACGATCAGCGCCATGTCGCCGCCGGGCAGGGTCACAAGCTGCGAATTGAACAGGTAAGACGAGACCGCGTCGGCCAAGCTGACCCCGAAGGTCTCGACGATGTGCAGATTGGGCAACCGCTGGCGCAGCGCGCCGTAGAGCCGCGCCGGATCGGCGAACGCTTCGGGGTGAGCCAGCAACACATTGGCGTTGGCCACCGCCACGACATCGTTGTGGAAGGCTCCGGCCTGGACCGCCGCTTCGTTCTGCAAAGCGTAGAGGGTGCAGGCCGGGTCAAGCCCCGCCAACCGCGCCACCGCCTCGCTCGCCCGGCGGCTCTGACGCTCCGGATAGCTCCCGCCCCGCAGTTCGCCGTGAGCGAAGACGTTCAGGCCCGGCGCGCCATGGCTGGCCGCCAGCCGCATGTGGTTCGCCGCGCCCTCGTCGCCGAAATGCCGGGCCGCCGGCAAAGGCTCATGGATGCAAAACCGGTCGGCGTCAGGGAACACCCGGCGCAGAAGCCCGTAGGTCTCGCCGGCCTCGAAGCTCCGATGCAGCATGCCGGCCAGATTGGCCGTGACCAGATGCACCCGACCATCCGCGGTGTCGGGCGCCGCCAGGACGCTCGCGGCGTTGGCCCGCCACATGCTGGACGCCGAGCAGGCCGCCCGGAACAGGCTGAGGTCCTCCGAGGCGGCGGCCGAAAGCACCTCGTCGTCGCTGCCCTTGAAGCCGAATGGACGCAGGGCCGCGGCGGCCGGGCGCAAGGGCGGCGGCAAAAAGCCTTGGACCAGCCCCAGCTCCATCACCCTGCGCATCTTGGCCAGGCCCTGACGGGCGGCGGCGCGCGGATAGGAGACCTCGCCGAAGTTGGACTGCGAGGCGACATTGCCGACCGACAGGCCAGCATAGTTATGGGTGGGTCCCGGCAGACCGTCGAAATTGATTTCGACCGCACTCACGTCGTCAGGCCCGTGGCGATGCGGAAGTTGACGCTCTCGGCCTCCAGGCTCGCGACCGGATAGGCGCAATAGTCGGCCGCATAGTAGGCGCTGGGTCGATGATTGCCAGACAAGCCCGGCCCGCCGAACGGCGCGGTGGCGGCCGCCCCCGTCGTCGGCCGGTTCCAGTTGACGATCCCGGCGCGGGCCTGCGACCAGAAGCGCCGATAGAGCGCTTCATCATCGGAGAGCAAACCGGCGGCCAGGCCAAAGCGGGTGGCGTTGGCGGCGGTCATGGCGCCGTCCCAATCGGCGACCCGGATGACCTGGAGCAGCGGTCCGAAGTTCTCCTGATCTGGGACATCAACCCCGGTGACGTCGATCAGGCCGGGCGTCAGATAGGGGCGATCTGGCGCCGTCGGCATCAGCTCACGGATGGATTGTCCGCCCAGGCGGCCTTGAGCGCGGAGCAGGCCACATGCACTGGCCATGTCGATCACCGGCCCCATGAACGGCTGCGGCTCATCGAACGGCGCGCCGACCTTGATCTTGTCGATCAGCGCCGTCAGCGCCTCGATGATGCGCTCGCCGGCCGCGCCTTGCGGAATGATCAGCCGCCGCGCGCAGGAACACCTCTGGCCGGCCGACACATAGGCCGACTGCACGATCAGGTGGGCCGCGCTCTCGGCGTCGGCGATGTCCCAGGCGACCAGCGGATTGTTGCCGCCCAACTCCAGGGCGACGATCTTCTGGGGTTGGTCAGCCAGGGCCATATGGATCGCCCGGCCCGCCCCAACCCCGCCGGTGAAGAACACCCCATCGATGTCAGGGTGAGCGACCAAGGCCTGGGCGATCTCGGCGCCGCCGATCACCACCTGCAGCACGTCATCGGGAACGCCGGCCTCACGCCACAGCCCGGCCAGATAGAGGCCGCTGGCGGGGGTCTTCTCGCTTGGCTTGAAGACCACCGCATTGCCGGCCAGCAGCGCCGGGGCGATGTGGCCGTTCGGCAGGTGCATGGGGAAATTGAACGGACCGATCACCGCCACCACGCCATGCGGGCGATGAGCCAGCCGCGCCCTGGCGCCCGCCGCCTCGCCCACCCGTTCGCCGGCGCGCTCGGCCTGGGCGCGGATCGAGACCTCGACCTTGCCCGCGACCGTGTCGGCCTCGGTCAGGGTTTCCCAATAGGGCTTGCCGGTTTCCTGGCTGACCAGCTTGGCGATGACGTCACGCCGGGCCTTGGCCAGATCGGCGAAGGCCCGGCCGATGCGGCAGCGCTCCTCCAGCGGCAGCGCCGACCACGCACGGAACCCCTGCCGGGCCCGCGCCATGACGGCGCCGAGTTCAGAGGTCGACGTCGCCGGGCCGCGCCATACGACCTCGTCGGTGCAGGGATCGGTCGAAACGATCTCAGAATTCGACATGGCGGACGCGATCTCCGATCTGCAGCCTCAAGGTCTGGGCCAATTCAGGGCTGACCCGCAATTGGTCCTCGGACCAATGGACGAAGCCTCGGGTGGCGCGGAAGGCCTGGGCCTCCCCCGTGCTGATCAGCACCTCGGGGCCGGCGTCGCACACGCCGATGTCGGTCACCGTCGAGACCCGGCTGTCGCGCACCGCCTTCAGGCCGTCGATGTCGGCGACCATGGTCGGGCCAGCGTCGAAGATGTCGATGCAGCCCTCGAACCTGAAGCCTTCCTCGGTCAGCAAGGCATGGGCGCGGGCCCCGTCAGGATGGAACTGGCCCACGGCCAGGGCGGCGTCGGTCGGCAGCAGGTTGAGATAGATCGGGTACTTCGGGCCGAGGTCGGCGATCACCTGTTTGCCGGCGCCGACGCTGATCCGGTCGGCCTCCTTGAATTCCAGGCCGTAGAACTTGCGGCCGACCGCCTCCCAGAACGGCGAGCGTCCGTCGACGTCCTGGTAACCTCGCAGTTCCGACACCACGCGGTCGCCGAACCAGTCGCGATGCTCGGCCATGAACAGGTAGCGGCTGCGCGCCATCAACCGCCCCCCCGCCAAACCGCGCAGGCCCGGCCGCACGAACAGGCCCCCGACCTCGGCCGAGCCGTCATAGTCGTTCACTGGGGTAAGGATGGTGTTCTCGGCCACCTTGCCGAGCGCCTGGGAGGTCTGGCGCAACCGCCCGATCCGGTAGGAATAAAACGGCCAATCGCCGCCCACGCTGGGAAAGATGCAACCGGTGCCGACCACCTCGCCGGCCGCCTCCATCACCAGCAGTATCTGACTGCCGGCCTTGCGCTCGCCGGCCAAAGCCGCGGCGCTGGCGGCGAGCAGGACGCCCAGGCGTTCGCGACACGGGGGCAGATTGGTCATGCCAAGACCCGCTGTCAGCGCGAGCGCGTGCAGCGCTTCAAGATCCTGAAGTGCGGCCGGTCGGACGACGACGCCGATGGCGATCATGACATCCTCCGCAGAATGATCGAAGCCTTAGAGGCTTATTGTGATAGGGATTTCACGAAACAGGCGGCGGAAGACGGCACTCTCCACCGCAGAAGATGCGGCGAGACATGGCATTGGACGGATATTCTGCGCTCGACCGCCTGGACCTGAAAATCCTCGCGATTCTGCAGGCCGACGGGCGGATCACCAACCAGGCCCTGGCCGAAAAGGTCGCGCTTTCGCCGAGCGCCTGCCTAGCTCGCGTGCGACGGCTCGAGGCCGACGGCCTGATCCTCGGCTATTATGCCCGGCTGGACATCGAACGCATTCGGCCGACCGTCACCGTCTATGGCGAAGTCACGTTGAAGAGCCATCGCCCCGCGGATCTGGCGGCCTTCGAGGCGGTGTTGATGGACATTCCCGAGGTGGTCGAGGCCGCCCAGGTTTCCGGCCCCTTCGACTATCTGATCAAGGTCGTGACCCCCGACGTCCGCGCCTGGGGCGAACTGGCCGACCGCCTGCTGCAAGAGGGGCTGGGGGTCGACAAGATCGCCTCCCACATCCTCATGAAAGACGCCAAGCCCTACCGAGGCGCGCCGGTGACGACGGAACGGTAATTCCTCTCCCCTTGGGGAGAGGTTAGGTGAGGGGCCGCGGCGCGAAGCGACGCTCTGCGAACTTGCGAGCGGGAACGCGGCCCAACGGCCCCCTCACCCCGCCTCTCCCCCGCATAGGGGGGAGAGGAGTTAGATCATCGCTTCCTTGATCCTGGCGGCCGGAATCTCGCCGGTGGCGAGCTTGGCGAGGATCAGGGCCGAGAGCTGGGCGCGCTCCACGAAACTCTCGGGCCAGGCATGCTCGGCCTCGCTGTGGATGTCGCCGCCCCGAACGCCGAGCGTGTCGACATTGGGCAGGCCGGCGGCGAACAGATTGTTGCCCTCGCAAACCCCGCCCGACGAGGCCCAGGTGATCTCTTGACCAAGCAAGGCGCCGGCCTCCTTCACGGCCCCGAACAAGGTCTGCTGCGCGGCGTTGAAGGGCTTGGCCGGCCGGGTGAACCCGCCATGCAGCTGCGCCTCGATCCCGTCGGCGGCGGTCGCGGCCACCGCCTGCTTGACGAAGGCCAGCGCCCAATCGGCCGCCGCTGCGTCCGGCAGGCGGACATTGAACCGCAGCACGGCGCGGTCAGGCACCACGTTCAACGGCCCGCCGCCGTCGATGCGCGCGACATTGAGGGTCACGCCGTCGCGTTGACCGTTGGCGGCCACCAGCCGCACCGCCAGATCGGCGGCCGCGGCGATGGCGTTACGGCCCTTGGCGAATTCGCGCCCGGCATGGGCCGCACGCCCTCGCACGACGACGTGGAAATTGCCTGATCCCTTGCGCGCGGCCGCCAGCGCCCCGCCGGCCATGGCCGGCTCATAGGTCAGGCCGACATGCCCCTGCCCCGCCAGTTCCGCCAGCAGCGGACCCGAAGCCAGCGACCCGATCTCCTCGTCGGGCGAGAGCAGAACGCGATAGCCAAGATTGGCCGTCGCCGGATGAGCCTCCATGGCGCGCAAGGCCGCCAGCATCACGCTGATGCCGCCCTTCATGTCTGCGATGCCGGGGCCGTTCAGGGCGCCATCGGCGCGCGTGACCACCCGCGTGAAGCTGCTTTCGACCGGATAGACGGTGTCGTAGTGGCCGGTGAGGATCACCTGAACCGCCGCCTCGGGGCGCACGGTCAGGCGCAGGGCGGGTGTGTGACGCTGAGCCTTCAACTCGCCATCGGCGGCGACATCGTGACTGTCGGCCAGATCGATGCTGTCCACCTGCCCGGGCAGGTCGCGGAGCGCCTCCTGCAGGACGGCGCGCTGAGTTTCGAGCCCCGCCAGGTTGCGGCTGCCCGACGCGATGGCGCACCAATCGACGGCCCGGCCAATGATTTCGGCTTCTTCTCCGGCCAGCCGATCGAGGATCGCGGTGTCTTCGGAATTGAGCTTCATGGCCCGAGGTCACGCCGAAAAGCGGGCGCGCGCAAGGCCCGCCTTGAAGGCTATCTGCAACGGCATCCTCACCCGCCTGCCCATCGGCGCCGCTGGGCGCCGGCCAGCGCGAAGAGCTCCGGCTTCAAGGTCAGCGCCGGTTGAGGGGCTGGTCTCGCTGGTGGCCGGCTACTAGACCGGCAATTCGGTGACCGACTTCACCTCTTCGAGCACCGCATAGGTCCGCGTCTCGCGCACGCCGGGCATCGCCACCAGCACCTCGCCCAGGAAGCGGCGATAGGCTTCCATGTCGCTGACCCGCGCCTTGATCAGATAGTCGAAGCCCCCGGCCACCATGTGGCATTCGAGGATTTCCGGCGTACGCTGCGCGGCATGGGCGAATTCCGTGAAGGTGTCTCCCGTGGTGCGGTCGAGTTGAACCTCGACAAAGATCAGGAGCGCACGATCGATGGCCTTGGGATCCAGGATGGCCGCGAAGCCGGTGATCACCCCACGCTCCCGCAGCCGGCGAACCCGATCCGAACAGGCCGAGGGCGACAGATGACATTGCTGGGCCAGGTCCAGGTTGCTGATCCGGCCATCACGCTGGAGCACGCGCAGCAATCGCCGATCAGTCTCATCCAGCTGCATATTGTCCGGCATATGCTCAAATTTTCCAACCTTCATGCGTCATAATCCAATTATACCCGCAGGACATCCGCCACCATAAGAGCTACGCCGGACGATAGAAACTCCACTCCATCAAGGCCCCGTCATGACTTCCTGGACCGCTCTGGACGCCGCCAAGTATCGTGACGAGACCGAGGCGGTCACCGCCCTGCTGGCGGCGCGCCCCTTGTCGCCTGAACAGCGGGCGGGCGTGCGCGCCCAGGCCGTCGATCTGGTGCGAACCGCACGCCGGTCGGCCAGGCGCCAGGGCGTGGTCGAAAGCTTCCTGCAAGAGTTCAGCCTGAGCACCCGCGAGGGCCTGGCCCTGATGTGTCTCGCCGAGGCCCTGCTGCGAACGCCCGATCAGGACACCCGCGACCGGCTGATCGCCGAGAAGATTGGGGGCGCCGATTGGGCCAGTCATCTCGGCCAATCGGACAGCCTGTTCGTGAACGCCTCGACCTGGGGCCTGATGTTGACTGGCAAGCTGGTCGACGTGGACGACCAGGCCCGCAGCGATCCTCCCGGCTTTCTGCGCGGGCTGGTCGAACGGATCGGCGAGCCGGTGGTGCGCAGGGCCGTCGCCCAGGCGATCGGCATCATGGGCGAGCAGTTCGTGCTGGGCCGCACCATCGAAAGCGCCCTGAAGCGCGCGGCCAAGGAGGGCCAGGTCTGCTCGTTCGACATGCTGGGCGAAGGCGCCCGCACGGCGGCCGACGCCGCCCGCTATGAACAATCCTACGCCGCCGCCCTCGAAGCGGTCGGTAAGGGCTCGAAGGGCGCCGGTCCCGAGGCCGGACACGGCGTTTCGGTCAAGCTCTCGGCCCTCTGCCCCCGCTACGAGGCCACGCACGAGGCTCGCGTCTGGACCGAGCTCTATCCGCGCCTGAAGCGCCTGGCCCTGATCGCCGCGCACCACGACATCAACTTCACGATCGACGCCGAGGAGGCCGACCGGCTGACCCTGTCGCTCAAGCTGCTGGACCGCTTGGCGCGCGAGCCTGAACTCGGCGACTGGAAGGGCCTCGGGCTTGCGATCCAGGCCTACCAGAAGCGGGGCGTCCTCGCCGTTTCCCGGGTCGCCGAGATCGCCAAGGACAGCGGCCGCCGGCTGATGGTGCGGCTGGTGAAAGGCGCCTATTGGGATTCGGAGATCAAGCGCGCCCAGGTGAACGGTCGCCCCGACTATCCGGTCTTCACCACCAAGGCCGCCACTGATCTCTCCTATCTGGTCTGCGCGCGCGAACTGATCGCCGCCAGCCCCGACATCTACCCCCAGTTCGCCACCCACAACGCCCACACCCTGGCCGCGGTCCAGGCCATGGCCGAGCAGGCGGGGGTAAAGGTCGAATTCCAACGCCTGCACGGCATGGGCGAAGCGCTCTATCGCGCCGCGGGCGACCTGCGGGACGGCGCGGTGGTCCGCACCTACGCCCCGGTCGGCGGCCATGAGGACCTGCTGCCCTATCTGGTCCGCCGACTGCTGGAGAACGGCGCCAACACCTCCTTCGTCCACGCCTTGCTCGACGAGCGCGTTCCGGCCGAGGACGTCGTGGTCGATCCGATCAGCGCGGTGGAAAAGGCCGGCGCCGGACCGCACCCGAAAATCCCGCGCCCGGTCGACATCTACGGCGCCGAGCGCAAGAACTCGCCAGGGATCGACCTTTCCATTCCCGAGGAAGCCGCCCGCCTGCACCACGCCGCCCGCGCCTTGCAGCCGCTGGCCTCAGGCCCGCTGATTGCCGGATCTCTTCGCCAGAGGGGCGATCTCCAGGCTGTCCGCAGCCCCACGGACAGCAACGTCGTGGTCGGTCACGCCGTAGAGGCCTCCCCCACCGACATCGACGCGGCCTTCGCCGCCGCCCGCGCTGCGCAGCCGGCCTGGGACGCCATCGGCGGCCACCGGCGCGCCGAGGTGCTGCGCAAGATGGGCGCGGCGCTCGAGGCCAATATGGACCGCCTGATCGCCATCTGTGTCCAGGAAGCGGGCAAGACCCTGGCCGACGGCGTCGCCGAGGTCCGCGAAGCGATCGACTTCTGCCGCTACTACGCTCACCTCGCCCAGACGCGCTTCGCCGGTCCCGAGGTGCTCAACGGGCCTGTCGGCGAAACCAACACCCTGGAACTGCACGGCCGCGGCGTGTTCGTCTGCATCAGCCCGTGGAACTTCCCGCTGGCGATCTTCACCGGCCAGATCGCCGCGGCGCTCGCGGCCGGCAACGCGGTGGTCGCCAAGCCGGCCGAACAAACGCCGCTGATCGCCGCCGAGGCGGTGGCGCTGTTTCACGCGGCCGGGCTGCCACCCGCCGTCCTGGCGCTCACCCCCGGACGGGGCGAGAGCGTCGGCGCGATCCTCACCGCCCATCCCGGTTGCGACGGCGTAGCCTTCACCGGCGGAACCGACACTGCCCGGCGGATCAACCAGACCTTGGCCGCCCGCCCAGGCCCGATCATTCCGTTCATCGCCGAAACCGGCGGCCTCAACGGCATGTTCGTCGACACCACGGCCCTGAAGGAACAGGTGGTCGACGACGTCATCCTCTCGGCCTTCGGCTCGGCGGGCCAACGCTGCTCGGCCTTGCGGATCCTGTTCCTGCCAAACGATACGGCCGACATGCTGATCGAATGCCTGAGGGGCGCCATGGACGCCCTGGTCATCGGCGACCCAGCCGACCCGGCCACCGACGTCGGGCCGGTGATCGACGATGAGGCCCGCAACGCCCTGGCCGCACACGCCGTGCGGCTGGAAAGGGAAGCCAAGATCCTGCACCGGCTCCAGACCCCCATCGACGGGACGTTCTTCGCGCCCTTGTTGGCCGAGATCCCGGCGGCGAACTTCCTGGAGCGGGAGGTCTTCGGACCGATCCTGCACGTCGTGCGCTACGATCCGGCCGATCTCGCCAAGGTCGCTGGCCAACTCGCGGCCCTGGGCTATGGCCTCACGCTGGGCGTTCACTCGCGCATCGACGCCTTCGCCGCGGAAGTTCGCCGCTTGGTTCCGGCCGGCAATGTCTATGTGAACCGCTCGATCATCGGCGCCGTGGTCGGCGTTCAGCCGTTCGGCGGTGAGGGCCTCTCCGGCACAGGTCCCAAGGCGGGCGGACCCAACTCACTCTGGCGCTATGCGACCGAGCGCGCGCTGAGCGTCAACATCACCGCCCAGGGCGGAGATCCGGCGCTGCTGAACCTTAGTATGTAGGGAAAATTCGAGGAGCCCCGGAAACGGGGCTCTTCGCGATGGTACCACCTCTCGGGTTCGAACCGAGGACCTCTAGATCCACAATCTAGCGCTCTAACCAGCTGAGCTAAGGCGGCTCATCGCGAGGCGTTCTTCTAGTCGCGCCGGGCCGACCAATCAAGCGTTGCTGCGTGCGACCAAGTGATCTTTCCAAGAAATATCAACGCGCACGAAAAAGCCCCGGAGGTTCGCACCTCCGGGGCTCATTCTTGTGGTCGACGCTAGCGGCTTGGAAGCCGTTAGCCCTTCGGAAGCACGAAGCGGATCGGGATCCGCACTGTGCCGCCTTCGACGGGCGCGCCGTCCTGGGTCTTGGGACGCATACGGAAGAGCTTGCTCAACCGAATGGCCGCAGAACCGAAGTCCTGGTTCGCCGGTTCCTCGGAAACCACTTCGCAGTTCTCGAGGCTTCCCTTCGCCGTCACCGAGCAGCTGAGCGTGGCTCGGCCCTCGACGTTCATCCGCATCGCCCGGTCAGGATAGTACCGTGCGATGTCCTCGCCCGAAGGTCGACGAGCCCAATCTGGGTTCGTGATGACCGAAGGACGCGGAGGAGCCGGAGGCGCAGCCTTCGGCGGTTCCGGAGTCTCGATCCGCTTCTCAACCGGCGGAACCGGCAGAGGGGGGATCGTCGGCAAGTCGGCCGGCACGTTCACCGGAGGCCGCGGTTGCAGCTTCGGCGGCGGAGGTGGCGGCGTGTTCGGCGGCGGAGGCGGGGGCGGCGGAGGCGGCGGCGGAGCGGGCTTGATAATCGCCACGTCCGTCACATCATCCGAGTACTCCTTGTACTTCGGCTCGAACTTAGACTTGTACAGGTAGAAGCCAAGACCGGCGTGCACGATGATCGAGCCGACAATGGCGATAATTAGGCCAGTGTTCCGCTTCTTCTTCGGCTCATCAAAGATGCTCCGCTCGTGGTGCTCCTGGGTAGTGTCGGTGGTTTCAGCCATTCGTCACCCCCCTCTAGTTCTTGTCTTCGCCGATGAGGGCCACGCTGTAGAAACCGTTGTCCTGAAGCATGTTCATCACACCCATGAAGTCCCCGTAGAGGACGTCTTTGTCGGCGCGGATGAAGATGCGTTCTTTCTCCGGATTACGTTGCCCGATCGTGCTGCGCAGATCGTTACCAAGATCAGCAACATCCGTGCGGGTGTCACCAAGATAGATGCTCCCGCCTGCCTGAATGCTGATGTAGACCGGCTTAGGAGGGTTCGTAGAGGGTTTAGCGATCGCGGGGGGAAGAGCAACTTCCACAGTCACGGCGGCCATTGGCGCCGCGACCATGAAGATGATCAGGAGGACCAACATAACGTCCACGAAGGGCGTAACGTTGATTTCGCTGTTCGCGTCTACCGCATACCGGCCACCCCCAGAACCTGAGAGTTTGGCTCCCATGTCGGTTAGGCCCCTTTGTCGAGCTGCCGGGAAATGGCGTTCATCAGTTCAGCAACGTAGCCTTCCGTACGCGCGCCATAAGCGGAGATGCGGGTCTGGAAGTAGTTGTAGAAGATAACCGCGGGGATAGCGGCGAACAGACCGATACCAGTGGCGAGAAGCGCTTCGGCGATGCCGGGGGCGACGACGGCCAGGTTGGTCGTGTTGGTGTTCGCAATGCCGATGAAGGAGTTCATGATCCCGTACACCGTGCCGAACAGACCGACGAACGGGCTGGACGAACCGGTGGAGGCCAGGAACTGCATGCCGCTGGACAGACGCTTACCGAGGTTCGCCTGAACGGCGCCAACAGCCATTTCAGCCCGGTGCAGCGTGGTTTCGCGGTGAGCGCCGCTGACGGCGAGACCCGCTTGACGCGACAGTTCGACTTCCTGAGCAGCCGCGGCGGCCATGTCGGCCAGCGGATTGCCTTCGAATTCGTCGGATTGCGCGATACGGCCCATGTCGTTGATCGACTTGGCGCCACGGAAGGCTTCGACGAAGCGGTCCGAGGCTTTGTTCAGCGAGCCGAATTCGACAAGCTTGGTGACCAGCAAGGTCCAAGAGAGGATCGAAGCCAGAACCAGGCCGATCATGACGACCTTAACGACCGGCTGAGCGTCCATGAACATCTGAGCGACGGTCAACTGACCGGCGTGTTCGATAGTGGCCGGGGCCACGTCTTCCGCCGGAGCGGCGGCAGCGGCCGGAGCGGCTGCGGCGTCAGCAGCCGGGGCTGCTGCAGCGTCGGCGGCGGCCGGAGCGGCCGGAGCGGCGGCTTCCTGCGCGAACGCCGGCGCGCTCGTCATCAGCGCAACAGCGCCGAGGAGAGCGATGAAAGGGATCTTTCGTTTGTTGTCGAGCATCTGTCGCCAGTTCCTGATTGGTCTAGCACGTTTGGACCGAAGGGTCGTCGCGCGAGAGCGTCTCCCACCCTAACTAAACAAGCCCCTCGCCCCGCCTGGTTTGCACCAGCCAAGACGCGAGAGCCGCTTTCGCTGCGCCCGACCCGTGGCGCCTGTTTCCACTTACGTGAAACTGGGCGTTCAGAGGCGGGTGCGAATTCACTCTTCCCGAGGGAAGCCCAAATTCTTACCGCTATGTTAGACGTGCGGCAGGGGTCCTTTGGCAACCCCTATTCCGGGCGTCAAGAGGGCATACTTCCACCTGCGACTCCACGAACCTGTCGCGGGCCCATGTAATGCTGCGACGCACAACGTGCGCCCCAAGTAATCCCAGTCGATTTTCTACTTTCGGAGGAATTTTTACGCTGCGTCGCAGCAAATCTGACGGAACGCCGATCTTGAAATAACCATGCCATCGCCAGCCGCAAGGGGCCGTCCGCGTGGAATTCACGCACGGGCGCCAAGTTCGGCGACAGAGGATTCTCAGCCGCCCGAGTCAAACGACGTTCACCGACGCCGGGCGCCGGCTTCGGCCGAAGGCTTCAGGTGTTTAGCCCTTCGGAAGACGTCACGCGGACCCACAGGGAGGCCCTTTATGACCACCGAGAAGCAAAAGATGATCGCCGGAGCGCTCTATAGCGCCGCCGATCCCGAACTACAGAGCGATCAGGTTGCAGCCCAGGCGTGGATGGCGACCTACAACGCCTCGGCCGTTATCAGCGCGCAAGAGCGCCACGCTCAATTGACCCAGGGGTTGGGACGGGTCGGCCGCGATGTCGTCGTCCGGCCGCCGTTCCATTTCGACTACGGCTACAACATCACCCTCGGCGACGGAGTCTTCATGAACTTCGGCTGCGTGGTGCTGGACGTGGTCGCGGTCACCATTGGTGATGGGACCCAGATCGGCCCGGGCGTCCAAATCCTCACCGCCGACCACCCTCGCGACCCGGAACAGCGCCGGGCGGGACTGGAGTTTGGGCGCCCAATCCGCATCGGGGCCAATGTGTGGATCGGCGGCGGTGCGATCATCCTGCCTGGCGTGACCATTGGCGACGACGCAATCGTCGGAGCCGGCGCCGTGGTGACCCGCGACGCGCCAGCCGGCGCGACCGTGGTCGGCAATCCGGCCCGGGCTCGCTAAAGCGCGACATTAAAGAGAGTGAGAATGCAGGACACGATGGCTCGCCCGCCCCAGACCGCCACGAAGGCCTCATTCGCCGCGGTGGCCGATGAGCGGACTCGACTGTTGGTCCTCGGCAGCCTCCCTGGCGAGATTTCGCTGCGCCAGGCGCAATATTACGCCAATCCACGCAATCAGTTCTGGCGGCTGATCGGCTCGGTGATCGGCTGTGATTTGGACAGCGCCGGCTATGCGGATCGGATCGTCGGCCTGCTCGCCGCCGGGGTCGGGGTCTGGGACGTCATAGCCTCGGCCGAGCGGGTCGGCAGCCTGGACACCAACATCCGCAATCACCAGTCCAATGCGCTGGCGCAATTCGCCGCCACCCTGCCCTCATTGCGGGCCATCGCCTTCAATGGCGGAAAGGCCTCCAGCATCGGCCGGAAACAACTTGGTCCGGAGCCCGGCTACGCCCTCGTCACCCTGCCCTCCAGCAGCCCGGCTCACGCTGTTCCATTCGAACGCAAGCAGGCGAAGTGGCGCGCCCTGAGCGATTTCCTGCGCGCGGAGCCTTAGGCCAAGCGCGCCGAGCCAAGTTCGATTTCACTAGGGGGAGGAAAGGAAAGTGGTGCCTGGGGGCGGATTCGAACCACCGACACGTGGATTTTCAATCCACTGCTCTACCAACTGAGCTACCCAGGCCGCGAGCCGTTCCGATCAAGGATCAGACGGCTCAAGATCTTTCAATTCGCCGCGTCCTTGAGGGGAAGCGACAGGCCCCGCCTGCGCGGGAGCCGCGTCTATAGAAGAGGTGTTCGCCCCTGTCCAGCGGCTCTTCAGTCTTCTGAATTTTCCTCGTCGGGACCGCTGTCGTCATCGGCCGCCGGGATGGCGTAGCGGTTGCTCAGCCAGCGCTGCAAGTCCACGTCCGCGCAACGTTTGGAGCAGAACGGTCGGTACTCCGGGATCGAGAGCTTTTTGCAGATCGGGCAAGGGCTGCTCATGACGCACTCACATCGAAACGCTCGCGGGGCGAGGCAGGTTCGGGACGAATCGTGAAGCGGGCGCCGATCTTGGCGGCCAGCTTCTCGGCCAGCGGCTTAGCAACCTGCGCGACGGCTGGAGCGCAAACCGCGGTCAGGCGGGCGCCGGGCTGGGCGGCCCCCTCATTCTCAATCGCCCGGATCAGGCGCAGAGCCAGAGTTAGGTTCGACAAGGCGCCGTTTGCGTCACATAAGGTCTCGGCCAGCGGCGGGGCGCGGCGGGGGATCGTCATCTCCATGGTGCCGAACCGGCCGACCGGGCCGATGGCGACGCCGGGATTGTCCGGGGAGAAGGCGCTGCGCGCGGCGGTCAGCAGCGCGTTGCCGTCGTGGCCGCGCCCGACCAGGTCGATGACCACGATCCCGCCCAGGCTCTTCAGGCGCAGCAGGCGACCGGCCGCGGCCAGGGCCGCGAGATTCGCCGCCCGGGTGACGCGCTTGACGTCGTTACCCTTACGCTCGCCGATATCGACGTCGATGGCGACCAGGGCCCGTGTCGGCTCGATGGCCAGGTTTCCGCCGCCCGGCAGCGGATGAATGATGTCCAGCGCCTCCGCCTCGGCCTCGTCGGCGACCTGGCGAGCCTCGCGGCCTTCGATGATGTCGACGCCGCGCGCGAAGCTCATCAACTGCTCGGCCATGGTCGGCGGCGCGGCCAGCAGGCGCGGCGCGCCTTGGGCCGGGCCAATGACCCGCACGGTGGCGAGCTTGCCAAGCCGTGGTTCGGTGCGGATCTCGACCTCCAGCGACTGGCCCTCCACAGGCCGCGAATCGGGCTTGAACGAAAACAGCGCCTCGACGCCGCCCAGATCGACAAAGGCCGAGGCGAAGGCCGGCTCCACCTTACGCACGCGCGCAATATGGCGTGCGCCCAGGCGGGTCGCGTGGTCATCGCCGTCGCGCTCGATCAGCAGACGTTCGGGACGACCGTCCAGCAGGACGACGCCACGGGTTTCGCCGATGCCGCGATCCAGGAAGAGGCTGCGCTCGCTCATGTGCGGACAAACCCCAGGCCGGTGAGAAGGTTCATGGTTTCATAGAGCGGCAGACCGACGACAGCCGGATAGGAGCCCTGAATCGATATGACGAAGGCGCCGGCCTTGCCCTGGATGGCGTAGCCGCCGGCCTTGCCGATCCCCTCTCCGTCCCGGAGATAGGCGTCGATCTCGGCAGGCGTCAGCCGCTTGAAGTGCAGCCGGGTTTCGACCAGCCGCTTCACCGCGCGGCCGTCAGGCGCGACGACAGCGACAGCGGTCAGCACCTTATGTGCGCGGCCGGAGAGCAGTTCCAGGCACTTGCGCCCCTGCGCCTGCGTCTCGACCTTTGGCAGGCTGCGGGTTCCAACGGCGACGATGGTGTCGGCCGCCAGCACATAGGCGTCGCCGTGGGCTTCGGCGACCTTGGCGGCCTTGGCGAGCGCCAAGCGCAGCGCCGTCTGGCGCGGGGTCTCGGTCTTCAGAGGCGTTTCGTCGATCTCGGCGGCCACGACGGCGTCCGGGGTCACGCCGACCTGGCGCAAGAGATCCATCCGCCTGGGACTTGCGGAAGCCAGCACCAGGCGCTGCGATGTCATGTTTGGCAAAAGGCCTCTAACGGACTCGGAAGGTGATACGGCCTTTGGTGAGGTCGTAGGGGGTCATCTCGACCACGACCTTGTCGCCAGCCGAAACGCGGATGCGGTTCTTACGCATCTTGCCGGCCGTGTGGCAGATTATCTCGTGATCGTTCTCGAGTTTCACTCGAAACGTGGCGTTGGGCAGGACTTCACTGACCACGCCGGGAAATTCCAGCAGCTCTTCTTTCGCCATGCAAGCTCCAACAGGTGGCGGTCAAAGGGAACGGCCAACGAAGTGAGTCGCGACGTGAGCCGGAGCTACAGATGTAGCTTCAAGCGCTGTACGCGCTCAGATGGCCAATAGCTAGCGGGGGAAACGTTCGGCGATCCGCTGCGCCAGACTGTCGCGAACTTCGCGATAGGCAGCCAGCCGCGCCTCGCGCGAGCCATCGGCCAGGGTCGGATCGAAGGTTGGCCAATACTCGATCTCGGCCGACCGCCCCCGGGTCAGCTCGACAGCCCGATGCTGGGCCTCCGGCGTCAATGAGATGATCAGATCGAAGGATGCGTCCTCCAGATCATCGAAGGTCTTCGGCGCATGGCTTTCCAGGTCGCAGGATATCTCGGCCATCACCGAGCGTACAAAAGGATCAGCCCCCTCGCCCGCCTCGCCCGGTTCGCGCTTCAGGCCGCAACTGTCGACATAGACCCGGTCGCCGAGCGCGCGCTTCAGCAGCGCCTCCGCCATCGGCGAGCGCACCCGGTTGAAATTGCAGGCGAAGAGCACCGCCCCGGGCAAGGGCGAGCGCGATGCGTCATCCGGCATCGAACCCTAGCCCCGCCAATGCAGGGCGCAGATCAGCGTGAACAGCCGGCGCGAGGTGTCGAGATTGGTGTCGATCTTACCCTTCAGACGGGTCCGCAACAGGTCCGACGCTTCATTGTGCAGGCCGCGCCTGCCCATATCCAGCGCTTCAATCTGCTGGGGCGTGGAGTTGCGGATGGCCTGATAGTAGCTCTCGCAGATCAGGAAATAGTCCTTGATGAGCATGCGGAACGGCGACAGCGACAGGATGTGACGCTTCTCGTAGTCCGGCCCGCGGACGTCCAGCACCAGCCGGTTCTCCAGCAGCCCCATGCGCAGGTCATAGGGACCGGTCGCCGCGCCCTCTGGGAAGAAGTAGTTCTCCTCCAGAAGATCGAAGATGGCGATCTGCCGCTCCTGCTCCTGGTCGCGTGAGACCGCGGCGAGGGAATCCTCGTCGATCTCCACGGATTGCAGGCGGTGATGGGTGCGGTCTTCGTCGGCCATGGCTCTTTGGGTGAGGGCTTGCCTGGAGCTTTATTGCAAAGCCACCCCCTAACGTCATCCTGCCACGTGCGTTCTTCGCAACCGTGCACAAGAAAAAGCGCCCGGCGTGCCTCGCCGGACGCTTTCAGGGCCGAGCTTGGCCCGCCTAGTAGCGGTAGTTCGCGTTCTGATAGCCGGCCGGCTGGACATAGGCGCCGTGGACATAGCCGACGCCGACGCCGTTCCGTCCCACCAGGATCCATTCGGTCCCACGCACCCGGGCCATCGCCTGGAAGGTCTCGCCGGCCCGCAGGCTGCCGACCCGGGCGGCCGACGTACTGGGCGCGGCCCGCAGGTTCAGGGTCGAACCCGCGACGAAGGCCCCGCCGTCGCGGACATAGGCGGCCGGGGACAGGTTTCCGTTCAGGCGATAGCCGTTCTGAACATAGGTCGTCGGGCGGTAGGCCTGTTGCTGCCCACCATAGTAGGCGTTCTGGCCGACCGCATCGCGCTGCATCTTGCAGCCGACCCAGGAGCCGGTCGCCGCGCCGGCGACGGCGCCGATGGCGGTGCCCGTGCCGCGGTCGTTCTTGGCCAGGTTCGAGCCTGCCGCCGCGCCGACCAGCGCGCCGATCAGCGCCCCGCCCATCTGCTTGCCGCCGGGCGCGTCGCAGCTGACGATGGAGCCTGGGCCGCCGCCGGTGGGGGCGCGGTACTGCTGAGCGTTCGCCGTGCTCACAGCGCCGATCGCCAGAGCGCCGGCCAGGGTCGCCACGGCCGCGCCGCGCGTCATTTTCGAAGTCTTCAGAGTGCGCATAGCCAGGTCTCCGTCCTTGTAGGGTCCGCCAGGAGCCTTCCGGCCCCGATGACGAACACCCTAGCGAGGCCTTCCTGAACGGCCTCCGGGACGGAGCTGACAGGAACTGTTCAGCTTCGTTGACAGTCGATTCCTCTCCCTTGGGAGAGGTTAGGTGAGGGGGCGATGCGAAGCAGCGCTCTGCCGACGATCCGTCGAGGGGTCCGCGAGGCCAAGGCCCCTCACCCGGCCTCTCCCCGGTCTGAACACCCCGGCGGGAAGAGGAGAAGTGCGCCCTATCCCTGCCTGGTCAGGCGGATCGCGGCCGAGCGCGCATGAGCCGGAAGCCCTTCGGCGTCGGCGAGGGCGACGGTGTGCGGACCCAGGATCGCGAACGACTTCGCATCGCATTTCACGATCGAGGTGCGCTTGATGAAGTCGAACAGCGACAGCCCCGAGGAGAACCGCGCCGCGCGGCTGGTCGGCAGGACATGGTTGGAGCCGGCCACATAGTCGCCGATCGCTTCGGGCGTCAGCCGGCCCAGGAAGATCGCGCCGGCGTGGCGGACCTGGTCGGCCAGGCGCTCAGGCTCATCGAGCGCGAACTCGACGTGCTCAGGCGCGATGTAGTTGACCAGGCGCGGGGCCTCGTCCAGCGGCGCGATGATGATCGCGCCATGGTCGCGCCAGGAGGCGGCGGCGTCCTTGCCGGTGTTCAGGGATTTCAGTTGCTCGGCGATTTGGGCGGCGACGGCTTCGCCGAACGCCTCGTCGTCGGTGATCAGAATCGACTGGGCGGCCGGGTCGTGCTCGGCCTGAGACAGCAGGTCGGCGGCGATCCAGTCGGGGCGATTGGCGCCATCGGCCACCACCACGATCTCCGAGGGGCCGGCCAGCGCGTCGATGCCCACCGTGCCATAGACCCGGCGCTTGGCGGCGGTGACATAGGCGTTGCCGGGACCGACGATCTTGTCGACCGGTTTGATCGGACCAGCGCCATAGGCGAGCGCGGCCACGGCCTGCGCCCCGCCGACCCGCCAGATTTCGGTGACGCCGGCTTCCTTAGCGGCGGCCAGCACCGCCGGCTGCAGGCGACCAGGCGGGGTGACCATGGCGATGCGCTCGACGCCGGCGGCGGCGGCCGGCACAGCATTCATCAGCACCGTCGAGGGATAGGCGGCGCGGCCGCCCGGCACATAGATCCCGACCGCTTCGATCGCGGTCCAGCGCCAGCCCAGCTCGACTCCGGCCTCGTCGGTGAAGGCCATGTCGGCGGGCCGCTGGCGCTCGTGATAGGCGCGGATGCGCTTGGCGGCGAAGGCGATCGCCTCGCGAACCTCGGGCGAGCACTCCGCCGCGCCGGCATCGATCTCGTCGGCCGTGACTCGGATGTTGTTTTCGTCGACCTCGGCGCGGTCGAACTGGCGACCAAAGCGCAGCACGGCGGCCAATCCCTCGGCGCGAACGGCGGCCAGGACGTCACGGACGGCGGTGTCGACTTCCTCGGGCGTCTCGCGGCGCTCGTCGATGAACGCGGCGAAGGCGGCCTCGAAGCCAGGGTCGGAGAAACGGAAGCGGCGCATGGCGCGCTGTTTAGCGGCCAGGGCCTTGCCGCGCTAGGGCTCAGAGCGCGTGCTTGGGCGTCCGGGGCGTCGGCCAGGGCGGGCCGACATCGGCCAGCACCACGTCCAGGCACTCGACCTGCGCCCGCAGGTCGCCGCCGCCGGCGAAGATGAACACCACCGCCCCGCCAGGCGCTTCGCCCGGCTCGAACCCGATGTTCAGAAGCTCGACCACGGCGTCCGTGGCGCCACGTCGAAGATTGCGGGCCTGCACCTTCAACACCGAGCCAAGCTGGATCGCCGAGCGCACGCGCTCGCCGCCCTTGGCTTCCCAACGATAGCGGTTGAGGGCGAGGGTCAATTGGCGGGTGGCCGGCTCATAAAGGATGTCGCCGATCTTACCGACCGCATCCTGCAGGGCGGCGGCGATCACGGCGAGATCCTCGACGTCTTCCGCCAGCAGGCGCAGACCAGCAGTCTCTGTCATCTCAATCCTCTGGCTCGCCGGCTGCGGCGACGCGGCGGACATCGGCCCCGCAAGTCGGTAGCGCCAGACCCTTCGCTGGCTATCTAGCCTGCGTGGGTCGGCGGCGAAAGCGGCCCCGCTTCACGAGCGCTTGTCCGAATCATCGGGCTTCGGAGACGGCTTGGCGCCCGCCTTGCGACGCCGCAGATTCGCCCGCAGCGCGGCCACAAGCGCCGCCTCTCTTTCTTCGGCGGCCGTTTTTCCCGGTTTTTCCATGTGGAATGGGGGTGCGGCGAGACGACTTGCACGTCAAGTTCGGTTTTCGCGATTTTACGCTTCACTCCGGCGCGGGCTTTGGCTATAGCCCGCGCCTCGTCGCCGCCGTAGCTCAGTGGTAGAGCGCATCCTTG
The DNA here is from genome assembly GCA_040391295.1 of Phenylobacterium sp. GTDB lineage: Bacteria > Pseudomonadota > Alphaproteobacteria > Caulobacterales > Caulobacteraceae > Phenylobacterium. The sequence continues at coordinate 21,297 of JBEBYB010000003.1, read as the reverse complement.
GTAAGGCTGAGGTCCAGGGTTCGAGTCCCTGCGGTGGCACCAGTGTTCCCCCAACCCCTTCAACGGGTTGGGGGAACGCCAATTCCCCAACATCGCGACGAGAAAACTAAAGCAGCCGCTCCGCCCGAGCGATGAACGCTTCGTGCGTCTCGACATCCCCCCATTCGGCGATCTGCGGCGCCAACGAGGTCAAGTCGGCCAGTTGCCGTTTGGCCTGATCGAACCGCTCGGCGCGTCGCCGCCGGAAAGTGTCGGCCACCATCGCACGCAGCAACAGGCTCGCGGCCATCGGATGACGCGCCTCCAGCATGGCGGCGGCCGGCTCCAGCACCTCGGTGCGGCTTGGTTCAATCTCGGACGTCCGGGCCAGAACCAGTTCGGCCGCCGCCCCGAGCGCCGGCCACGCAATCAGAAAACCCAATGCGTCGGTGAACTTGGGATAGAGCTTGGCGACATCCAGCGCCCGATCCTCGGCCTCGACATCGTCAAAGTCTTTCAGCCGGCGCAGGAAGTCCCGCAGCCGGCCGATCGCCAGGCGCGCCTCGAACGCGCCCCAACGAAGCTCCTGCGCCAGTTCGCGCTGCCCGTCGGCTTCGAGGGCGGCGATGTAGATCTCCTCCCAGGCCTCGCCCCCCATCGGAAGCACTCGCCCCCCGGCCGGCGGCGCCGAGTGAGCCAGCGCGGCCAGGGCGTCCTCCGTCCGGCCCGCGGCCAACAGGCGCCGCGCGATCTCGGCGCCGGCCCTGGGCAGCCCCGCCTCGGCCTCGGGAACCGTGGCGATGTAGCCCTCCACGTCGCCCTGCGCGTCGGCCAGGGCCTGGACCGCCGCCCGCACGCCCGGCCGCCCGCGCGGCGCAGCGTCCAGCAACTGCTGCAGGCGCGCGCGAAGCGCCGCCAGGCCAACGCCGTCCAGGGCCGGGACTACAACGCCGACCAGGTCGTCGAGCAACCGCTCGCTGTCGGCTTCCAGCAAGGCTGCGATCTGCTCGGCCAAGGCCAACGGCTCGGGGTGCGCGCGGGCCACGATGTCGCCGGCCGCTGCGACGCCGGCGCGAAACGCTTCTTCGATCTGGCCGCGCCCGTCGTCGACGAGGATGAGCAGCCCCTCGGCCATGGCCAGGAAGCGCCACAGGAACTGCAGGGCCAGGACCGCATCTTTCTCGGCCAACGGCCCCACGATCATCGACCGTTGAAGATCGAGATCGCGCGCGAAGGCCTTGTAGCTCCGCCAATGCACGCGCGAGCGCCGATCCTCGATGGCGGTCAGCCGCTTGGCGATCTCGGCCGCCAGATGATCGGCGCCCACCTCGCTGGCCAGCTCCATGCGCAACCGACGCTTGAGGCTCGGGTCGCCCTCGGCGACGTCCATCAGCACCGCCGCCAGCCGCTCGGCGCCGAGGGCGGCCAGATTGGGCGCGTTCAGCGTCTTGCGCGAGCCAGCCCGCTTCACCTCGCGCACGACGGCCTCATAGGCAGCAAACTCAAAGGGCGGGCTCCAAAGCTCAGCCGCCATCGCCCGGCGTGGGACGATGATCAGACCGCACCTAGACCCTCGGGAGGATTTCGGCGAGGCCGATCATGCCCAAAAACGCGAGCAGTTCGCCCCCAGGACAGCCTCGTTGTCGGCCGTCTGCCGCTAGCCGATACCCTGTACCGGCCCCGACATCAGGATATCGCCTTCAGAGAGGCTTCTCCTGGCGGGCTGCTGAGACCTCGCAGCGGCCCGGACCGGCGCGGAGGCCACGACCCGCAGTCCGACCAGTCCAGGCTCGAGACTGAGCCGGCCGTCCAACTGCGCCATGCGAGCATGCATGCCGCTGACCCCTACCCCGGCGGGTCGCATGGCCGGGTTCGATAGTCCGACGCCGTCGTCCTCGACCTGTAAGGACACCTGTCGATCCCCATAGCGAAGCAGCACGCTGACCGCGCGCGCGCGCGCATGGCGATGGACGTTCATCAGCGCCTCCTGCGCCACCCGGAACAGGGCCGTTTCAAGATCGAGCGACAAGGCCTGGCTGGCGCCCACGACGTCCACGGAAATTCGCAGTCCGGTCCGACGCGCAAACCCATCGGCGAAGGTCCGCAAGGTCTCGGGCAGACCACGCTCTTCCAACTCAGGCGGATGCAGCATGAACGAGAAGGTCCTGATCTCGCGCTGGGCGGCCGACAGGGCGACACGGGTGTCGTGAAGCGCCGAGCCGCCTTCCTGATGAAGACTGAGCCGGCGCTCCAGGGCCGTCAGCGACAGGTCCATGGCGACCAGGTGTTGAACCGTGGAGTCGTGCAGTTCGCGCCCGACCCTGCGCCGCTCGACCGTCTCGGCGACGGCGAGCGCCTGAGCCGTGGCCTCCAGCGCCCGGGACAGCGCGACGTGCTCGCTGACATCGGTCGCCGTACCGATGGCCTTGCGTACGGCGCCGCTGGCGTCGCGGGCGAACACCCGGGCGCGGGAGCGGATCGGCAGCCATCGGCCGTCCGGCGCCAGCATCCGCAGCGTCGTATCCGAGACCGCGTCGTCGTTCATGGCCGCCACCTCGGCCAGGTGATTGGTGAAACACGGCACGTCATCAGGATGCATGCGGGCGCGAAGGGCCTCGAACTCGATCCCGGCCGGCGGGATGCCGAGCAACTCCATCAACTCCTTCTGGACGTAGCGGGTCCTGTGGGCGGCCAGATCATAGACATAGACCATGCCCATGTTGAGCGGCCCCAGCCGATCAAGCAGGGTGCGCCGTTCTTTGGAGAACATGTTGCGGCGAGCCGGCTCTATCGTCAGCAGAATCTGGCTGGCGGGCCCATCGTGAATGGGACTGGCCACGATGTTGCGGCGCTGGGCGCTGGTTCCGGTTCGGCAGGTGATGGAGGCGCTGGCGGCCTGGACCCGGCTTTGGCACCGGCTGACCGCGTCGGAAATCAGCAGATAGGCCTCAGGGGCGAAAACCTCTCGCAGACGATGTCCCCGCACGGCGGAGGCCTCCAGGCCCAACTCGGCCAGGAAGGCGCTGCTGAACCCCATGAAGCTTGGATCATCGCCACTGGTGTCCAACACCGCGGCCGGTCGTGGCATCGCCGCCAGGATCGGTTCGTAGTTGCGCGTTCTTGCTTTACTGAACTTCTGTGCAAACCGCCGCATCGAAAACGTCGCCCTCCTCGAAAGGACACCGCCTCATCAAGCGGCGCCGTACGCAGAACTGAATAGTTCCACGAACTTCCGCCCCGGCCCCGACGCCAACTAAACACATACAACTAGATCAGGGTTCTTACCTATACGAAAATGCCACCATCAGGTGTACTACCTAAGGGATCGCCAAAGCCGATAGGAGCAACCGATGCTGAGAATCCTCATCGCAGACGATCATGAGATCGTGCGACGCGGTGTTCGACAGATCGTCGAGGCCCATCCCGGTTGGGAGGTTTGCGGTGAAGCCGCCGACGGGCAATCGGCGCTGAACATGGCCATCCAGGAGAAGCCGGACGTGGTCGTGCTGGACGTCTCCCTGCCGGTGATGAACGGGATCGCGGTGACCCGCCGGTTACGTCAGGACGCGCCCCAGACCAAGGTCCTGCTGTTCACCATGCACGACGACGACGAAACCGTGAGCGCCGGCCTGTCGGCGGGAGCCCGAGGCTATCTCCTGAAAATGGAGAATGAACAGCTTCTGGAAGCGGCGATCTCGGCGCTCGGCGCCAATCGCCCGTACTTCTCCTCAGTCGTATCGGAGTTGCTTCTGGACGCCGCGGTTCACGATCGCCGGAAATCCCGACTGGAGAGCTTCACCAACCGCGAGCTTGAGGTCGCCCAGTTGATCTCGGAGGGCAATTCCAACAAGCACATCGCCCGCCTGCTGTCCCTGAGCGTGAAGACCGTCGAGAGCCATCGCGCCGCGGCCATGCGTAAGGCGGGCGTGCACACCACCGCCGAGTTCGTCAGATTCGCCATCAAGCAAAAGCTCATTCAGCCCTGACAGGGTCCTACGCGAAGCATTCGCGCCCGGGCGCCAGGTGAAACCCGGAGAGGGCCCTCGCCTGCGGCCGGCCGCCCCTTCCACCTCGAGCGCGGCGCACAGGCTATCCTGAAACAGGCTTGAGGGTTTCGCCCGACTGACGCGAGGGCGCAGGTGTCGTTCCTGGCGGGTGAAGACACCCACTGGGAGCCAAGCCCATGAGGCAGTTCTACCTGACTACAGCGTCCATTCTCGGGGCGGGCCTATTGATCGCGCCGATCCACGCGGCAGCCCAGACGCCGCCCGCCAAACCTGCCGCGGCGACCACGCCGGCAGCCTCGGCGGTCGATCCCGCCGCGCTCAAGGCGCTCGAAACCATGAGCGCATATCTGCGCACCCTGACCGCTTTCGAAATGAAGGCCGACGTGCTCGCCGACGACGTCACCGATGACGGGCGCAAACTGCAGATCGGCAGCACCATCACCTATCAGGTGCGCAAGCCCAGCCAGTTCACCATCGACACCGTCTCCGACCGCAAGGTCCGCAAGCTGTATTACGACGGCAAACAGATCACCCTGTTCGCGCCCAAGATCGGCTTCTACGCCCAAGCCCCCGCCCCGCCGACCATCCGCGCGACCCTCGACGTGCTGCACGACCAGTACGACATCGAGGTCCCGATGGAGGATCTCTTCCGTTGGGGCGAGCCCGGCGACAATCGCGACAAGCTGACCAGGGGTTTCTATGTCGGCCCCGCCAGGATCGGCGGGATCGAGACCGATCAGTACGCCTACAGCACCGGCGACGTGGACTGGCAGGTCTGGATCGAGCGGGGCGACAAGCCCGTTCCGCGCAAGATCGTCATCACCAGCCTGTTCGACGAAACCGACCCTCAGTTCTCGGCGGTCATGAACTGGAACACCGCTCCTAGCCTCAAGGACGCCGACTTCGCCTTCACGCCGCCGCCGAACGCGACCTCGATCAAGTTCGCCACGGCGACGACCACAGCCACCACAGCGACCAAGTGAGGAGCGCCGCCATGACACCCGCTCGTCGAGATCTGCACTTCCATGTCGCCACCCTGATCGCGGCCGCCGTAGCCATGACGATCACCGCCGTTCCCAAGGACGCCTTCGGACGACCAGCCGGCGGCGGTCGCGCCGCGGCCAGCAGCGTTCACCGGGGCGCCGGCGGCGCAGGCGCCCAACGCGCCGCCGCGGCAAGGCCCCAGGCCGCGACACGGCCCGCCAACGTCAATCGCGGCGGCGGCAATACCGCCTACGGGGGCGGCAACGTCGCGCGCGGCGGCGCCAACCGGGTGAACACCGGCAACATCAACACCGGCAACAACGTGAATATCGACGTCGACAACGGTTGGGACCATAACGGTTGGGACTATCATCCCGTCGCCCGGGGTGTGGCGTTCGGGACCGCGGCGGCGGTGACCTCGGCCGTCGTCGGCTCGATGATCTACAGCCTGCCTCCGTCCTGCACCAACCGGGTGTACGGCGGCGTCACCTACTCCTACTGCAATGGAGCCTGGTATCAGCCGCAGTATTCCGGCTCCCAAGTGACCTACGTCGTCGTCAACCAGCCGTACTGACGTCGCCACATGCGTAGCGTACCCATCGGGCTCGCGCTCGCCCTGTCGCTTGCCGCCGGTTCGGCGGCCGCCCAATCGAGCGGCGAAGCCGCGGCCCAGGCCAAGGACGGCGGCAAGCCGAGCTTCGTGATCATGCCGATCCCGCAGTCGAACCCGGCGCTCGGCAACGGCCTGGCCCTGGCGGCGGTGGCGCTCTACCAGCCGAAAGGCTCGGGCGGCGTCTGGACCACCGGCGCCGGCGGCCTCTACACCGACACCGAAAGCTGGGCCGCCGCCATCTTCCAGAAGGCGCACTTCGCGCAGGATCGCTTTCGCCTCACCGCCGGCGGCGGCTATGGCGACATGAACCTCAAGTTCTATGGGATCGGCGGCGGGGCCGGGGCGCGGGACTTCTCGGTCGGCCTCAATCAGAAGGGCGTGTTCGCGCTCGGTCAGGGGCTCTACCGGATCAGGCCCAATCTCTATGTCGGCGCCCAGTACCGGTTCCTGAAGGTCGACACCACGCTCGACCGGGAGGGCCCCCCGCCATACCCCGATCTCGCCCTGCCAAAGTTCGAATTGGAGAGCCGGATCTCCGGCCTGGGACCGGCGGCGGAATACGACACCCGCGACGTCGAGTACGGCCCGACGAAGGGGATCTACGCCCAGGCCCAGTGGCTGTGGAACGGCGACCTGACCGGCAGCGACTTCGACTATTCGAAGTTCACCGGCGCGGTGAACGGCTATCACGGCATGGGCCAGGGCGTGCTGGCCTGGCGCGGTTCGCTCTGCGCGGCTGGCGACGGGGCGCCGTTCTATGACCTGTGCATGTTCGGCCAGAGCAACGACCTGCGCGGCTACGAGACCGGCCAGTACCGCGACGGCGCGACCTGGGCGGCGCAGGCGGAGTATCGCCATCCGCTATTCTGGCGGTTTGGCGCCGTGGCCTTCGCCGGGGTCGGGGGCGTGGCGCCGGGAATCAAGCACTTAGACGAGAGTACGGTGCTGCCGGCGGCCGGGGTCGGATTGCGGTTCGCCGCCTCTCGCAAATACCGGGTGAACATGAGCTTGGACGCCGCCTGGGGCAAGGATTCCTCGGCGGTCTACTTCTACATCGGCGAGGCTTTTTAGCCCGAAAAACCCCATAGGATTGAGGGGGGTATGGCCGGCAGAGTGATGGTGCGGATGACGCCGATCACGCAGGCGCCCACCGACAGCAGGGCCAGGATCATTCGCACCCTGGGCCGCTTGAAGGTCTGGCAGATCCCGCCATAGAACAGCGCGCTCGCCAGGATGACGGTGGCCTGGACGTAGATGTCGCCAATGTCGTTGTCGCGCTGCCCCTGGTCGAAGACCGCCTGGGCCTTCGCCTCCAGCGTCTGCGCCTGCACGCGTTCGGGCAGGTTGTACTCCTTCATCACGAACGGCCCCTGCGGCGCGTCGGGGTTCGTCAGCGGATCCAGCGCTTCCCAAGCCTTGAACGCCGCCCGGAAGTCGGGCCGAAACCGCGCATAGTAGAAGTCCTGCAACTCGGCATGGCCGGCCGCCTTGGCGTCAAGCCAGGCCGAGAAGATCGCCAGGTCCACGGACTCCAGCGCATCGGCCCTGGCCGAGGCCTTCGTCGACTCGATCCGCAGAGCGTTCGCACGGCTGTAGCTCGCCGCCTGCTCGCCGTCCCAGAGCGCCGCCTGATAGGTCGACCAGGTCGTGGTCAGCGCCGCCACCGACAGGCTGACGACGATCAAGGCCTCCAGCCACGGCGGATCGAGGTGGGACTTCGCCTCAGTCATCCTTGAACCTCCCCCTCGGGCTTGCGCTCGTGGATGAAGGCTTCGAGGTCGCGTTCCAGGAAGTAGTTGAGGAAGGTTCGGATCGCGGCGATCGCCGCCAGTTGGCCGATGTCGTCCCAGGTCGGGGCGATGGCGGTCCGCACGATGTCGGCGGCCAGGGCGAACTCCAGCGACAGCAATATCCAGGAGGCGAAACGCACCCAGACGACGCGCTTGATCCCCTGCCCGCTGAGCTTGTTCCAGCCCGCCGCCAGGCGGATCAGCGCCTCGCCGGCCCCAAGCGCGACCACCAGCACCGTGGCCAGTTCGCAGGCCAGGGCCACGGTCTCGACGACGATGTCCAAGAAGCTTTCCATGGCCCGAACGGCGCCATGAAGGGCCGCGCCGCGAAATCAGGCAAAACCCCGAAGACAGACCGCTCGACGCCTAGCCAGCGCCTGTCGCGGCGGCCGGTCCTGGCCCTTGGCGACTCCGACAGCGACCGGACTCCTGGGGCACGCTGGAACTCCACCTGAGGTCCACACCTGATCCCCGCAACCGCCGGCCTGTGATGTCGTCGCCGCCCATCCCATCGAACGGAGGCGACCATGCCCAAGGGTAAACCCAACATCCTTGTCATCTGGGGCGACGACATCGGGATCAGTAACCTAAGCTGTTATTCGGACGGCCTGATGGGCTATCGCACGCCAAATATCGACCGCATCGCCAATGAAGGCATGCGGTTCACCGACTCTTACGGCGAGCAATCCTGCACGGCGGGACGCGCTTCATTCATCACGGGGCAGAGCGGGTTCAGGACCGGCAACACCAAGGTCGGTCTGCCAGGCTCCGACATCGGTCTTCAGAAGGAGGATCCGACCATCGCCGAACTGCTGAAGCCGCTCGGCTACGCCACCGGCCAGTTCGGCAAGAACCATCTGGGCGACAAGAACCAGTACCTGCCGACGGTCCACGGATTCGACGAGTTCTTCGGCAACCTCTACCATCTGAACGCCGAAGAAGACCCGGAAGAGGTGGACTATCCGGGCGCCAACGGCTTCCCGGAATTCAAGGCGAAGTACGGTCCGCGCGGCGTAATGCACTGCTGGGCGACCGACGTCGACGACCCGACCGACGAGCCCCGCTGGGGCCGGGTCGGCAAGCAGAAAATTCAGGACACCGGCCCACTGACCAAGGAGCGCATGGTGGGCTGTGACGACGAATTCGTGGCCGCCGCCAAGGACTTCATCAAGCGCCAGCACGACGCCGACACGCCGTTCTTCGTGTGGATGAACACCACCCACATGCACGCCCGCACCCATACCAAGCCCTCCAGCCTGGGCCAGTCGGGTCGGTGGCAGTCGCCCTATCACGACACCATGATCGACCATGACAAGAATGTTGGCGAATTGCTTGATTTAATTGATGAACTTGGCCTTTCCGAAGACACCATCGTCATGTACTCGACCGATAACGGCCCGCATATGAACACCTGGCCGGACGGCGCCATGACCCCGTTCCGCAACGAGAAAAACTCCAACTGGGAAGGCGCCTTCCGCGTCCCGATGGTGGTTCGCTGGCCGGGCAAGATCGAGGCCGGCGTGGTCTCCAACGAGATCGTCCAGCACCACGACTGGCTGCCGACCTTCCTCGCCGTCGCCGGCGATCCGGAGATCAGCAACAAGCTGCTGAAGGGCCACAAGGCCGGCGACATGACCTACAAGGTCCATATCGACGGTTTCAACCTGCTGCCCTACCTGACCGGCCAGGAGAAGAAGAGCCCGCGCGAAGGCTTGATCTACTTCAGCGACGACGGCGACCTGGTGGCTCTGCGGTTCGACAACTGGAAGGTCGTCTTCCAAGAACAGCGCTGCCCCGGCACGCTGCAGGTCTGGGCCGAGCCGTTCACAAACTTGCGGGTCCCCAAGCTATTCAACCTGCGAACCGATCCCTACGAGCGGGCGGACATCACCTCCAACACCTACTGGGATTGGTACTTCTCGAAGGCCTACATGATCATGGCGGCCCAGAGCATAGTTGGGCGGTTCCTGGCCACCTTCCCCGAGTATCCGCCGCGCCAGAAGGCGGCCAGTTTCGGCATCGAACAGATCATGGCGAAGATGGAAGCCAGCCTGGCGGATCACTGAGCCATGCCTAACCCGCTTGCCTCCTGGCGTTCCGGCCCTACCCGGGACGCCATCCTGGGGTTCGTCGAGGCGGTGACTGCGCAAGGCGGGGCGGAGTTTGTCCCCCCGCCCGAGCGGATCGCGGTGTTCGACAACGACGGCACCCTGTGGTGCGAACAGCCGGTGCAGGTGCAGGTCGCCTTCGCCCAGGCCCGCCTCCAGCAACTGACGGGCGCCGATCCCAAGCTCAAGGACCGCCAGCCCTACAAGGCCTTCCTCGAGCACGACATGGCGACGATCCATGCCCTGGGCAAACAGGGTGTTTTCGAAGTCGCCTTCGCCGCCCATTCCGGCATGACCATCGAGGCGTTCGACAAGCTGGCGAAAGCTTGGCTGGCGAGCACCCTGCATCCCAGGTTCGGGCGGCGATATACCGAGCTGGTCTATCAGCCCCAGCTCGAGCTGCTGGCCTATCTGCGCGAGCACGGCTTCAAGACCTTCATCGTCTCGGGCGGCGGCGCCGACCTCATGCGGTCCTTCGCCGAGCAGGTCTGCGGCGTCCCGCCGGAGCAGGTGATCGGCAGCTCGGTCAAGACCGAGCTCAAGGAGGTCGACGGCGAGCTGCAGCTCATGAAACTGGCCGAGCTCCAGAGCTTCGACGACCGCGAGGTCAAGGTCCAGAACATCGGCCTGCATATCGGCCGCCGCCCGATCCTGGCCTTCGGCAATTCCGACGGCGACCTGGCGATGATGCGCTACACCCTGTCGGGTCCCCGCCGGCGCCTGGCTCTGCTGGTCCACCACGACGACGACCAGCGCGAGGTCGCCTACGACCGCGACTTCCGCCTCAGCCCGTTGGTCGAAGCCCTCGATAAAGCTCATGATTATGGGATCACCGTCGTCAGCGTCGCCAAGGACTGGGCGCAGGTCTTTCCTCCGGCCAGCTCAGGGGCGGCCCCGCCCTAAGGCCACGCCTCGTCCGGCTTTCGGGTTTCACCTGATGCCTCAAGCAACTCCGGCGCCTGTAGCGTCGAGGAACCTTGTCGCAGGAGGTTTTCCCATGATCCGCCGTGGATTTGTCATCGCGCTCGCTGCAGGCCTGTTGGCGGCTCCCGCCTGGGCCAAGCCGAAGGTGTCGGCGGACACCACGCCCGGCGCGAACTTCGCGGCCCATCAGACCTTCGCCTTCGTCAATCCCCAGCCCCCGGCGGGCATGAACCCGGTGGCCTATGAGCGGATCCGCCAGGGCGTCGAGCAAGGGCTGACCGCGAAGGGCTATTCCAAGGCCGAGTCCGGCGACCTCAGCGTCGTCATCACCGTGGGCGCGCGCGACAAGACCGATGTGGAAACCTGGGGCCGCTTCGGGCGGCAGGTGGACGTACACCAGTACACCGAGGGGCAGTTGTCGGTGGACGTGTTCGACACCAAGACGCAGCAGCCGCTGTGGCACGGCCAGGCCACCGAAACGATCAATCCGCAGAAGGTCGATCCCCAAAAGATCGAGGCCGCGGTGACGGGCATAATGGCGAAGTTCCCGGCCCGCGCTGGCGGGAACTAGCCAAGACCCATCATCAGGTGAACACCCGACCCTGCTAAGGGGATGGCCTGATCGTTGGTCGCCGGTTAGCGTGGTCAGCTGAATCATGTCCCATACCGCCGCCTCCCCCGCTGAACCGCACACCCGCCCCGGCATGGTCTGGATTCCGGGGCGGACGTTTCGCATGGGTTCGGACCGGCACTATCCCGAGGAGGCGCCGGCCCGCGAGGTGACCGTGGCCGGATTCTGGATCGACCAGGCCCCGGTGACCAACCGCGATTTTCGGGCCTTCGTCGAAGCCACCGGCTGGATCACCCAGGCCGAGATCGCGCCCCGCGCCGAGGACTATCCAGGCGCCGATCCAAGCCTGCTGACCCCGGCCTCGCTGGTGTTCACTCCTACCGACGGGCCGGTGGACCTGCGCTACATCGCCAATTGGTGGCGCTTCCTGCCCGGCGCGCAATGGCGCCACCCCTATGGGCCAGCCAGCTCGATCAAGGGGCTGGACGATCATCCGGTCGTCCACGTCGCCTGGAGCGATGTCGTGGCCTACGCCGCCTGGTCCGGCGCCGACCTGCCGACCGAGGCCGAGTGGGAACTGGCGGCGCGCGGCGGGCTGGAGGACGCCGAGTTCGCCTGGGGCGAGGACTTCACGCCGGGCGGCCAGCAGATGGCCAATACCTGGCAGGGTGAATTTCCCTATCAGAACACGCTCGAGGATGGCTGGGCCCGCACGTCGCCGGTCGGCGCCTATCCGGCTAACGGCTATGGCCTGGTCGACATGGTCGGCAACACCTGGGAGTGGACCCAGGACTGGTGGTCGTCCCCCGCGGCCGAGGCGCCCAAGAGCTGCTGCGCGGCGAGCCGGCCGCTCGCCGCGACCGAGGCCGCCAGCATCGATCCGAACGACCCCGCGCGCATCACCCGCAAGGTGCTGAAGGGCGGCTCGCACCTCTGCGCGCCGAGCTATTGCCGGCGCTATCGGCCCGCCGCCCGCCACGCCCAGCCGATCGACACCTCGACCAGCCATGTCGGCTTCCGCTGCGTCCTGAGGCCGCCCGCCTGACCTGATCGGGCCTCCTGACAAGCCCGCAGCGGGTAACACCTGATCCTCGCCTCCGCCGCCGCCCGACATTGTCGGGAAAACGCTGGTCGGAGATTCCCCATGCAGAAACTGCTTTCGGCTGTCTTCGGCCTTGGCGCGGCCGCGCTCGTCCCGCTGGCGGCGTCGGCGGCCGAGGGTGGGCAAAGCCCCTACCAGAAAGGCTACACCGACAGTCTGGCCGGCGTGCTGCCGCCTTATCCGGGCGTCTATATGCGCAACGACGTCATCTATTATTCCGGCTCGGCCGACGCCGTCGTGCTGGGCGGCCGGGTCGCCGCCGGCATCGATGTGGAGTCGGTCGCCAACGCCGCGGCCTTCTCCATCGTCACCGAGAGGAAGGTGCTGGGCGGGCAGTATGCGTTCGCCTTCGCCCTGCCGCTGGCCAACGCCGACATCAAGGCCAGCGTCACCGGCCCCCTGGGCAACACCTTCAGCGAGTCCGACGACACCTTCGGCGTGGGCGACGTCATCATCTCCCCGGTGGTCCTGGGCTGGCACAACGGCAAGGTCCACTCCAACGCCAATATCAGCGTCTACCTGCCGACCGGCGAGTACACGTCCGGCGCCCTGGCCAACCTCAGCAAGAACTATCCGAGCCTTCAGTTCCAAGGGGCCGTCACCTGGATGGACCCGCAGAGCGGCTGGGCCGTCTCGGGCGCGGCGACCTACCTGTTCAACGCGAAGAACCAGACCACCGACTACCGGACCGGCCAATTGCTGCACTTCGACGGGGCGGTGACCAAGGCGTTCGGCGAATGGCGGCTGGGGGCGGTGGGCTACGCCATGATCCAGACCACCGGCGACAGCGGGGCCGGCGCCAAGCTCGGCGACTTCAAGTCCGAGGTTTACGGGGCCGGGCCGTTCGTCAGCTACGACGCCAAGATCGGCGAGCGGCCGGTGACCCTGCTGCTCAAATGGTATCACGAGTTCGGCGCCGAGAACACGTTCGAGGGCGACACCGTCACCGCCGCCTTCGCCTTCAAATTCTAGCAGAGCGGACGCCAGAGCATGGTCACCCTGCCCTATGTCTTCATGATCTTCTTCATCACGCTTGGGCCGCTCAAGACGATCCCGGCCTTCGCCGGCCTGACCGCCGCCATGCCGCCGAATGAGCGCCGCATGCTGGCGCTCAAGGGCGTGGCGCTGGCGACCGGGGTCGTGCTGTTCGTGGCCTTCGGCGCGTCCGTCCTGCGCGAGAACTGGAAGGTGTCGTGGGGCGCTCTGGCCTTCGCCACCGGCCTGATGCTGCTGCTGGCGTCGCTGCGCGCCGTCTCGACGGTGTTCGCGCCGCATGAGGTGGACGCGCTTCCCCCCACGCCGCACACGACATCCAAGGGCCTGCTGCTGTCGCCGGTGGTGATCCCGACCATCGTCACCGCCTATGGCGTGGCGGCGATCCTGCTGTTCCTGGCCGGCCACCCCGGCGACAGCCAGTTCCGGCTGGGCGTGGTCGCCATGCTGCTGATCAACATGGCGCTGAACCTGGTCTGCATGCTGTTCGCGCACCCGATCCTGAAGATCGTCACCGTGCCGGGCTTTCGCCTGCTCGGCTGGATCTTCGCGATCCTTCAGGCGGCCCTCGCCATCGAGGTGATGCTCGCCCCGTTGCGCAAGGCCTTCCAACCGGCCAATCCGTGAAAGAGGCTTTTGTGAACAAGTTCATCGCTTTCGCGGCCCTCGCCGCCCTACCGACGTCCGCCCTGGCCCAGGACCACGACAGCGCCGAACTGGCCAAGCAACTGTCCAATCCGGTCGCCAGCCTGATCAGCGTGCCGTTCCAGGCCAATTATGACTGCTGCTTTGGACCCGAGGACGCCGGCAAGTTCACGCTGAACATCCAGCCGGTCGTTCCGGTGAAGTTGACCGAGGACTGGAACGTCATCATCCGCACCATCGTGCCTGTGATCTGGCAGGACGAAACGGTCGCCGGCCAAGGCGACTCCTTCGGTTTCGGCGACGTGACCCAGAGCTTCTTCTTCACGCCGTTGAAGAGCAAGAACGGCCTGGTCTGGGCCATCGGCCCGGCGATCCTCTATCCGCTCGGCAACGACGAGCTAGGCACCGAGAAGTGGGGCCTGGGTCCGACGGCCCTGCTGCTCAAACAAACGGGGCCGACGACGGTGGGGATGCTGGCCAACCATATCTGGTCGGTGGCCGGCGAGGACGACCGCGACGATGTCAGCACGACGTTCCTGCAGCCGTTCTACAGCTACGCCTATCCCAACACGACGACGATCACGATCAACCTGGAGTCCTCCTATGACTGGGAGCGCGAGCAATGGACGATCCCGCTGAACGCCGGGGTCAGCCACATCTACAAATTCGGAGAGCAGCGGGTCTCGCTGGGGGTCCAGGGCCGCTTCTATCTGGAGCGCCCCGAGCAGGGCCCGGAGTGGGGCGCGCGGGTGGTGGCGACCTTCCTGTTCCCGGAGAAATAATGCCGACCCGCGGCCGGGCCCTTGAAATTGCGCAAAACTACACAACGTTCTCTCGTAGCATTTGACGGAGAACCGCTCATGACCACGCTCGTCTTCGTCGCCCTGGCCCAGGGCGACCAGCAAGCCGGCTACACGGCCAGCTTCCCCGACCTGCCCGCCATCACCGCCAGCGGCGCCGACATGGCCGAGTTGGTGGCCGGCGCCCGCGAGGCGGTCCTGAAGGAACTGCAGGCCATCGCCGACGACGGCCGCGAATGGCCCAAGCCGACCCCGATCGAGGACGTCACCCACAAGCGCGGGGTCATCGCCTTCCTGGTCGACATCACCGTCGAGGACACGCCGGTGCGCGTGAACATCTCGATCGGCGAGCGGCTGCTGAAGCGGATCGACCAGGGCGCCGAGGCGCGCGGCATGAGCCGCTCGGGCTTCATCGCCTCGGCCGCCCGCACCGCGCTCGGCGACCGGCCGGCGAGCCCCGGCGTCACCGATTTCGACGCCGTCGCCCGCAAGCTGCAGGACGAGTGGTCGGTGCTCGGCCGCAAGATCACCGACAGCCTCGGCCCCGACTCGGCGTTCAATCGCAACATGACCGAGTTCGACAACAAGGTGAGCGAGACCATCCGCAAGACCGCCGACAACATCTCGGCGGCGATGACGCGCCGCAAGGAGACCGAGGCGCGGGCCGCGCGCGACGAGGCCGCGCCCACGGCCGAAAGCTAGCGACGCATGGGCTCCGCCGCGCTGGTCGCCGCCGCACGATCAAGCGACGACCTCAAGGCGCGCGAACTAAAGCGGATGCAGACCATCGCCACCGGCCTGCTGGTCGTGATGGCGATGGTCTTCGTCGCCGCCAGCCTGGCCGACGACCGCTGGCCGTGGCTGGGCTATGTGCGGGCCTTCGCCGAGGCCGGCATGGTCGGGGCCTGCGCCGACTGGTTCGCGGTCACCGCCATCTTCCGCCGGCCGCTGGGCCTGCCGATCCCGCACACGGGCATCATTCCGCGCAACAAGGACCGGATCGGCCAGGCGCTGGGCGACTTCATCGCCAACAACTTCCTGACCGTCGACGTGCTCGACAGCCGGCTCAAGCAGTTGGAGGTCGCCCGCTGGGGCGGCGAATGGCTGCGCCAGCCGCGCCATGCGCGCCGCCTCGCCCGCCGGCTCTCAGGGCTCCTGCCCGGCGCCTTGCGGGTGCTGCCCAAGGACATGCTGCGCGACACCGCCGCCTCGATCGGCATGACCGCGGCCAAGGCCATTCCGGCCGCCCCCACCGCGTCGAAGATCCTGGCCGCCGTCTGGAACGAGGGCCGCTCCCAGGCCCTGTTCGACTGGGGGATCGACCAGCTCTCCACCTACCTCGCCGAGCACCAGGAAGAGATCGCGGCCAATGTCGAGACCCGCTCCTGGAAGTGGATGCCGAAGTTCGTCGACAAGCTGATCGCCGAGAAGATCACCACAGGGCTGGGACAGGTGCTGGAGGAGATGCGCGCGCCCGACCATCCCTGGCGCCTGGAGCTGGGCGCGGCCATCGAGGCCTTCATCGAGCGCCTCGCGCATGATCCCGACCTCATCGCCAAGGGCGAGGAACTGAAGCTGCGGCTGCTGCAGGACCCGCGGCTGCACGAGCAGGCGCGCGGCGTCTGGAACGAACTCGAAGCCCGCCTCAGCACCGCCGAGAGCCCGATGATCGCCGAGCGGCTGGAGCAGATGCTGCTGGCCCTGGGCGAGTGGCTGCACACCGAAGAGAGCGCCCAGGCGCGGCTCAACGAATGGGCGCGCATCCTGGCCCGCCAGGTGATCGCCCCCCGTCGCCACGAGATCGGCGGCTTCATCGCCCAGGTGGTCGCGAGCTGGGACACCAAGGGCGTCGTGGACAAGCTGGAGTTGCAGGTCGGCAAGGACCTTCAGTACATCCGCGTCAACGGGACAATCGTCGGCGGTCTTGTCGGCCTTGTCATCTACACGTTGAGCCAGGCCCTGAACCTGTAGGCCGCCGCCACTTAAGAACGCGAATGCGTCGCAAAAACTTTCCCATCGCCACCAGTGCGTGCTAGTGCGAGCCAATCGCAACTAGCTTGACCTGGAGCCGGCATGTCCCTTTCTGTGTTCGCCAACGTCCTGATGCGGACGACCGCCGGCGCCTGCCTGGCGATGATGGGCGGCGCGGCCTACGCCGAAGCGGACACCGAGGACAAGCGCCGCACCGCCCCGGTCGCGGTCAGCGCCCAGAGCGCAGCCAGCGACGTCAATGACGTGGAGGCCGTGGTGGTCACCGCGTCCGGCTTCGAACAGCGGGTGGTCGACGCCCCCGCCAGCGTCACGGTCATTCCGCGCCTGGAGCTGGAGCAGATGCGCGCCACGAACCTGGCCGAGGTGCTGTCCACGGTCGAGGGCGTCGACATCGGCGGTGCGGTCGGCAAGACCGGCGGGCTGAACATCAACATCCGGGGCATGGGCTCGGACTACACCCTGGTCCTGATCGACGGCCGCCGCCAGAACACCGCCGGCAGCGTCACGCCGAACGGCTTTGGCGAGACATCCACCAGCTTCCTGCCGCCGGTCGCCGCGATCGAGCGTATCGAGGTGGTCCGTGGGCCGGTCTCGACCCTCTACGGTTCGGACGCCATGGGCGGGGTGGTCAACATCATCACCCGCAAGATCGGCGAGACCTGGGGCGGCTCGGTCACCCTCGACGCCACCTTCCAGGGCGACGACCAGTTCGGCGACCTCAACGGCGGCAACTTCTACGCCAACGGCCCGATCATCCGCGACCTGCTGGGCCTGGCGGTGCGCGGCAGCTTCGTGAACCGCGAAGCGTCCGGCCTGACCTTCGAGAACACCACCGGCGCGGAAGTCCCGGTCGGCGGCTTTGGCCGCAGCTCGACCAAGAGCGAACTGCGCAACATCGGCGGGCGGCTGAACCTGACGCCCCACCCCGACCACGACATCTGGCTGGACGTCGATGTCTCCACCCAGTGGTACGACAACAGCAAGGGCCAGATGGGCACCAACACCACCGCCGGCGGCTACGCCGACGCGCTGGAGTTCAACCGCGAGCAATACGTCCTGGCCCACGACTGGCGCTCGCCGATCGGGGTGATCGAGAGCAACCTCTCCCAGGCCAAGACCGAGACCATCGGCCGGATCATTCCCAATGGCGTGGCCGGGGCCGGCGGCGGGCGCACGCTGGAATCCACCAACACCATCTTCGACACCAAGCTGTTCTCGCAGTGGCGCAACCACACCTTCACGGTCGGCGGCCAGTACTGGGACGCCGAGATGGTGGACGGCGTCGCGCCCGGCACGTTCGAACACCAGCAGTGGGCGGTGTTCGCCGAGGACGAATGGCGCTTCACCGACAACCTGGCCCTGACGCTCGGCGCACGGCACGACGATCACAGCGCCTTCGGATCGCACTTCAGCCCGCGTGCCTATCTGGTCTGGAACGCCAATGACAATTGGACGGTGAAGGGCGGCGTCAGCCAGGGCTTCAAGACACCGCGGCTGGAACAGCTCGCCAGCGGCATCAACGGATTCGGCAACCAGGGCCGCCTGCCCCTGCTGGGCACCCCGACCCTGAAGCCGGAAACCAGCACCAGCACCGAGTTCGGCGTCTATTACGACAACCTGAACGGCTTCAGCGCCAACGCCACGGTGTTCAACAACACCTTCGAGGACAAGATCGCCACCGGCCAACCGGTCGCCAACTGCAGCGCCGGCCTGAGCCAGGCCCAGTACGACGCCGGGGTCAGCGGTCCGGCCGGCTGCGTCGATGTCGGGTTCTTCCCGAACTTCCCGACCTTCGGCCAGAGCGTGAACATCGACGAGGCGGTCACCCGCGGCGTCGAGACCGCCGCGCGCCTGCGGTTCGCGCAAGATTGGAATCTCGGCGTCAACTACACCTACACCGACAGCGAGCAGAAGAGCGGGGCCTCGGCCGGCAAGCCGCTGACCGATACGCCCAAGCACATGCTGAACGCCAACCTGCGCTGGGCCGCCACCGACCGGCTGACCACCTGGCTGCGCGGCGAATACCGCAGCGAGCGCTTCCGCTCCGACGCCGCCGTCCGCCAGGTCTGGGGCGACTACAAGGCCTACAGCCTGTTCCACGTCGGCGGATCGTTCCAGGTCACCCAGAACGTCACCATCAATGCGACGGTCTACAATCTGCTGAACACCAACTTCGTGAAACTGCTGCCCTACGGCTCGCCGGTGGCCTACGCCCCGGAATTCACCAACAACCAGGAGCCGCGCCGCCTCTGGATCTCGGTGAAGGTCGACTTCTAGGGTGATGCTAGACGCCTCTGGGGCCCTGCCCCGGAGGCCGGCCCTGGCGGGGCGCCGTCTTGCCCCGTCGCCGCTTGCGTCCAGACGCCCCCGTGAAGCCATAGGGACGCCAGCTCAGCGGCTTTCCGGTTGATCTGCGCGCCGGTGACGTGCCTCACTCCATCATCATGCAGCGTGAGGCGAGGTTCGGTGCGCGACTGGCCGTTCGACAAGCAGACCGATCTTTCGCCCGCCGACTACCTGAGCAAGGCTGGCGTCATCTTCGCCACCTTTGATGCGCGCACCCAGGATTCGGGCAATGTCTCGTTCGGCGTCGAGGCGGGCGGCCGGCGCTGGTTCGTGAAGACGGCGGGCGATCCGGCCGACTCTTCGTCCTTCCTGCCGCATACGGAGAGGGTCGCCCTGCTCCTCAACGCCCAGCGCCTGGCCGGCGCGGTCCGCAGCTCGGCCCAGCCGCCCCTGCGCGGCGTCGGCCAGTCGGCTTGGGGGCCGATGCTGGTCTATGACTGGGTTGCGGGCGAACTGGTCCGGGCCGCGCCGGAGCAGCGCGCCAACCCGGCCAGCGCCTTCCAACGCTTTCAGCGCCTGCCGCCAAGCGAACTGACGGCGGCGATCGACACCATCCTTGAGGCGCATCTGGCGATCTGCGGCGCGGGGTGGATCGCCTGCGACTTCTATGACGGATCGATCATCTACGATTTTGACGCACGCCGCACCTGGTTGGTCGACCTCGACAGCTACCAGCCAGGTCCGTTCATCAACCAGATGGGGCGGATGTTCGGTTCGTCGCGGTTCATGGCGCCGGAGGAGTTCGAACGCGGCGCGCTCATCGACGAGCGCACGAGCGTCTTCAATCTGGGCCGCGCCATTTCGGTGTTCCTCGGCGAAGGCCGCCTCACCCGGGAGGGCTTTCGCGGGACCGATGGTCAGCATCGCGTAATGACGCGGGCATGCGAGCCCGTTCCGGCCACGCGGTTCCAGACCGTCGCCGACATGACGCGCGGCTGGCGAAGCCAAGACGCGGGCGGGACTTAGTCAGGATCCTCGCGCGACCCACATTCGCTATTGAGAGTCGGCCCGGTCCGCCCCGTCCTGGACCAGCAATTCGGGCCGAGTTGGCCGAACCGATGAACAGGTCCGAGCGCGCCGCCCGCGAATCAACCCGGCAACTCCGCCTTCGTGAAATCGGCCCAGCAGTCGTCGTAGTCCGGCTGGGCGAGCGGGGTTTCGACGGCGAACCGGGTCGGCGCGATCACCCGGCGGCTTTCGAACATGAAGGCCATGGTGTTTTCGATCTTGTGCGGCGCGAGGTCGGCGGCGACCGCGCCCTCGTAGCTGGCCTTGTCGGGACCATGGCCGCTCATGCAGTTGTGCAGGCTGGCCCCGCCCGGCGCGAAGCCGCCGGCCTTGGCGTCATAGGCGCCGTGGATCAGGCCCATGAACTCGCTCATCACGTTCCGGTGGAACCACGGCGGGCGGAAGGTGTGCTCGGCCACCATCCAGCGCGGCGGGAAGATCACGAAGTCGCAATTGGCCGTGCCCGGGATCTCCGAGGGCGAGGTCAGGACCGTGAAGATCGAGGGATCGGGATGGTCGAAGCTGACGGTGCCCAACGTATTGAATCGCGCCAGATCATATTTGTATGGCGCGAGGTTGCCGTGCCACGCCACCACTTCGAGCGGCGAATGGTTCAGGGTGCAGGTCCATAGGCGACCCTGGAATTTCTGAACGACTTCCGTAGGTTCATCGCGATCTTCAAACCAGGCGACCGGGGTCAGGAAGTCGCGCGGACTGGCCAGGCCGTTGGAGCCGATGGGCCCCAGGTCGGGCAGGCGGAACGGCGCGCCATAGCTCTCGCAGACATAGCCACGCGCGCTGGGTCCCTTCAGTTCGACCCGGAAACGCACGCCACGCGGGACCACCGCGATCTCGCCCGGCGCGACATCCAGACGGCCCAGTTCGGTGGCGATGAGCAGCGAGCCGTCCTGCGGCACGATCAGCAGTTCGCCGTCGGCGTCGTAGAACACCCTGCCCTGCATCGAGCGGTTGGCGGCGTAAAGATGGATGGCGATGCCGGCCCCGGTCGCGACGTCGCCGTTGCCGCCATAGGTCACCAGGCCGTCGACGAAATCGGTCGGCTCGGCCGGGATCGGCAGCGGGTCCCAGCGCAGGCGGTTGGGGGTGGGCGGAACCTCGTCGAACGGTCCCGAGCGCACCAGCTTGCCGCCTTCATAGGGCAGGAACGGCGCGTGGCTGGCGGTGGGACGCAGGCGGTAGAGCCAGGAGCGATGGTTCTCATGGCGCGGGGCGGTGAAGGCGCTGCCCGACAGTTGCTCGGCATAGAGGCCGAACGGCGTGCGCTGCGGCGAGTTCTGGCCCTGCGGCAGCGCGCCGGCGACCGCCTCGGTGGCGAAGCTGTTGCCGAAGCCGGACATGTAGTTTTGCGCGCTCATCGCCTTCTCCATCGCCGGCTTCCCCCTCCGTCGCGCTTCGCGCGCCACCTCCCCCAGCG